>NZ_JBEZEB010000068.1:0-33669 GCF_040648615.1 Catellatospora sp. NPDC049111 | reverse complement strand
CGCCCCCACCCCCACCCCCCCCGGCCCCCACCCTCCCCCCCGGGCGGGGCCGCCCCGCCCCCCCCCGCCCGGCCGAGACCGTCCACGGCGCTCGTTCGTGTCAATGTGGAAACACGCCTGACACATCGACGCCCGGCCCGTGGGAGCGCTTCCGCAGGTAGGGGCCGATTCGCTTAACAGCCAAGGATTTCCTGGTGGTTGCCTACAGATTCTGGGGCGATGAAGGGTCTTCCCCTCCGGCTCAGATGTCGCTATCGTTCCAACAAACGTCCATGGGAACGCTTCCACGGATGTTCATCAATGTAAGAATTCGTCCCGTCGATGGCCCGCCCGGACGCCATCGCCGGCCGCTCCCAGAGGCGGTCGGTCGCCGATCTCCCTACGACCGGCGACCGACCTCCCTCCGGGTGCCGGAGAGGAGGTGAAGCTCGCGACTACGTCGCGTGCCAACGGCTCCCGCGCGTCACGCTGCCTCGTGACCCTGCCGCTCGGCAGACACAGGGCGTGAGCACCCGATGGGGGCGGGGACTGCCCTTCCCCGTCCCCATACCAAACGGCATTCTCCGCCTCAGCGCCCAGCAGCACCAGACTTGCGCCACATATGCGAAAGTCTTAACACCACATCTCCACCCGTCACCGGGATGAGGACAACTGTACCTGATCATGGGAGCGTTCCCATCCATGATCAGTCCTTATCCCAGTATTTGAGGAGCACCGCATGCCAGGTCATCCGTCGCCCACCTCGATGGGGCTGCAGTTCCCCGAGGGCTTCATCTGGGGCGCCGCGACGTCGGCCTACCAGATCGAGGGCGCCGCCGCCATCGACGGCCGCGGACCGTCCGTCTGGGACACGTTCGCCAAGACTCCGGGGCGCGTGCGCAACGGTGAGACCGGCGACGTCGCCATCGACCACTACCACCGCTGGTCCACCGACCTCGACCTCATCAAGGAGCTGGGCCTGCGGTCGTACCGCTTCTCCATCTCCTGGCCCCGTGTCGTCCCCGGCGGCAGCGGCCCCGTCAACCGCAAGGGCCTGGACTTCTACCGCCGGCTGGTGGACGGTCTGCACGCGCGCGGCATCACCCCGATGGTCACCCTGTACCACTGGGACACCCCGCAGGAGCTGCAGGACATCGGCGGCTGGGAGAACCGCGACACCGCCTACCGCTTCGCCGAGTACGCCGCCGTGCTGGCCGAGGCCCTCGGCGACACCGTGCCCAACTGGCTCACCCTCAACGAGCCCAAGACCGTCGTGCAGAACGGCTACCTCTACGGTTCGCACGCCCCCGGCAAGCGCGACGAGGCCGCCGCGTACGTGGTGGCCCACCACCAGCTGCTGGGACACGGCCTCGCGGTGCAGGCGATGCGCCCGCACCTGAGCCCGCAGACCCGGATCGGCCCCGCGCTGAACCTGCACCCGTGCTACCCCGCCGACGACACCCCCGAGGCCCAGCAGGCCACCGTGCTGTACGACGGCTATGAGAACCGCCTGTACCTCGACCCGATCCTGAAGGGCCACTACCCGCAGGACGTGCTCGACGACGTGGCCCGCTTCTCGCCGATGCAGCAGCACATCAAGGACGGTGACCTGGAGGTCATCTCGTCGCCGGTGGAACTGCTCGCCGTGCAGTACTACTGCCCCATCTACGTCACCGGCGCCGGTGAGACGGTGCGCAAGCACCCCACCAGCGAGGCGTTCTGGCAGCAGATCTACCCCGAGGGCATGTACGACATCCTGACCCGGATCAAGAAGGACTACGGCGACATCGCCCTGACCATCACCGAGAACGGGCTGCCCTGCAAAGACGTGCTGGACGCCGACGGCACGGTGCAGGACACCGGCCGCATCGTCTTCCTGCGCGACCACTTCGCCGCCACGCACCGGGCCATCACCGACGGGGTCAACCTGGAGAGCTACCACGTGTGGTCGCTGATGGACAACTTCGAGTGGCAGGAAGGCTACGACGAGCGCTGGGGCCTGGTCTACATCGACTACGCCTCCCAGCAGCGAACCCCCAAGGCCAGCGCGCACTGGTATCGCGAGGTGATCCGCGCCAACGGCCTGTAGAGCCTCCCCGGCGGTGGGTGACCCACGCGTCCGCGCCGACGGGTGACTGGGCCGGGCGACCTTTCGAGGTCGCCCGGCCCGTAGCTTTTCCAGCCCCGATCAGGCCGCCAGGGCCCGCCCCAGTGCCGCGACGTCGCCGTGCAACCGCTCGCCGACCGCATGGTCCAGCGTGCCCTCGCCGACCCGCTGGTCGATCTTCAGGTGGGCCGCCTGGACCTGCTCGGCCAGCACCGCGCCCTTCGGCTTGGCCTGCACCAGGTTGTTCACGGTGTTGCGCAGGTCGGTCGCGACGTCGACGCGCACCTTGCCGTCGTCGAAGGCGTCGTCGACCGTCTTCAGCGCGGCGTCCTGCGCCTGCTTGACGCTGAGGACCGGGGCTGCCGAAGGGCCGGTCGTCGGTCCGGCCGGAGTGGACGGGCCCGGCGTCGGCCTGGCCCCGGTCGCGGCCGGGGACACTGCGGGCGTCGTGGCGGGCGCGGCAGGCGGACTGCCCGACGCGGGCTGTGTGCCGAACCCGGGCGTGCTCGCGGGCGTCGTGCCGACCGCCTGGTTCGGATCGTCCGGGGAGTCGCGCAGGGGCAGCGTCCAGGCCAGGACCCCGAGCACCGCGACCCCGGCCGCGACCGCCGCCACCGGCAGCAGCCGCCGGGGCGCGCGCACCAGCGCCGCCCGCAGCACCCGGGTCGCCTCGGCGGCCGTCGGGCGTGCCGCGGGTTCGCGGCTCAAGGCCGACGTCACCAGCGCCACCACGGAGCGGGGCAGCTCGGCGACGTCCGGCGGCACCACGGGGCCGTGGTCGGCGGCGACGTCGTCCCAGCCGCGCACCCGGAACGGCGGACGGCCGGTCAGCATCTCGTACAGCACCACACCCAGCGCGTACACGTCCGTGGCGGACTCGGCGGGCATGCCGTCCAGCCGCTCGGGCGCGACATAGGCCGGGGTGCCGAAGCTGGCACCGGTGCTGTCGTCGTCGGGCTCGCCGATGCGGGCCGCGATGCCGAAGTCGAGGACGGTGACCTGCTCGCCGTGCACCATCACGTTGTCCGGGGTGATGTCGCGGTGCACCACGCCCCGGCGGTGCGCCACCTCCAGCACCGCGGCGATGCGCGCCCCGATGCGCACCGCCTCCCGCCAGCCCAGCGCGCCCAGCGCGATCCGGTCCGCGAGCGGCTCACCGGCCACCAGCTGGAGCACGATGAGCGCGATCTCCTGGCCGTCCGGGGTGCTGGTGCGCACGAAGTCGTGCACCCCGGCCACGTCCGGGTGGTTGAGGCGGGCCACCGCCCACGCCTCGCGCCGGGCCAGCTCGCGCAGCCGCTCGTCGCCGGACAGGCGCGGGTCGAGCACCTTCAGTGCCACCAGGCGGTCGAGCGTCTCGTCCCGGGCCCGCCAGATGACCGCCATGCCACCGACGCCGATCCGGTCGATCAGTCGGTACCGCTCGACCAACAGGTCGCCGGCGCGCAGCGGATAGGCGTACTCGGTCATGAACGGCACGTTGCTGCATGATCCGCTGCGGTGTCAACGGTTGCCCGGACACGATTCCGGATCGCTTGAACGATCCAGCTCCCACCTGGTCCGGGACCTGCCGGCCCCGGTCACCGCAGGGCGACCGTACGTCCCTCCTGTTGGGACAGCTGCGCCGCCTCCAGCACCGCCACCACCTCGCGGGCGAAGCGCACGTCGCACGGATGCGCCGGGCCGCCCTCACCCGCGTGCCGCGCCTCGGCGAGCAGCTCGTCGATCGCGCGGCCGAAGTTGGCCACCGGATCGCCGGAGCCGCCCGGCAGGTCCAGCACGCCGGCCTCGCCGTGCAGCTGGTACTCGAACAGCAGCGCCGTCGGCGGGGCGTCCAGCGTGAGCATCAGCACGCTGACCGCGCCGCTGTCGTGCCGGGCCAGCACGTGGCTGGTGGCGTGCGCCCCGGCCAGCGAGGTCACCTCGGTCACCGGGCCGAGCACAGGCAGCAGCCGCGAGAGCGCGTGCGGGCCGATGTCCCACAGCCCGCCGTGCACCTTGCGCCAGGCCGAGCCGCTGTACGGGCCGCCCTGCGCGAAGATCGAGGCGTACATGGTGACCCGGGCCGAGCTCCAGCCGCCCGCGGCGCAGGCCTGTTCCAGTGACTGGACGACGTCCGGGTCGAAGCGCGAGGTGAAGAAGACGACGCTGGCCACGCCGGTGTCCGCGACGGCCTCGACGACGCGGTCGGCGTCGGCGGTGGTCAGCGCCAGCGGCTTGTCCAGCAGCAGGTGGCGGCCCGCGCGGGCGGCCCGCTCCGCGATCGGCGCCTGCACGTCGGGCGGCAGCGCCACCGCGATCGCGTCCACGTCGGCGATCAGCGCGTCGACGTCGTCGTAGGGCCGGGCGCCCAGCCGCGACGCGAGCGCGGCGGCCTTGGCCGGGTCACGCCCCCACACACCGACGAGCTCGGCCTCGGGGTGGGCCACCAGTGCCGCACCCTGGGTCTGCTCCGCCCAGTAGCCCGTGCCGAACAATCCGAATCGCATGATGATCAGCCTAGTCGCCCACCGGGGCGGCCCCGCCGCCGGTCGGCGCGCCTCAGGCCTTGGCGATCTCGTCGAGGTACTGCCGCTGCAGCGCGGTGGGCAGGCTCGCGTCGTGGAATCCGCCGAAGGCCCAGGCTTCGTACTGGTCGGGCAGCATCGCCTTGACCCGGTCGGGATAACCGAGCCCCGCCTCGGCGATGCGCACCTGCGGCGGGTCGGTCAGCTCGACGACGACCGGGCCGGAGATGCGGGCCGCGACGTCCCAGGGCTGTCCGGGTGCGCCGGCGGCGCAGAAGAAGTACGCGTACACCACCCGCACGTCCTGCACCCGCCGTGCGTCGGCGGGCTCCATACCCATGGTTTCGGCGGTGCACAGCACCGTGTCCTCGGCGGCGACGTCGTGGCCGTGCTGGTGGTGCTCGGCCGGGGACGACTCGGCCAGGATCACCGCGACGCGCTCGGCCAGCGTGTCCCTCAGGTCCACCGGCCCGGCCGCCGCGAACAGCCCGGCCACCAGCACGAGCGCCAGCAGCTCGGGCAGCAGCCACCAGGCGTTGCGGCGCACCGCGGTCATCGACACGGGCACATGCTCGCACCCGCGATAGCACGGCGCAACCATTGCCGACCCGGTTGATCACATGGTGGAATATCGATGCCGTGGTGCTGCGAGGGCAGCCGTGAGCGCACCCCGGCCAGTGCGTGAGCCGCGCCGACGCGACGGATCGTCCTCGACCCCTGTCCCCGGCCCACCGTGGCCGCGGCAGGGGGTAAAACCGCATCCGCAGCACGGCTCGTCCCGTCAACTCCGTGTCCCGCAGTCCGCCGTCCCGGCGGGCCGCGGATCCTCCACACCGGAGCGGCGACGCGCGCCTGTGCTGGAAAGGACAGCACACATGAACAAGCTGAAGGCCGCCGCTCTGGCGGCGGCCGCCACGCTCGCCGCCGGCCTGGCCATCACGATGATCAACCCTGGTTCCGCGGCGGCGCACGGCGCGCTGCTCACCCCGGGCAGCCGCACCTACCTGTGCTATCTGGACGGCAAGTCCAGCACCGGTGAGGTCAAGCCGACCAACGGGGCCTGCCAGAACGCGGCGGCCGTGGGCGGCACCCAGCCGTTCTACGACTGGTTCGGCGTGCTGCGCTCCGACGGGCAGGGCCGCACCCGCGGCTTCATCCCCGACGGCGCGCTGTGCAGCGGCGGCTACACCAAGTACGCCGGATTCGACGCGCCGCGCAGCGACTGGCCGCTGACCCACCTCACCTCCGGCGCCAACCACAGCTGGCGCTACAGCAACTGGGCCGCCCACCCGGGCTGGTTCTACCTGTACATCACCAAGGACGGCTACAACCCCAACCAGGCGCTCACCTGGGCGGACATGGAGGAGCAGCCGTTCCTGAGCGTCGACCACCCGCCGATGTCGGGGCCCGCCCCGGACGGCTACTACTACTGGAACGGCAACCTGCCCTCGGGCAAGTCCGGCCGGCACGTCATCTACTCCGTCTGGAAGCGCTCGGACAGCCAGGAGACCTTCTACGGCTGCTCGGACGTCATCTTCGACGGCGGCAACGGCCAGGTGACCGGCATCAACAACCCGCCGAGCACCCCGTCGCCGATCCCGTCGGCGTCGCCGTCGCGGTCGGCGTCGCCGTCGCCGAGCGCCGCCTCACCGCGGCCGAGCAGCCCGGCGCCGTCGACGCCCGGTCCCGCGACGCCGTCCGTCCCGCCGGGCGCCTGCTCGGCGACGTACACCCAGATCGGCACCAGCTGGAGCAACGGCTTCCAGGGCGAGATCAAGGTGACGGCCGGCGGCACCGCGATCAGCGGCTGGACGGTCAAGGCCACCTGGGCCGACGGCCAGTCCGTCAACCAGAGCTGGAGCAGCACCTACACCAACTCCACCGGCTACACCACGTTCAAGAACGTGTCCTGGAACGGCACCCTGGGTTCAGGCGCCAGTATCACGTTCGGATTCCTGGGCAACCACAGCGGGACCAACAACCCGCCGACGTTGACCTGCACGAGTCCGTGACGCTCCGCTGACCGGTGGCGCCCCCGTTCGGCGGGGGCGCCACCTCCGGCTCAGGGACGCACCGGCGTCCCGTACTTCTCGACCACCTCGAACGGCGTCTGCGGGAACCACTCGGTCTCCCCCGCGGGCAGGCAGTTCAGCTCGACGCTCTCGCCGAGGCCGTCGCAGTGCTGCGCGGACAGCACGATCGACACCGCGAACGTGTGCGTGCCCGCGCGCAGCGGCTTGAGCGGCGGCGACGGGAAACCCGAGAACGGCAGCCCGTCCGCGCCCACGAGGGTCCGCAGCACCTCAGGACCGGCGGTGACGACCCGCTCCCGGTCGGTGCCGCCGTCGATCGTGTACGTCGCGCTGGTGAACTTGGCGTTGAAGTCGTCGATCGGGGCGGGCAGTTCGGGCACGTACCCGGCCGGGTAGACGGCCCCGTCCGGGCCGGCGGCCGTGGTCCACGACGGAGTCACCACCACGAACGGCTTTCCTTCGCGCACGCTGCGGCAGGTCGGCGGGCCGACGATGCGCTCCTTGACGCCGTAGAGCTGGTTGATGTTCTCACCCGAGGGTGAGATGCAGTCGTGGCCGGGCGGCGGGGCCGCCTGCGCGACGCCGGACAGGGCCGTCGCCAACGCGGCGCCGGCCAGGGCGGCGAACATTCGCCATGGTCTCATCGAGACCGCCTTTGCTCTCGAAACAGATACGTAACCGCAGGTCACGCGGCTTGAACAGCATCGCTTCGGACGGTCCGGCGGCCCGGTGGGACACGCCGACAGGCCCAGTGGCGCGCCGCGCGGATCCGGCCGGCGGGCGTCCGCGACCGTTCAGTGGACGGCGCTGTGCAGGTCCAGGCGGCGCAGCACGTCGTCGACCGCCTCAGGCTCGCGCGCCCGGTGGGCGAGCACCGCGGCCCGCGCGGCGGCCAGCAGCTGCGCGCGCACGTCGCCGAGGCGCCGGCGCTGGCGCACCCAGTCGTCGTCCTCCGCCTCCTCGTCGAGCAGGATGGCGCGCTGCCACTCGCCCAGCCGGTGCGCCGTCTCCGCGCTCACCGTGCCGTCGGCCCGCAGCTGCTCCAGCCGCCGTTGCCCGGCGTCCTGGGCCACCGCGATGACCTCCCGCTCGGCCTGGCGGCGGCGCTTCGCGCCGGTGCTCAGCCCGAGCCGGCCGACCAGCCGCGGCAGCGTCAGACCGGGCAGCAGCAGGGTGACCACGGCGACCACCGCCGCCGTGAACACGATCTGCGAGCGGGCCGGGAAGTCGCGCGGCAGCGCCAACGCGGTCGCGATGGTGACCACCCCGCGCATGCCCGCCCACGCCACGACCAGGGTCTCGCCCCAGCCCACCGGCACGTCGGCCGGGTCGCGCGAGCGCAGCCGCCGGGCCAGCCCGCCGACGCCGAACATCCACACGAAACGCACCGCCACCAGGGTGAGGCAGATCAAGATCGCGAAGCGGGCGTACGGCCACACGCCCGCGTCGAGGTCGTCGAGCGCCTCGACGAACTCCAGCCCGATCAGCCCGAACGTGAAGCCGGTGACCAGCTCCTCCACCACGTCCCAGAAGTTGCGCCCGGACAGCCGCCCGGCCACGTCGTCGGGGTCGGCCCGGGTCGCCCCCAGCCAGAACCCGGCCGCGAGCACCGCCAGCACCCCGCTGGCGTGCGCGGAGTCGGCGGCGAGGTACGCGGTGTACGGCGTGAGCAGGCTCAGGCCCGCGCGCAGCTCGGCGGTGGGCAGCCGGTCGAACAGCCAGCCGAACAGCACCCCGGCCGCCAGGCCGATGCCCGCGCCGACCGCCGCCGTGTAGCCGAACGACGCGACCGCGCCCCAGACCGACAGGGTTCCGGTCAGCACCCCGGCGACGGCGACCTGGTAGATGGTGAGCGCGGTGACGTCGTTGAACAAACCCTCGCCTTCGAGCAGGGTCACCGTGCGGCGGGGCAGGCCCAGGCGGCCGGCCATCGCCGAGACGGCGGCCGGGTCGGGCGGGGAGGTGATCGCGCCGAGCACGACCGCCGCGCCCAGCGGCAGCGCCGGGTGGATGCTCGCGGCGACGGCGGCGACCGCGGCGGTGGTCACGAATACCAGCGCCACCGCCAGCAGCAGAATGGCCTTCCAGCCGCGCGCGAACTGCCGCCAGGAGCTGCGCTGCACCGCGGCGTAGAGCAGCGGCGGCAGCAGCGCGGGCAGGATGACCTCGGGATGCAGGGACAGCGAGCTGCCGGGCAGCAGGCCCAGTGCGGCGCCGAACACGGTGGCCGCCACGGGCGCCGGCAATCGCAGGCGTGCGCCGACCGGCACGCAGAGCAGACCGAGCACCAGCAGCACGAGGATGACGGTGCGTTGGTCCATACCGCCCATTGCACGTCATGACCTGCCGTTGTCGGCGGTACGACACGATCAAGCGACGGTGATGGATTTCGCGAGAGTTTGTTGGTAGTCTCGCCGAAGTAACGACGGCGATACGCTGCCGCGGCACCACAAGCACCGCCCGCTCCGGTGATGATCGGGCACCGGAGCGGGCGGACTGTCAGAGCTTATGGTCGGTGCGTGCGGTCGCCTCGCGGCGAGTGGCGCGACACGGCTCCAGCCGAACGGTATTCCGTGAAGGCTTTTGTAAGTGAGGCCCGGGGACACTGTCCACGCACCGACCTCGACCACCTTAGCTCCGAAATCCGTACGCGCCGAACACCGCCGCCGTGACGATCTTCACGGAGCTGCGGGAATATCACCCGGACGCGCGGGCCGCCCGCAGCTCGATCGGGTTCCCGACGGCGGCCGGATCCGACCGGATGGCGCTTGATCTGCACTGGTCTTGCCGCAAGGATGTGCGAGTGTCAACAGACCCCTCCACTTCCCGCACGCCTCGACGCCGCAAGAGCGCCGCCGCGCCGGCCGACCCCGCGGTCGCCTCCGGACAGACGGCAGCCACCGACGGCTCGATCCGCACCCGCATCGGGCGCGACGCCGACAACGACATCGTGCTGGCCGACCTGCAGGCCTCACGCCACCACGCCGAGATGCGCCGCCTCGGCGACGCCTTCAACATCGTCGACCTGGGCAGCCGCAACGGCACCTTCCTCAACGGACGCCAGGTGCAGAAGGCCACCCTCATGCACGCCGGCGACATCGTCTCGATCGGGCGGCACGAGCTGCTCTTCGACGGCGCGCAGCTGCACGACCACGTCGACACCGGCCCCGCCTCGATCATCGCCGACGACCTGACGGTGCGCCTGGGCAACAAGGTGCTCATCGACGACGTCAGCTTCGCCCTGCCCGAGGGCAGCCTGCTCGCCCTCATCGGCCCCAGCGGCTGCGGCAAGTCCACGCTGCTCAAGGCGCTGACCGGGCTGCGCCCGGCCACCCAGGGCCGGCTCTGGTACGGCGGGCGCGACCTGTACGCCGACTACGCCCAGCTGCGTTACCGCATCGGCATGGTGCCCCAGGACGACGTGCTGCACAAGCAGCTCAAGGTGCGCACCGCGCTGCGCTTCGCGGCCGCGCTGCGCTTCGCCGACGACGTGCCGCGCAAGGTGCGCTGGGCCAAGGTCGACGAGGTCATGGAGACCATGCGGCTGACCCAGCGCGCCAAGGCCCGCATCGACGTGCTCTCCGGCGGCCAGCGCAAGCGTGCCTCGGTCGCCATGGAGCTGCTCACCGAGCCGTCCCTGCTGTGTCTGGACGAGCCCACCTCCGGCCTGGACCCGGCGCTGGACAAGGAGGTGATGGGCGAGCTGCGGGAGCTGGCCGACAAGGGCAAGACCGTCGTCGTCGTCACCCACAGCGTGCTGCACCTCGACATCTGCGACCGGGTGCTGGTGATGTGCCTGGGCGGCACCATGGGCTACTTCGGCCCGCCGGACCAGCTGCTCGGCTTCTTCGGCGCCGAGGACTACGCCGACGTCTTCACGAAGATCACCGAAGAGCCGGAGCGGTGGACCCGCGCGTTCCGCAACTCCCCGCTGTACGCCCGCTACGTCAGCGCGGTCACCCCGACCAACCGCACCGAGCCCGCCGTGCTGCCGGTGCCGCCCGCGCCGTCCGACGTGGTGTTCGACCCGACGACCACCCAGCAGCCGCTGGTGCCGACGCAGCGCACCGACGAGCCCGACCTCACCGAGCCCGTCGCGGTGCTGCCGGTGCCCGGCGCGCCGGTCGACGACGCCGAACCCGCCTCGATCAGCGTCGACGACGCATTGGCCCGGGTGCGGCCCAACGTGGCGGCCGCCAAACCCGGCCGGGCCAACATCGACCGCAAGACGTGGGGGCTGTTCGCCCGCAACCCCAGCGCACCCCTCCGGCAGTACTTCACGCTGTGCATGCGGATGATCAACGTCATCCTGTCCGACCGGGGTTTCAGCGCGTTCCTGCTGGCCATGCCGCTGATCCTGGCGGTGCTCGCGTACACGGTGCCGGGCTCGGACGGTCTGGCCAAGCTGCCAGGGTTCAGCCTGCAGGCGCAGCAGCTCCTGGTGGTGTTGGTGACCGGCGCGGCGTTCCTGGGCACCGCGGCCTCGGTTCGGGAGATCGTGGCCGAAGCGCCGATCTACGCCCGGGAACGCGCGGTCGGGGTGTCGGCGGCGGCATACCTCGCCTCGAAGCTGACGGTCTTCTTCATCATCAACACCGCCCAGGTGGCGCTGTTCGTCTACCTCACGCTGTTCGAGGGGCCGCCGACCGAGTCCCTGGTCATCCCCAGCCAGACCGTGGAGATCATCGCCGCCATGGTCGGCATCTCACTGGTGTCCACGGTGCTCGGCCTGCTGGTCAGCGCGCTGGCCCGCACCACGGAACAGACCACCCCGATCATGGTGGTCCTGGTGATGGCGCAGCTGGTGTTCTCCGGCGGCCTGTTCGTGCTGGCCGGGCAGCAGGTCATGGAGATCATCTCGTGGGTCTTCCCGACCCGCTGGGGCTTCGGCGCGGCCGCCGCGACGGTCGACGTCGGCAAGATGCTGCCCAAGACCTTCCAGGACCCCTTGTTCACGCACACCGCCGAGAACTGGATCATGTGCATGGTCCTGCTCGCCGTGCAGATGGTGGTCCTGATCGGCCTGACCCGCCTGGCGCTGCGCCGCCACGAGCCCGGCCGCTCCTGACCCGAACGACCACGGAGCCCTGTTCCCGCGACTCGGCGGGGACAGGGCTCCGCCCGTTCTGCTAAGTCAGCTGACCACGCGCTGAACCTGCAAGTTCGAGGTGTGCGCGATCACCTCGTAGTCGCGATCATCATGCAGCACGACCAGCCGGTTCTTCATCGCCGTCACCGCGACCAGCAAGTCGACCGCGGAGGCCCCGCTGTGCTGGGCGGTGACCGCCAGCTCGTCCTGCAACCGCAATGCCCGGTCCCAGCAGTCGTCCGGAACCGGGCACCAGCCGTACAACAAACGGATCATGCGCTGGATCTGCGGTCGGCGCGTGTTGGTGGTCGTGTCCCGTAGCAGCTCCAGTTCCACTGGATCGCAGATGGCCACGGTGCCGGCGGTCACGGCATCGATCCAGATCTGATCAGCTTTGCCGGTCAGCACTCTGATGACCGCACTCGTGTCGGCCAGAAACCGCGTGCTCACCCGGCCTGCTTGTCGGCCAGGTGGCGGGCCTCCCACGCGTCCGCGTCGATCTCCCCGCGGGCCGTCATCGTCTGCAGCTCGCGCAGGGCCTCGATGCGCCGGAGCCGCTCGGCGACCTCGCGCAGTGCGGCGTTCACCGTGTCCTTCTTGGTCTCCGTACCCAGCAGCCGAGCGGCCTCAGCCAGCAGCTCGTCATCAAGATCGATCATCGTGCGCGACATATACATAGTATGCCCGCATCAGACACATCAAGCAAATACGATGGTCAGTGCAGGCAGAACTCGTTGCCCTCCGGGTCCTGCATGACCTCGCCGTAGTGGTCGGCGCCCTCGGTGTGGAGGACGCGCAGGCGGGTCGCGCCGGCGGCGATGAGGCGCTCGGCCTCGGCCGCGACGCGCTCGCGGCGGATCTCCAGCGGGACGCTGGGGCCGCCGCTGACCGCCAGGTCGAGGTGCAGCCGGTTCTTGCCCGCCTTCGCCTCCGGCACCTGCTGGAACCAGAAGCGCGGCCCGACGCCGTCGGGATCCTCGATCGAGTCGAGGCCGTCGGCTCCCTCCAGCTCCTCCTCCGGGATGCCCTTGGACAGCCAGTACGAGCGCCAGGTCGGGTGCCCGTCCGGTGGCCGCTGGGGCCGGTAGTGCAGCGCGAGCGCCCAGAACTCCACCAGCCGGCCCGGGTCCGCGCAGTCGATCGTCACCTGGATCCGTGTCGCCATCAGCCACTCCTTCGCCGTACTGGGTCAATCCCGCCGTTCTAGCAGACGGGTCCGACGCGGCGGGCGGATTCAGGAGGCGGGGACGCGGGCGGCCAGGGGGCGGCCGACCAGGCGGCGGTACGCCAGGAACAGCTCGCAGCCCAGGCACAGACCGAAGGCGGCGTTGAGGAAGGCGGCGGCCAGGGCGAACGAGGCGGCGATCGCCCCGGTCAGCGGCGAGCCGAGCAGGTAACCCAGCGTCGCGGCGGCGGCGAAGACGAAACCGACGGCCTGTGCGAAGCGCACCGGGGCCAGTGGCTCCAACTCGGCGGGCGGGCCCAGGCGCGGGGCGAGCAGGGTGCGGTAGATCAGGCCGTACGGGCCGAGGCGCGGCTGCGCCGCGGTCAGCGCGAACACGATCGCCTGCGCCAGGGCCAGCCAGCCGGAGCCGGTGAGCAGCACGACGATCATGACGACAGCGGTCACGGCCGCCGCGAACCGGGGGCCACGGGGGTCGGTCATGCCTTCTCCTCGGTCAGCTGCGCGGCGGTCAGCAGCGGCGCGACGGCGGCCAGCACCTGGGCGCGGTTCGGCACGCCCTGGGCCCGGCCCGCGATCCGGCCGTCGGCGTCGACGATCAGCACGGTGGGGGTCTTCCAGATGTCCAGGGCGCGCACCGCGTCGAGGCGCTGCTCCGCGTCGACCTCGACGTGGGCCACGCCGGGCGTGGTGCGCGCGACCTCCGCGCAGACCACGCGGGTGGCCCGGCAGGGGGCGCAGAACGCCGACGAGAACTGCAGCAGGGTGACCTCGCCCGGCCGCACGCCGAGTTCGGCCAGCACCGGATTCACGGGGTCGGCGGGGATTGGCACGGCGCGAACCCTACCCGCCCGGTGCCGGTGGACCAGGCCGTAGCCGGTGGCCGCGAGCAGCGCTACGCCTCCGACGAGCAACCCGGTCGTGTCCATGGTCGCCAGCGTGACATGCGATCCCGCCGGTTGGCGATGATCATCCCGAGGATCGGACGCGCTTCACACTCCGGCCACATCGTTTTCACGCCCACCGAACCCCGCCCTCCGGTCAGCGCGCCAAGATCGCTCGACTTGCCAGGCAGGTGGGCGAAAGCGGACTCAAGATACGCACGAGTGCCAGGCAAGTCGAACGATCAAGCGCCGTACCGCGCCGCACCGCGGCGGCGGCGCGACGGTCAGCGGGCGGATCGGAGTGGTGGCCGCCTACGCACGGTGCCGGCCGGGGCCCGCGCGGGCGGGAGCCTGCGGGAGCGCCGGGACCGCCGAGACCGGCGCGGGCGGGGTCTCGTCCTCGAACACCAGCTCGCGGCCGGCTTGCCGGACCGCCTGCTCGAACTCCTCGTCGGAGGTGTCGTGCCAGTCCGACAGCTCGCTCGACAGCCACTGCCGCCACGCGGCCGCGATGCGGTCGTACTCGGCGGTGCCGCGCGGGGTCAGCGCCACCGTGCCGTCGACCGCGCCCAGGTAGCCGTCGGCGACGTAGCGCTGGAACGCCGGCCACAGCACCTGCGGCGGCAGGTGGTAGTGCTCGGCTATGTCGGACACCCGGGCCTGCCCGTAGTGCTCGGCGAACAGCACGACCCGGGACAGGCACCAGGCCAGCCCGACCCCGCCGTCGACCCCGGCCGAGGCCAGCACGTGCGGCGCGGCGGCATTGCCCTTCTGCCGCCATACCGTGGCGACGGCGCGTTCCAACTGCTCGGTGCGGTCCGGCGACTCGGGCATGCCGAAGCCCTCGCCCAGATCGGTGGCGGCGGCGCGGGCGGTGTCGCGCAGCGGCACCTGTTTGAGGAACAGGGCGATGACGGCGGCCAGCAGGCCCACCGGCACCGCCGACAGGAACACCATGTGCAGCGCCTCGGTGTAGCCGCCGACCACCAGCAGCCGGATCGGGGCCGGCAGGCTGTGCACGCCGGCCGGGCTCTCCAGCCGGCGCGGGTCGAGCGCCCCGAGCAGGGGCCCGAACCGCTCCAGCTGCGCCTGCAGCGAGTGGGTGTACACCGTGCCGAACAGCGCGACCCCGAACGCGCTGCCGAGCGTGCGCAGGAAGGTCACGCCGGAGGTGGCCACACCCAGATCGTGGTAGTTGACGGTGTTCTGCACGACGATGGTGAGCGTCTGCATGCTCATGCCCAGCCCGAGGCCCAGCACGAACAGGAACGCCGACTCGACCCACAGCGTGGTCAGCGCTGTCATCTGCGACAGCAGCCACATGCCCAGCGCGGTGACCAGGCCGCCGATGACCGGGAACCACTTGTAGCGGCCGGTGCGCCCGACGATCGTGCCGCTGGTGATCGAGGTGATCAGCAGGCCGAACACCAGCGGCAGCATGCGCAGGCCGGAGGCGGTCGCCGAGGCGCCCTGGACGTACTGCATGAAGGTCGGCAGGAAGGTCAGCGCCCCGAACATGGAGAAGCCGACGATGAAGCTGAGCACCCCGCAGATGGTGAAGACCGGGTTGCCGAACAGCCGCATCGGCAGCATCGGCTCCCGCGCCCGCAGCTCCACCACCACGAACAGCAGCAGCGCGACGAGGCCGCCGACGCCCAGTCCGATGATCTCCGGGGACAGCCACGGGAACTCCGTGCCGCCCCAGCTGGTCATCAGGATCAGGCAGGTGGACGCCACCGCGATCATCGCGATGCCGAGGTAGTCGATGATCGGGCGGGCGGCGGTCGGCAGCTTCGGCATGGTCGACGCGCAGATGAGCATGACCAGCAGGCCGAGCGGGATGTTGATGTAGAACGCCCAGCGCCAGGACAGGTGATCGGTGAACAGGCCGCCCAGCAGCGGCCCGAGCACGGTCACCACGCCGAAGACCCCGCCCAGAGCGCCCTGGTACTTGCCGCGCTCGCGCAGCGGGATGTAGTCGGCGATCAAGGCCATCGCGGTGACCAGGATGCCGCCCGCGCCGGCTCCCTGCACGCCGCGCCAGGCCACCAGCCACGCCATGTTGTGCGCGAACCCGCAGAAGAACGAGGCCACGATGAAGACCGCGACGCTGGCCTGGAACAGCAGCTTGCGCCCGAACAGGTCGCCGAGCTTTCCGGCCAGCGCGGTGGCGATCGTCTCGGCCAGCAGGTATGCCGTCACCACCCAGGACAGGTGGGACGCCCCGCCCAGATCCCCGACGATGGTCGGCAGCGCCGTGCCCACGATCGTCTGGTCCAGCGCCGCCAGCAGCAGGCCGAGTGCCACCGTCGCGAAGACGGCGTTGCGCCGCACGGAGCTCAGCTCGCCACTGCGGTCCATGTGATCACGATAATGGCGTATCAGCCTCATGTTCCGGCTTCGCCGTTGATCCACCGACTTGCCGGGCACCTTGACCGCGGATACCCACGATTGCCTGGCAAGTCGGTGGATCACGCCAAGGGACCCGGCCCGCGCATCGGGGGGATGGCCGCGGGCCGGGGGTTTCGGGGTGGGTCAGCGGGTGAAGCCCGCGGTGATGCGAGTGAACTCCCAGTCGGGCTGGGCGATGCCGCTGCAGGCGGACTGGACGCCGCCGCCGGCGCAGCCGCGGTCGCGGTTGACCGACCAGAACGACAGGCGGGCGATGGCGTTGGCGTTGGCCCAGTCCCGGATCTGGGTCCAGGTCGCGGTGCTGGTCAGCTCCTGCTGGTCGGACAGGCCGTTCATACCGGAGATGCCCAGGTGGGCGTTGGCCGTGGCGTCGTTCCAGCCGAAGGCCGTCTTGAGCGCGTTGCGCAGGCCGACCGCGGCGTTGACCGTGTTCTGGTACATGTTCGCGCCGCCGCCGAAGTCGAACGGCATGATCGTGAAGATGTCGATGTTCGCGCCCAGCGCCGCCGCCTGGTTGATCAGGCGGGTGCCCCACCAGCTCGGGCCGGTGGTCGTGGTGCCGAACGTGATGATCGTCTTGATGCCCGGGTTGTTCTGCTTGACGATCTTCAGCGCGCCGAGGATGCGGTCCTGCACGACCTCGTTCTCGAACTCGTCGGTGTTCTCGATGTCGACGTCGATCGCCTTGAGGTTGTACGCGTTGATGACCTGCTGGTACGCCGCCGCCAGCGCGGAGGCCGAGGAGCAGTTCGGGCCGAGCTTGTTGCCGCTCCAGCCGCCGATCGACGGCACGACCTCGCCGCCCGCGGCCCGGATCGCGTTGATGGTGGACTGGTCGGCCCCGCCGGTCAGCGGGCGGCTGCCGTCCCAGGCCGGCGTGCAGCCGCCGCCGGACAGGATGAACGCCATGGTGAACCACTTGATACCGGTGGCGCTCATGACCGTGGACGGCGCGGGCGGGTTGCCCCAGCCGACGTAGTAGTACGGCGCGGCGCCCTTGAAGTTCGAGGTCGGGCAGCCGGTCGTGGTGCCGGTGACGGCGTTGCTGGCCACCGACTCGCCGCTGTTGTTGTACGCCTTGACCGTGTACGTGTGCGACGTGCACGCGCCCAGGCCGCTGTGCGTGGCGGAGGTGCCGGTGACGGTGGCGCGCACGGTGCTGCCCTCGTACACCCGGTAACCGGTGACGGTGCCGGTCGAGGCGCCCCAGCTCAGCGAGATCGCGCTGTTGGTGGCCGAGGTGACCGACGGGTTGCCCGGCTTGCCCGGCACGCCCGCGGGCGGCGAGGAGGTCGGCGGCGTGCCGCCGCCGCAGCTCGCGCCGTTGACGGTGCAGTTGGTCGGGTTGCCCGATCCGTTGGCGTTGAAGCCGAAGCTGGTCGACGCGCCGGGGCCCAGCGTGCCGTTCCAGCCCACGTTGTTGGCGGTCACGTGCTGGCCCGACGTGGTCACCGCGGCGTCCCAGAACACGCCCATGGTGGTGCCGGAGGGCAGGTCGAACTGCACGTTCCAGCTGGTGATGGTGGCCGAGGTGTTGTTCGTGACGGTGAACTTGCCCTCGTAGCCGGTGCCCCAACTGGACACCTTGGTGAACGTCGCGGTCGCGGCGTGGGCCGCGGGCATCGCGACGAGGGAGATCGCGCCGGCCAGCAGTGCCACGCCCAGCGTGGCGAGGCCGGCGCGCAGGGACCTTCTCATGAGCGGGGAGTCCTTTCGAGATAGCGCGCGGCGGGCGACGGCTGCGGGGAGCACGTCGCCCGACGGCGAGCTGTGGGACGGTCATACGCTCATGAGCTTGAATGCCACACTAATTTAAAGACGATTAACAGTAAAGAGTGTTGTCGATTCTGGCACGGAAAGGGGCGCCCCACCCCGCGGGGCGCCCCCGGTCAGGCGTAGCTCACCAGTTGTGGCCGGCGGCGTACGAGATCTGGGCCAGCACCGTCTGCCCGGCCGCGTTCGGGTGGAAGTAGTCCCATGTGCTCACCTGCGACAGCGCGAACGGGTAGCTGAACACCGCGTTGTCGTCGAAGTCGCAGTTGGCCCCGTAGGCCGCGCAGGCCTGCGCGAGCTGGGCGTTGAAGTCGATCACGCGCTGGCGCACCCGGTCGCGGCGGTCCACATCGGCCTGCGCCGTCGAGGTCGGGTTGGCCAGCAGGGACTGGCAGATGCCGAACAGCGACCAGGCGCTGCGGGCCGACGACGAGCCCTTGCCGACCTCCCACAGCCGCTTGACGTCCGGGATCGAGATCAGCGCGACCCGAGCGTTGGGCAGCCGGGTCTTGAGGGTGTTCAGCGCGGTGTCGATGGAGGCCCGGAACGAGGCCACCGAGGTCATGCTCGACTCCGACCCGGTGCAGGCGTCGTTCGCGCCGATCAGGATGGTCACGTAGTCGACGTTGCGGCCCGCCACGGTGTTCGCCTGGCCGGGCATGTCAGCGGCCTTCGCGCCGCTCTTCGCGTCGTTGTAGTTGCGGCCGTTGATGGCGCTGTTCTTGGCCAGGATGCGCCGGTACTGGCTGTTCACCGAGGCGTAGCTGCCGGTGCTGAACGAGCGGGCGGTGCAGTCGGAGTACCAGCCGCAGGCGTTGAAGCCTCGGGTGATCGAGTCACCCATGCTGGCCATCGAGTTGGGGATGGGGCCGGTCGCGGCGGCTGCCGGGTTCGCCGACAGGAGCACCGCGGCCAGGGCAGCGGCGAGCGCGAGGGACGGACGCGCGAGACGCATGGGAGCCTGCCTTCCGGGGGTACGGAAAACGCGGATAAGGGGGCACGAACCACCGCGCGGGCACGCGGTTACCGAAGGGTAATGTCCGTGTGGCCTAGGTCACAAGACCCGGATTCCCTATTGGCCGTCCGCTTCGGACAGTCCTGCGTCCCGCTGGTACGCCGCCCGTGCCGCGCCATCCCCGAGCACCACCTGGTCCGGGACCAGCAGCCGGTAGGCCAGGTCCCGGCCGGACTGCGGCAGCAGCGCCAGCAGCCGGGTCAGCGGGTCCAGCCGGCCGGGCACGAACACCTCGAACCGGGGACGGCGGATCACCCGCTCCACGGCCGCGGCAACGGTCTCGGGGCGCAGCCGCGGCACGCCGCCGTGGCTGGTCCCGGCGGCCAGTTCGGTCTCCACGACCGCGGGCATGACCAGGCTGACCCGCACACCCGTGCCGCGCAGCTCGTGGCGGACGGCGGCCGCGTAGCCGTACACCGCGTGTTTGGTCGCGGCGTAGGTGGCCTCGCCGGGCGGGCTGATCCGGCTCGCCGCCGAGGCGATGGTGATGATCTGCCCCCGGCCGCGGGCCCGCATGCGCGGCGCGGCGGCCAGGAAGCCGTGCCGCACCCCGTGCACGTTCACCTCGAACTGCCGTCGCGCCGCCTGCTCCGGCTCGTCGGCGAACGGCCCGACCCACATCACGCCCGCGTTGTTCACCAGCACGTCCACCGGCCCGAACGCCTCCTCGGCCCGGTCCAGGAACGCGTGCACGCTCCCCTGATCAGTGACGTCCAGCTCCACCGGCAGCGTGCCGGGCAGCGCCTCGGCGGTCCGCGTCAGGGCGGGCAGGTCCCGGTCGCCGAGCACGACGTTCGCTCCGGCCCCGGCCAGCCGGGCGGCGATCGCCGCACCGATCCCCCGGGCCGCTCCGGTCACCGCCACCGTCAGACCTGCGACGTCCCGCCCCATCCCGCACACCTCTTCCACCGTCGGCCCGCAACGCGGTGGCACACCCTAACCCCGCGCGCGCCCGCGCGCCGCCTCGCTCTGCCGCACCCGCTTCACGCGACGACCGCCGGGTCAGGCCGGGCGTCATGTGCACCATGATCGTTCGACTTGCCTGGCACATGTGCGAATGCGGGCGCAAGATACGCACAGGTGCCAGGCAAGTCGGATGACCTTGGGGGTACGGCGGCCGCCGGGGATCGTCCGGGGTGGAGTGTTGACCTTCGGGGCTTCACAGATCGTGCGGAAGCGGGCACGATGAGTCCCATGCCTGAGGGGGGACGGCTGGCGCGTGCCCGCGAGCTGGTGAGCCGGCTCGACTTCCCGGCTGCCCAGCAACTGCTGCGCGACCAGCTCGCGCTCGCCCACCAGGATCCGCGGCACGCCGACGCCGCCGAGGCGGACACCGCCGCGCTGTACGCGGGCGTGCTGCTGCACCTGGGCGAGCCGCACGCGGCGCGCAGCTGGGCGGCGTACGCCCACGCCGCCGCGCAGGCCCTGCACGGCGACCTGGACCGGCGCGCCCTGCACGCGCTCGGTGTGCTGGCGGTGTGCCTGCACCGCACCGGTGCCCTGGACCGCGCCGCGGACCTCTACCAGAACCTGATCCGCGACCTGTCGACCGCCGACGGGCCCGACGCCGACCGCACCCTGTCCGCCCGCGCCGACGCGGCGGTCGTGGAGCACGCCCGCGGCAGCTGCGCCGACGGCCGCAGGCAGCTGGCCGAGGTGCTCGCCGCACACGTGTCCCGGCACGGCCCGGGGCACCCCGTCAACCTGCGCATGACCATCCGGCTGGCGGGCATGTGGCGCGACTGCGGCGACTTCGACCAGGCCCACGACCTGCTGGCCGGGGTACGCGCCCAAGCCGCGGTGCTGCCCGCCGACGACGACGTGCACCGGCTGCTGCAGGCCGCGCTGCACGCCCGCGCGCAGACCGAGCACCGCTGCGGCACCGCGCCCTCCGAGGACGAGGCCGGACGCGCCGGTGATCCGGGGCCGGGCGTGCTGCCGGTGCTGATCCCGCAGGCCGAGGACCTGATCCCGGGTCCGCACCAGCCCGCGCCACGGGCGGCCGAGCCGGACGAGTGGCCCGACGACGAGATCTTCGAGCGGTTCGACGACCCGGCCCGGCAGGCCCGGATCCGGCGCTCCGGATCGCGGGGCGCGCCGCCGCACCGCATGGACGACGCCGACACCGGTCTTGACGACTTGCTGGGCTTCGGCAAACCCGCGCCGGATCCCGACCCGACCGGCTTCGGCAGCCCTGCGCGGCAGGCCGGTCCGGGAGGCTTCGCGGCTCCCGCCCCGGGGCGCTCCGGACGCTCCCCGGACCGCGACCGCCTGCCGGATCAGGCGGGGGCCGGCGCGGGGCAGGCCATCCCCGCGCTGCATCTCACGCCGGGCAGGCCGTACGTGCCCGTCGATCCGGCGTACCCGATCGCCACGACGCCCCCACCCGGGTTGCTGGTGCCGCAGCGCGGCACGCCACCGCCACGGCGGCGGCGCGGCGCAGGGGCCGCGGCGCTGGCGGTGGTCGCCGCGGTGGTCGCGATCGTGGCGCTGGTGGGAACGTTCATCCTGGCAGGCGGCCCGGACACCGGTGAGGCCACGCCGTCGCCCGCCGCCACCCCGAGCGGCCCGGCCTCGTCCGCGCCACCGCCGGTGACCGGGCTGGCCGTCGCCGACCTGGGCACGCGACTACGCATCACCTGGTCCTACCCCGACGGGGCGACCGCGGCGGTGGTGCTGTCGGCCGCGCCCGCCGGGCAGCCGATGCGCGCGTTGCAGTCGCTGCCCGCCGGGACGGAGACGGTCACCCTGCCCGGCTTCGACCCGAGCCGGGACTACTGCGTCACGGTCACGCTGGCGTACAGCACCGACCAGACCGTGATGGCGCCTCCGGTGTGCACCGATCGGCGGCGGTCCCCCGCGGCCCGCCCCTGATCACTGCCACGAGCAGCGGTCACCGCGCCGAGCGGGCCGCCGCCGTGGCCGCCAGCTCCCGCAGCCACAGGCTCTCCCGCTTGCGGCGCTCCATGGTGGCCAGCACCGCGGGTGGCAGCGGGGCGTGCCGCAGGTGCAGCGCGACCAGTTTGGCCAGTGTCATCACCGGTATGTCGTAGGAGCTGTCCTCGGCAAAGGTCAGCAGTTCGGCGACCAGGTCCGGGGGCAGCTCGCCGGGCAGCAGCGGGCACAGCGCCCCGATCACGCTGTCGACGTGCCAGCCGCGATCGTCGCGCCGGTGCCGCAGCAGCGCCTGCAGCAGTGCCGTGAGCTGTGCCGGGGGCAGCCCTGCCGCCAGGTCCAGCAGCGGCCGCATGCCGTCGACGCCCGCCGCGCCGCCGGAACGCCGCAGCGCCACCAGCGCCGAGGCAGCCTCGTCGAACTCGCCGCCGGCGGCCAGGCGCTCCACCCGGTCGAGCAGTTCGGTGTACGTCACCAGGCCGGACATCCGCCACCCGCCCCGGCGACACGGTCCACAATGGTCTGCATCGTCATGCCGCGGGAGTGTATTCAGGGGCACCGACAAAGAAGATCCGCCGACCCCGTTCCGCTGGTGCGGATGGGATCGGCGGATCGTGGAGCTGCCGGTCAGCCGGCGCGGCGGTTGGCCCACAGCCGCGGGCCGTGGCCCTGGCTCGACTTGGGCGTGAACGCCTGCTTGCCGAACGCCTGCTGCTGGGACTTCTTGCCCTTGGCACGGCGCTCGGCGCGGTTCATGGGCTCCTGCTCGACCTCTTCCGCGGTCTCGTCCGCGGCGGGGTTCTCCGAGCTGTGATCTTCACGCATGAGTGTCTCCTACGGATGCGGGCACGCCGACGGCTGCCGGAACGGGCAGAGGCGTGGGGAAAGACGGATCAGACGGCGCGGGCCCGTGGGCCGGCGCGGCACGCTCGCGGCGCCGGGAGCACCGGCGCGGGCGTGGGGATCACGCTCAGATGTACATGCGCAGGAGCCTAGCAGGCCGCACGATGATCCGCATCCGCGCAACGGGTGTACACGCACCGCAGCCGCGCCTGTGCCGTCGGGACGGCACGGACGCGGCTGCGGTCGGCGGTGTGGATCAAACCCGGGTGAGCTTCACCGCGTCGGCGATGACGTACCCTGCCCCGCCGCTCCAGCGGCTCACGCCGACGGCGTTGTAGTCGCCTCCGGCGAGGCTGAACGTGCCCAGGTTGACCCAGACGCCGCCACTGCCCTGCTGGTTGACCTGCACAGACACGTTGCCGCCGGTGGTGGCGATGACGTACGGCGTGGTCGCGTTGTAGCCGGTGTTGGCCGGATACCAGACCTCGACCCGGTAGCTGGCCGTCGCCGGGATGTTGAACTTGTACCAGGCGGCGTCGGAGACGGCCGCCGGGTTGGCGTACCGGTAGTCGGCGCCGTAGCGCTGGGACGAGTACGTCGAGGTGCCCCAGTTGGCCGAGGCGGTGAACCGGCCAGAGGTCGTGTTGTCCACGGTCGACGTCCACGACGGCGGGGGCGTCGTGCCGTTGACCAGCGACATGAAGTACGACCAGTTCCAGCGCGAACCCGGGTCGGTGTGGGTCGCGCCGGGGACCTCGTTGTGGCCGATGATGTGGGCCCGGTCCCGCGGGATGCCGTACTTGCTGGTCACGCTGCGCACGATGGCCGCCGACGCCTGGTACATGGCCTCGGTGTACCAGCCGTCCTGCTCCACGTAGCCCTCGTGCTCGATGCCGATGGACTGCGTGTTGTAGGTCCAGTTGCCGGCGTGCCAGGCGACGTCGGCCTCGCGCACCATCTGGGTGACCGCGCCGCCCTTGGACACCACGTAGTGGGCGCTGACCTGCGCGGCCGGGTTCTGGAACCAGTTGATGGCGCTGGTGTACGAACCCTGGACCGTGTGGATGACCACGTAGTTGATGTTGTAGTCGGATTCGCGGCTGGCGTCGGTGTAGTTGCTGGTGCTCGCGGGCACCCAGGCCGCCGGACCGTAGTCGGTGCTCGCCTGCGCGGCGGTGGGCACGGACAGCAGCGCACCGAGGGTCAGCGCGACGCCGCCCGCGAACGCCGCCGCCCGGCGCAGCAGGGGTGTGGCGGTAGCCACCATGGGAGAACCTCCCGGGGTAGAGGAGTCTGGTGGCCACACATTAATGAAGATATATCGATTCCGTCGAGAACCTACAAGTAACAACTAGACGACGAAACTTACCTCCAAGAGTGAACCCGAGCCGTCACCCGCCCCGCCCCGCCCCGCCCCGCCCCGCCCCGCCCCGCCCCGCCCCGAATAGACGTTGGCCTATCACGTCGACTCAGACGAGATCAAAGTCGATGTGATAGGCCAACGTCAATGACAAAGCGGGGCGGGCGCGCGTCAGGGGGTGCGGTGGTAGAGGAGGTCGAAGATCTGGCGGCCGGCGGCTATGCCCCGCTGCTCGAACTTGGTGACGGGGCGGTGGGCGGGGCGGGGGGCGAAGCCGTCGTGCAGGTTGGCCAGGCCGTCGGCGGCGTCCAGGACCTCGGCCATCTGCTCGGCGTAGTCGGCCCAGTCGGTGGCGCAGTGCAGCACCCCGCCGACGGCCAGTCGCGAGCGCAGCAGCGCCACGTTGTCCGGCTGGATCAGCCGCCGCTTGTGGTGGCGCGCCTTGGGCCACGGGTCGGGGAAGTAGACGTGCACGGCGGCCAGGAGGTCCGGAGCGATCATGTGCCGAAGCAGGTGCAGCGCGTCGCCCTGGGCGACCCGTACGTTGGTCAGCCCGCGCTCCTCGACGACGGCCAGCAGGTTGCCCAGGCCGGGCGGGAACACCTCGACGGCCAGGTAGTCGCGGCCCGGGTCGGCGGCGGCCATGGCGACGGTGGCGTCGCCCATCCCGGAGCCGATCTCCAGCACCAGCGGCGCGTCACGGCCGAACAGAGCCGCGGTGTCCAGCGGTGCGCACTTGGAAAGCTCAGTCGGCTGCGCGATGTCGACGCCGTAGGTGGGCCACAGCCTGGTCAGCGCGTCCTCGTGGCGTCCGCTCACCCGCCCGCGGCGGGGGTAGAACGTGGTGATGCGCGTCATGTGGCGGCCGTCGTCGAGCGTGCCTTCGAGGGCGCCGGCCAGGTCAGAGGTGGTCACAAGAGAACCAGGATACAGCGGCGGCCCCCCGCGCCGAACGGGCGCGAGGGGCCGCCGGTCGCCCGCGTCAGCGCGCGGGCGCGGGTTGGCTCACTTGGCGAGCGCGTTGCCCTGCTTGTCCGAGAACTTGCCGATCAGGATCATGATGAAGTCGATCAGCACCCACAGGCCCAGGCCACCGAAGGTGATCAGCATCAGGATGCCCGTGCCGATCTTGCCGACGTAGAAGCGGTGCACGCCCAGGGCGCCGAGGAAGAAGCAGAGCAGCAGGGTGACGAGCCAGGACTTGCTGGCGGTCGCCGTCGTCGTGGTCACAGAGGTGTCCTTCTTGTCAGGGTGGGCCGGTCGCCGAGCCGCGACCAGCGAGAACGGACCGTAACAACCGCCCCACCCGTGGACAACCGCCACAACGGCCGATCCGCGCTCATCCCCACAGCCAGGCCTTGTCCGCCGGGGGTGGACGGGGCAGCAGAGATCGGGCCGACCGGTTACCATCGGCACAAACGAGCGACGTCGAAGGAGGAGCCATGACCCACGCGCTCTTCACGTCGTTCGTCGTACGCGTAGCCGACTCGGGCCGCGCGTAGTCTCTTCGATCGCCGCGCCCCAGGGCGCGCGGTGGTCACCCAACCTCTCTCGCGTTCGGGGCGCTCATCCCACCGAGGTGAGGTCATGAACCTTCCGGACAAGCCGACCATCGACGGTCTGCCCGACAAGTGGGCACAGCGCTGGGAATCCGAGCGCGTGTACCGCTTCGACCGTGCCGCGCCGCGTGAGCGCGTGTTCGCCATCGACACCCCGCCCCCGACCGCCAGCGGCGAACTGCACGTGGGGCACGTGTTCTCGTACACCCAGACCGACGTCATCGCGCGTTTCCAGCGCATGCGCGGCAAGGCGGTGTTCTACCCGATGGGCTGGGACGACAACGGGCTGCCCACCGAACGTCGGGTGCAGCAGTTCTTCGGGGTGCGCTGCGACCCGTCGCTGCCGTACGAACCGGGGTTCACGCCGTCCGAGAAGCCCGGCAAGAGCCAGGTGCCGGTGTCGCGGCGCAACTTCATCGAGCTGTGCGAGCGGCTGACCGCGCAGGACGAGGAGGCGTTCGAGCGGGTGTGGCGGCTGGTGGGCCTGTCGGTGGACTGGTCGCTGCTGTACACCACGATCGGGACGCGGGCCCGCGCCGTGTCGCAGCGGGCCTTCCTGCGCGCGCTGAACCGGGGGGACGCGTATCCGGCGCAGGCCCCGACGCTGTGGGACACCACGTTCCGGACCGCGGTGGCGCAGGCCGAACTGGAGGACCGGGACCGCCCGGGGGCGTACCACCGGCTGGTGTTCCACCCCGACGACGCCGCGGCGGGGCCGATCACGGTGGCCACGACGCGCCCGGAGCTGCTGCCCGCCTGCGTGGCGCTGGTGGCGCACCCGGACGACGAGCGCTACCGCCCGCTGTTCCGGAGCACGGTGCGCTCACCGCTGTTCGGCGCGCGAGTGCCGGTGCTGGCGCATCGGCTGGCCGACCCGGCCAAGGGCGCCGGCATCGCGATGGTGTGCACGTTCGGCGACACCACCGACGTGATCTGGTGGCGTGAGCTGGACCTGCCCACACGGCCCGTGCTCGGCTTCGACGGCCGTTTCCTGCCCGACGCACCCGACGGCCTGTCCGAGGCCGGCAGGGCCGCCTACGCCGGGCTGGCCGGGGCGACGGTGCACACCGGACGGGAGCGCATCACCGCGCTGCTGCGCGACAGCGGAGAGCTGCTCGGCGAGCCGGAGCCGATCACGCACCCGGTGAAGTTCTACGAGCGCGGCGACAAACCCCTGGAGATCGTGTCCACCCGGCAGTGGTACATCCGCAACGGCGGCCGCGACGAGGCGCTGCGCGACCGGCTGCACGCGCGCGGCCGGGAGCTGACCTGGCACCCCGCGCACATGCGCACCCGGTACGAGCACTGGGTGGCCGGGCTGGCCGGGGACTGGCTGATCAGCCGGCAGCGCTTCTTCGGCGTGCCGATCCCGGTGTGGTACCCGCTGGACGCCGACGGCCTGCCCGAGCACGACCGGCCGATCACGCCCGCCGAGCAGGCGCTGCCGGTCGACCCCAGCTCGGACACCCCGCCCGGGTACGCCGAGGACCAGCGCGGCCGCCCCGGTGGTTTCACGGCCGACCCCGACGTGATGGACACCTGGGCCACCTCGTCGCTGACGCCGCAGATCGCGGGCGGCTGGGGCTTCGACGACGACCTGTTCGCCCGGGTGTTCCCGATGGACCTGCGCCCGCAGTCCCACGAGATCATCCGTACCTGGCTGTTCGCCACGGTGCTGCGCGGGCACACCGAGCACGACGCGCTGCCCTGGCGCAACGCGGCCATCGCGGGCTGGATCCTGGACCCGGACCGCAAGAAGATGTCGAAGTCGGTGGGCAACGTGGTGACGCCGCTGGGCCTGCTCGCCGAGCACGGCTCGGACGCGGTGCGCTACTGGGCCGCCGCGGCCCGGCCGGGCGCGGACACGGCCTTCGACACCGGCCAGATGCGGGTGGGCCGGCGGCTCGCCATGAAGATCCTCAACGCGACCCGTTTCGTGCTCGGCCTCGGCGAACCCGGCGCGGCCGCGACGGTGACCGAGCCGCTGGACCGCGCACTGCTGGCCGCGTTGCAGCCCGTGATCACCGAGGCGACCGCCGCGCTTGACGGGTACGACGCCGGCCGTGCCCTGGACGCCGTGGAGCGCTTCTTCTGGCTGTTCTGCGACGACTACCTGGAACTGGTGAAACTGCGCGCGTACGGCCAGCACGGCCCGGCGGGCGCGGACTCGGCCCGGCTCGCCCTGCGCACCACGCTGTCGGCGCTGCTGCGGCTGCTCGCTCCCGTGCTGCCGTTCGTGACCGAGGAGGCCTGGTCGTGGTGGCAGCCCGGCTCGATCCACACCGCCGCCTGGCCTGCCCCGTCCGACCTGGACGCCCTGGCGGGCGACCCGGCCCCGCTGGCCGCCGCGACGGCCGCGATCGAGGCCGTGCGCCGGGCCAAGTCCGAGGCCAAGGTCTCCATGCGCACTCCCCTGCGTTGCCTGACCGCCCCCGAGGACGACGCCTTCACCCGCATCGAGCAGGACGTCCGCGACGCCGGCGTGATCGCCGCCATCACCCGCCACCCGTCCCCCGCCTACGTCGCCCACCTCTGACCGAAGGAAGGGCACCTTCACATCGCCATGGGTAGAGGAAGGTGCCCTTCTTAACGGTGGTCCTCGGGAAGATCGCTGTTTGCGGACGAGAAGTGAGGTCAGGCCGCACTTTTGGACCGCAGACAGCGATCTCCCCCGCGACCGCGGCTCGGCGGTGGGTCAGTACGGGTACGCGCGGGTCTCGGTGGCCTTCACCGCGGCCCAGACCTCGCTGCCGGGCAGCAGGCCGAGCTGCGCGGCCGACGCCGGGGTGATCTCGGCGGCGGCCTGGATCGGGCCGCCCAGCTCCACCCGCAGGTGGTCGCCGTGCGGCAGCACTCCGACCACGGTCGCCGCCCACGTGTTGCGCGGGCTGCCCGCGGGCTGCCGCGGGTGCAGGGCCACCGCCGAGGGCGGGAAGGCGAGGAAGGCGTCGCCGTGCACCTCGTCGTCGGCGACCATGCTGAAACCGCCGGGCAGCGTCACGGTGTGACCGTCGGCCCGGCCGCGGTACAGGTTGAGCCCCACCAGCCGGGCGACGTACTCGGTGCGCGGCCGGGCGGTCACCTCCGCGGCGTCGCCCTCCTGAACGATCCGGCCGTCCTCGACGATGACGAGCCGGTCGGCGAGCACCAGCGCGTCCAGCGGATCGTGGGTGACCAGCAGTGTCGCGCCCTCGTGCGCCCGCAGGTCGTGGTGCAGCCGGGCCCGGGTCTCCATCCGGGTACGCGCGTCCAGCGCGGCCAGCGGCTCGTCCAGCAGCAGCAGGTCGGGGCCGACGGCCATGGCGCGGGCCAGGGCCACCCGCTGGGCCTGCCCGCCCGACAGCTGCCGGGGCCGCTGCCGGGCCAGCCCGGTCAGCTCGACGCGCTCCAGCCAGCGGGCCGCCTCGGTCCGCGCCACGCGGCGCGAGGCTCCCCGCGCCTGCGGGCCGAACGCGACGTTGTCCAGCGCGGACAGGTGCGGGAAGAGCAGGTAGTCCTGGAACACCACGCCGACCCGCCGGTGCTCGGGCGGCACGAAGACACCCGCGGCGGGGTCGTCGAGGACCTCCTCGCCCAGGCGCAGCCGCCCGGCGTACAGCGGCAGCAGTCCGGCCAGCGCGCGCAGTGCCGTGGTCTTGCCGGCGCCGTTGGGTCCGAGCAGTGCCACGACCTCGCCCGGAGACACCGACAGTGTGACGTCGAGGCGGAACCCGGGCCGGTCGACGACCAGGTGCGCGGATAGCAGCGGCCGCCCCGCCGGCCACCCGCCGACCGCGGGACCCGCCCCACGCGGGCGCACCGTGCTCATGATCGCTCGACTTGCCGGGCAGGTGTGCGAATCTTGGCAGGCCATTCGCCCGGTTGCCCGGCACGTCGGATGATCATGCGGCGGGGGCGCCGGACGGCCACGGGACGGGCGGGCCGCGGGTCAGTCACGCTCGACCACCACGTTGGTGGACTTGATGACGGCCACGGCGACGCTGCCCACGTCGAGGCCGAGTTCCTCGACGGCCTCGCGGCTCATCAGCGACACCACCCGGTAGGGGCCGGCCTGGATGTCGACCTGGGCCATCACGGTGTCCTTGACGATGGCGGTGACGATGCCGCGCATCCGGTTGCGGGCCGAGGAGCGGTCGGCGCGGCCGTCGGGGTCGTCGGCCTGGGTGCGGGCGTACGCCGCCAGGTCCTCCCCGGCCACCATCCGGTGGTCGTGCTCGTCGCGGTGCGCCCGCAGCCGGCCCGAGTCGACCAGCCGCCGCACCGTGTCCGCACTGACGCCCAGCAGCTCCGCCGCTTCACCGATCCGAAATGCGGTCATGTGGCGAATCTACCCCTGGCATCTGCGACGGCGGCGGAGTCCGTCGACCCGGCCGCGCGAGCCGGCAGGGGGCGGCCCGAACGGACCGCCCCCTGCCGAAAAGATGCCGGGGAACCCGGCTGCCCCGAGGAGACGGAAGGCAGCGGCGGGTTCCCCGATCGCCGGGCGTGCCGCGCGGCCACGCGTACGCCCGGCACATCGCGGCCGCGACCGGTCCGGACGCCTCCCGCGTGTTCCCGGGGCACTCCCCCAAGCACCACCGGGGCGGGGCGTCGACGGACCGTAGGTCGCGGCCGCGCGGAGCCCGTCAGGCTCAGGCCTGGCGGGTGGCCTCGCCCTCAATCTCGATCTTGAGGGTCTTGCCGAGCAGGACGCCACCGGTCTCCAGCGGCTGGTTCCAGGTCACGTTGTACTCCTCGCGGTCGATCTCAGTGGTGGCGGTGAAGCCGAGGACCTCCTGGCCCCACGGGTTCTTGGCCACGCCGCCGAACTCGAGCGCGAGCTCGACCGTCTTGGTGACGTCCTTGATGGTGAGCTCGCCGACGAGGGTGAACTCGTCGCCCGACACGGCCCGCAGGCCGGTGCTGCGGAAGCTCAGCTCCGGGTACTTCTCGATCTCGAGGAAGTCGCCGGTGCGCAGGTGGTTGTCGCGGTCGGCGACACCGGTGTCGATGCTGGCCGCCTGGATCACGGCGGTGACCGACGAGGCCAGCGGGTCTTCGGCCACGACGATCTCACCGGCGACGTCCTTGAACGAGCCGCGGACCTTGCTCACCACCATGTGCCGGATCACGAAGCCGACGCGCGTGTGCGCGGCGTCGATGGCGTAGGTGCCGGCGGCGGGGATGGTCAGGCCGTTCCAGGTGCGGGTGTTCAGCGTGGTCATGTCGGTTGCCCTCCGGTAGACGTAGCGCGAAGCTGTTTACGTGACGGTTCAACTATACGCATCGCAACGATATTTCGGGTAGCGCCGCTCTGTTTTCCGGGTCACCCGAACGAGCCCATGAACAGGAAGACCGCATACCCGGTCGACATATGCCCATTTCAGATGAGATGCACGCCACAAATCCTGGCACATCGGAGATCTCCGGGCAGTCTTGAGCATCCCCGACCCCTCCCCCGAAGGTGCCGCGATGCCGCCGCTCAACCGGATGACCCGACTCACGCTGCTCGCCGTGGTCGCGGGAGCCGTGGTCGCCGCCGGGGCGATGCCCGCCGCCGCGCTGGCCAATTGGGCGGTGGAGCAGTCCGCGCCCGCCTACGACACGCTCCCCGAGGTGCTCAAGCACCCCACCACGGCACAGGCCAGCTACCTGTACGCCAACGACGGCAAGACCGTCGTCACCACCTTCTACGACGAGAACCGCCGTGACGTGACGCTGGCCGAGGTCGCCCCCGTCGTGCCGCAGGCCGTGGTCGCCGCCGAGGACGCCCGCTTCTACTCCCACCACGGGGTGGACCTCAAGGGCGTGCTGCGCGCCGTGGTCGCCAACGGGGCCAGCGGCGGCGTCTCCCAGGGCGCGTCGACGCTGACCATGCAGTACGTGCGCAACGTGCTCAAGAGCGACCCGTCGCTGTCCACCGAGCAGCGCGCCGAGGCCACCGAGCAGACCCCCGCCCGCAAGATCCGCGAAGCCCGGTACGCCCTGGCGCTGGAGAAGGAGCTGAGCAAGGAGCAGATCCTCCAGGGCTACCTGAACATCGCCTACTTCGGCTCCGGCGCGTACGGCATCCACGCCGCCGCCCACACCTACTTCTCCAAGGACCCCGCGCAGCTGACCCTGAGCGAGGCGTCGCTGCTGGCCGGGCTGCTCCAGTCGCCCGAGGCGGACAGCCCGCTCAACGGCGGCATCGAGCGCGCCCTGTCCCGCCGCGACTACGTGCTGACCGCGATGACCGGCACCGGCGCGATCACCGCCGCGCAGGCCGAGACCGCCAAGGCCGACACGCCGGTGGTCAAGCGCGGCGCGAACCCCAACGACTGCACCGCGTCCCGGCAGGGCTGGGGCTTCTTCTGCGACTACTTCCGCAGCTGGTGGCGTGACCAGGACACGTTCGGCGACACCGCCGAAGACCGGGAGCAGGCGCTGCGCCAGGGCGGCTACCGCATCGTCACCACGCTCGACCCGAAGCTCCAGAACGCGGCGCAGGCCCAGGTGACCAAGGTGTACGGGTACACCGACAAGCGCGCCCTGCCGATGGCCGTCGTCGAGCCCGGCACCGGCAAGGTGCTGGCGCTGGCGGTCAACCGCCACTACAGCGCGGCGGCCGGCGCGGGCAACACCATGAACCAGCTCGTCGCGGGCGGCACCGGCATCCACGGCTACCAGGCCGGTTCGACCTTCAAGATGTTCACGATGCTGGCCGCGCTGGAGGCCGGCAAGACCCTCGACACGAGCTTCGACGCGCCGACCAAACTCACCACCACCTGGCCCGAGGCGACCGGCCCGGCCAGCTGCGACGGGTACTGGTGCCCGCGCAACGCCAACCCGGCCTGGATGGACGGCAAGCGGGACATGTGGACCGGCTTCGGCCGCTCGGTGAACACCTACTTCGTCTGGCTGGAGCAGCAGGTCGGCGCGGACAAGACGATCGAGATGGCGCAGCGGCTGGGCATCAGATTCCGGCATCCGGACAACGCCTCGCACGCGGCCACCGACGCCGCGGGCTGGGGCTCGTTCGTGCTGGGCGTCTCGCTGACCACGCCGCTGGACCTGGCCAACGCGTACGCGACCCTGGCCGCCGACGGCGTGTACTGCTCGCCGCTGCCCGTCACCGCGGTCACCGACGGCACCGGCAAGCAGCTCGACGTGGCGAACCCCGCGTGCGGACCGGCGGTCAGCCCGGAGATCGCGCGGGCGGCCACCGACGCGGCCCGCTGCCCGGTCGGGCAGTCCGGCGCGTTCGGCCGCTGCGACGGCGGCACCGCCACGGCCGTGTCGGACCTGCTCGGCGGGCGCGCGGTGGCCGGCAAGACGGGCAGCTCGACGGACAACATGACCGAGTCGTTCGTCGCGTACACCCCGCAGCTGGCCGCGGCGGCCATCGCGGCGAACCCGGACACCCCCACCGACGCGGTCGGCGCGGCGGTGCTGTCGAAGGTGTACCGGGCCGTCGGCTCGACGCTGGCCACCGGGTCGGCGGGGCTGGAGGTCAAGGACTTCCCCGCCCCGCAGCGCACGTCGGCGTTCTCGCCCGAGCCGGTGCCCACGGAGCCGGAAAAGCCGCGGGACGAGTCCCACGACGGCAACGGCGACAACTCGCACGACAACGGCGACGACCGGCCCGGCCGCGGTGACGACAACAACGACAACGGCAACGGCGACCACAACGGCGACAACGGGAATGACAACGGCGCCGGCGGGGACAACGGCTCCGACGGCGGCGGGGACACCGGCTCGGGCGACAGCGGCTCCGGGAGCAACGGCGATGGCCGTCCTGGCCGTGGCGGCGGCTGGTCGGGCGGCTCGCAGCCGTCCGGACCGGGCCGCTGACCAGCGGCACCCTGCCCCTTGAGTTAAGAAGGGCACCTTCTTCAACGCGGAGCGTTAAGAAGGCGCCCTTCCTTTGGGCTAACCCGTCAGGAGAGCGGCGGGTAGGCGTTGGCCATCAGCTCAGCGAACTGGGCCGGGAACCACGCGCCCGAGATCGGGGCGTTGGGCAGGGCGCCGGTCAGGTTGTTGCCGTTGAGCTGGTTACCGGTGTAGGTCGG
>NZ_JBEZEB010000067.1:0-35678 GCF_040648615.1 Catellatospora sp. NPDC049111 | reverse complement strand
GCCGCCACCGGGACCGCCGGGACGACCCGCGCCGCCACCGGGACCGCCGGGACGACCCGCGCCGCCACCCGGACGGGCCGGACGCTGGCTGGGCATCGACGCCGGGTTCGGCCGCGGCGGCATGGAAGCCGGGCTGGGCCGAGGCGGCATGGAGGCCGGGTTGGGACGCGGCATGCCGGCCGGGGACGGACGCGACGGAGCGCCGCCGCCCTGCGAGATGCCGAACGGGTTGTTGCCACCGCTGCGCGGCGGACGACCGGCGCCGGGAGCGGCCGGACGGCCCTCACGGCTGCCGCCGTCGGGGCGCGGACCACTCGGACGGCCGTCGCGGCCGCCCTCGGGACGCGGGCCACCGGGACGCCCGTCGCGGCGCTCGCCACCGGGCACGCCGGGACGGCCGGCCGGAGCCGCCGGACGGCCTGCGCCGGCCGCGCTGGAGCCGGGACGGGGCGGCATGAAGCTGGGCTTCGGGCCGTCTCCGCGGGGCTGGTCCTCACGCTGCTTGGCAGCCTGCTGGGCCGCCCGGACGGAGGCCTCCTGCTCGGCCTTGAGCGCCGAAGCGCGGGCCTCGGCTGCGGCGACCTCGATGTCATGGGCGCTGGCCGGCTTCGTCACCGGGGTCGGCGGGACCATGGAGGTCGGTGCCTTCGGCTTCATGGGCGCCGAGGGCTTCTTGGGGGGCGCCGGCCTAGCCGTCACCCGTGGTTCGTTCGCGGTCGCCGCCGTGGTCGCCGCTGCCGGGGGCGCCGACGGCGCACTCGGGGCGCTGGGCGCTCCCGAGCCGGCCGCGAAGGCGTCCTTCAGCCGACGGGCGACGGGAGCCTCTACGGTGCTCGACGCGGACTTGACGAACTCGCCCATCTCCTTGAGTTTGGCGAGAACGTTCTTGCTCTCGACGCCGAGCTCCTTAGCAAGCTCGTGTACGCGGGCCTTGCCTGCCACTGCACTCCTCACTCCGAGGTCGCACGGGCAGTGACCCGCTACGACCTCACTTGTGCACTTGAAGCCTGATCATTTTTGCGACTTCATCGTGTGCCCATGCCGGTAGTCCTACCTTGCTTGATCCTCAGACGGGGCTGATGAGGCCGCCGCCTACGGTGGTCCGCCACCCCGTGATGGTCTGGCGGTGATCCTTCGGATCGGTTCGTGATCCCTGAACCGGTCACGGTCCGTGGATCGCCTCAGCCAGCTCCCCGGTGTCGATGACCCCGGTTATCCGCAGCGCGCGCCCGAAGGCACGACGTCGCAGCGCCAGCTCGAGACAGGCCGCTGTCGGGTGCACGTGGGCACCACGGCCGGTCGATCTGCGTCGCGGGTCGGGTCGGAGACTGAACTGGTCAGCTCCCGACGCCACCGCCACGACGCGGAGCAGTTCGGTAGCGGACGCCCGCTGCCTGCATCCGACGCACGTGCGCACCGGAGGCGGCACAGGCGTGACTGATGAGGCCGCCACAAGCGGTGCGGGCCGCGAGCGTCGTACCACCTGATGAGTCTACCCCTACGCGGAGACGGGAGTGCCGCCCGGCTCCGTCTCGTGATCGGCCGCGGGACGCGGTCCGCGCGGCTGCGCCGACCCGGAGTCGGCCGCGTCGGAGCGGATGTCGATACGCCAACCGGTCAGACGGGCAGCCAACCTGGCATTCTGCCCTTCCCTGCCGATCGCCAGCGAGAGCTGGTAGTCGGGGACCGTGACGCGCGCCGCACGCGTTGCGAGATCCACCACTTCGACCTTCAGTGCCTTGGCCGGGGAGAGCGCGTTGCCCACGAACTCCGCCGGGTCGTCCGACCAGTCGATGATGTCGATCTTCTCGCCGTGCAGTTCACTCATCACCGCGCGCACGCGCTGGCCCATCGGGCCGATGCAGGCGCCCTTCGGGTTGACCCCGGGCACGGTGGACCGTACCGCGATCTTGGTGCGGTGACCGGCCTCGCGGGCGATGGCGGCGATCTCGACGGTGCCGTCGGCGATCTCCGGAACCTCCAGCGCGAACAGCTTCTTCACCAGCGCCGGGTGCGAGCGCGACAGCGTCACCTGCGGGCCGCGGAAGCTCTTGGCCACGTGCACCACGACGCAGCGGATGCGCTGGCCGTGCGGGTAGGTCTCCCCCGGCACCTGCTCCGACTGCGGCAGCACGGCCTCGACCTTGCCCAGGTCGACCGAGACGATGCCCTTCTCGGTACGCGTCTCGTGCGCCTGAATGACGCCGGTGACCAGGTCGCCGTCGCGGTTGACGTACTCCCCGAAGTGCACCTCGTCGGTGGCCTCGCGCAGGCGCTGCAGGATGACCTGCTTGGCCGTCATCGCCGCGATCCGGCCGAAGTCGTGCGGGGTGTCGTCCCACTCCCGCAGCAGCTCGCCCTCGCCGCCGTACTCCTGCGCGTACACCACGGCCGCACCGGACTGGCGGTTGATCTCCACGCGCGCATGCGACTGCGCGCCCTCGGTGTGCCGGTACGCGGTGAGCAGCGCAGACTCGATGGCCTGCAGGATGGTCTCCTCGGAGATCTCCTTGTCGCGTGCCAGCGCCCGGAGCGCCGCAAGATCGATGTTCACCGCTCTTCCCCCTTGTCGTCCCGCTCGTCGTCGTCGAGCTCCTCGTCGTCGGACGAGTCGTCGTCGAACTCCGCGAGCTCCTCATCGGAGATCTCGTTCATGCGCTTGAACTCGACCTGGACGCGCCCCGGGCCCAGCGCGTCGAAGCTCAGCGCGTGCTCCTTGCCGTCCACGTCGAGGGTGATCCCATCGGCGTCGGCATCGACGACCCGGCCGGTCAGCGACTTCTCCCCCGCCTTCACCTTCACCAGGCGGCCCACGTTGCGGGCCCAGTGCCGCGGCAGGGTCAGCGGCCGGTCGACTCCGGGCGAGGAGACCTCCAACTGGTACTCGCCCATGATCAGATCTGTGCCGGACTCCTCGGCCTCGTCCAGCGCCCGCGACACCGCGCGGGACACGTCGGCGATGGCGTCCAGACCTACCCCGCCGTCGCCGTCGATGACCACCTGGACCAGGTGCCGCCGGCCGACCTGCTTGACCGACAGCTCCTCCAGGTCGTAGCCGGTGCCGGCCACCACGGGGTCGATCACGGCCTGCAACCGGGCGCGACGCGCCGCCAGTTCGGCCGGAGAGGTCCTGGCAGGAGCCGGTGCCGCCGTCCGGGCAGGCGCCTTGCCCGCCGGTCGGCCTGAGGCACGGCCACGCTGAGCCATCTGGGGCACCCCTCTCGGTGATTCATCGACTGCGCAGAGCGTAACCCGCGCACACGCGGCAACGACCAGCGGCGCGCTGCGGTCGCCGCGTGCGGCGTCCGACACGTGATCACGGAGTGGCAGCGGCGGCTGGCTTAAGGAAGACTGGCGCGGTGCGTACGCGGGGAAATGATCATAGCTGGTCGGCGGGTTTCCGACCGAATCGACGGCGACTGCTGCGGGCGAGCGCCGCGACGGCGGCGGCCGGACTCGCCGGGGCCGCGCTGGCCGGCTGCGACCTGCTCGACCCGGGCCCGGACACCCCGCCCGCGCCGGACGCCCTGACCGGCCTGCTGGCAGGCACCTATGCCCTGGTGGCGGCCTATGACGCCGCGCTCGCCGCGGACACCACCCTCACCACGCTGCTCACCCCGCTGCGCGAGACGCACCGCGCCCACGCCGAGGCTCTGGACGCGATCATGAGCCCGCGGCCCTCGCCCAGCTCCTTCACCGCCCCCAGTGCCGCCCCGGTCGCCGGCGACCGCAAAGCGATCCTGAAGAGCCTGCGCACGGCCGAGGTGTCCGCCGCCAAGCAGGCCGCCGAGGCGTGTGTAACCACCACCACATCGCGCGCCGTCCTGGTCGGCGAGATCGCCGCCGCCCGCGCCACCCACGCCGAGGTGCTCGCATGACCCGAGCCACACCAAGGTCATCGGACTTGCCGGGCAGGTGTGCGTATCTTGAGGCCGGTTTCGCCCCGGTGCCTGGCAAGTCGAGCGATCATGAGGCCGCGGCCGACGAGCGCAGTGAGGAGAAGGCGTGAGCGAGAAGCTGGCGGAGCGGTTGCAGGCGGCGTTGAGCGCCGAGCACAGTGCGATCTTCGCGTACGCCCGGCTCGGGGTGCAGCTCGACAAGGCGTTGCAGAAGGAGGCCCGGATCGGTGAGGAGATGCACCGGACCCGGCGGGACGCGCTGCTGGTGCAGCTCGCCGAGCTGAAGGCGACCGCGCCGGTGGCCCAGGCGGGCTACGCGCTGCCGTTCCCGGTGACCGACAGCGCCACCGCGCTGAAGCTCGCCGCCTACGTCGAGGACGGGGTCGCGGCCACGTGGCGGGCCGCGCTCGCCGACGCCGAGGGCGAGGTGCGCCGCCGGATCCTGGTCGCCTACACCGACGCCGCGGTACGCGGCACCCGCTGGCGCAAGCTCGCCGAGATCGCCCCGGCCACGGTGCGGTACCCGGGCCGCAAGACCCAGTAGCAGGCCTTCCGTCGCACCAGGGGCGGACGCCTTGCCTTCCGTATACCGGGTATGCATACTCAGTAGCCATGTCCATCCGGCATGGTTTGCTCGCCCTGCTCGAACGCGGCCCCCGCTACGGCTACCAGCTGCGCGCCGAATTCGAAGACTCCACCGGCTCCACCTGGCCGCTCAACATCGGCCAGGTCTACACCACCCTCAACCGCCTCGAACGCGACGGCCTCGTGCGCGCGCTGCCGGAGAACGACGGAGGGCAGCGCCCGTACGAGATCACCGGGGAGGGCCGCACCGAGCTCGCGCTCTGGTTCGCGACCCCGATCGCCCGCGCCGACCGGCCCCGCGACGAGCTGGCCATCAAGCTAGCGCTCGCCATCACCACCCCCGGCATCGACGTGCAGGCGGTGGTGCAGACCCAGCGCAGCGCGACTATGCGCGCGCTGCAGGAGTACACCCGGCTCAAGCGCACCGACGCCGAGCTGCCCTGGCGGCTCGTGCTCGAAGCGATGATCTTCCAATCCGAGGCCGAGCTGCGCTGGCTCGACCACTGCGAGACGGCCCTGGTGCGCTACGAGAAGCCCGCCGCCGCACCGCTGCCGTCACACGACGACACCCCACGGGAGGCCCGGCGATGACCGCCGTCCTGCAACTGCGAGACGTGCACCGCACCCACGGCACCGGCGAGGCCGCCGTGCACGCCCTGGCCGGAGTGACCCTCGACGTGCTGGCCGGGGAGCTGGTGGCCGTCATGGGCCCGTCCGGCTCCGGCAAGTCCACCCTGCTCAACCTGGCCGGCGGGCTCGACGCCCCGGACACGGGCGAGGTGCTGGTCGAGGGCCTCGCCCTGTCCACGTTGCGCCGCCGGGAGCTGGCCGGGCTGCGCCGCCGCAGCGTCGGGTACGTCTTCCAGGCACTGAACCTGCTGCCCAGCCTCACCGCCGTGGAGAACGTGGCGCTGCCGCTGGAACTGGAGGGCGTCTCGGCCCGCAAGGCCCGACCGCTGGCCGAGGCGGCACTGTCCGAGGTGGAGCTCGCCGGGTACGCCCACCGCTTCCCCGACGAGATGTCCGGCGGCCAGCAGCAGCGCGTGGCCATCGCCCGCGCTCTGGTCGGGCAGCGCCGCCTGGTGCTGGCCGACGAGCCGACCGGAGCCCTGGACTCGGTGACCGGCGAGGCGGTGCTGCGGCTGCTGCGGGCCCGCGTCGACGCGGGGGCGGCGGCGGTCCTGGTCACCCACGAGGCCCGGCACGCCGCCTGGGCCGACCGGGTGGTCTTCCTGCGCGATGGCCGGATCGTCGACGCGTCCGGCCCACTGACCCAGCCCGAGCAGCTGCTGGAGACCGCGTCATGAGGTGGCTGCGGGGCTGGGCCCCGGCACTGCGGATGGCACGCCGGGAGGCGCTGCGCTCCCGGGGCCGGTCCGCGCTCGTCGTCGCCATGATCGGGCTGCCGATCGCGATGATGTCCTTCGTCGCGGCCGCGTACGACATGCACCGGCTCACCCCGATCGAGGAGCTGACCCGCCAGATCGGGCAGTACGACGCCCAGGTCGAATGGATCAGCGACGGCCCGATCACGCAGGCCCCGCTCGGCGACGGGTACTCCTCCACCGGCGGGCCTCGCGAGTCGGAGCCGAGCGCGGCCGACCTGCTCGCGGTGCTTCCCACGGGCTCGACGGTCGGCCAGATCACCGAAGGTGGAGTCGACGTGCACACCCCGGGTGGCATCGGCGGCGTCAGCGCCCGGGGCGTGGACCTGACCTCCTCTCAGTTGTCCGGTTTCGTCGAGCTGCTGGACGGCTCCCCGCCGACCCGCAACGACGAGGTCGCGCTCAACGAAGGGCTGGCCGACCGGCTCGGCGTGGGCGTCGGCGGCACCATCCGCACGGCGAGGCCCGAGTACACGTACACGGTCACCGCGATCGTCGAACTCCCGAGCTCGCTGCACGAGACCGTGCTCTTCCGGCCGGGCGTCCTGCCCGCGTCGGTGCGCTGGGTGGTCGACACTCCCTCGCCCCTGCTCTGGGCCGACGTGCAGCAGCTCAACCAGCGCGGCATCCTCGTCAAGAGCCGCGCCGTCGCCCTCGACCCGCCCACCGTGCCGAACATCGACGTCCAGCAGGGCAGCAGCGGCCCCGGAGAGATCGCCCTCGGCGCGATCGTCGTCGTGCTGATCATGCTGGAGATCGTGCTGCTGGCCGGTCCGGCCTTCGCGGTCGGCGCGCGGCGGCGCAGCCGGGACCTCGCGCTGGTCGCGGCCGCCGGAGGAACCCCGGCCCACCTGCGGCGCATCGTGCTGGCCGACGGAGTGGTGCTCGGCCTCGCCGCTGCGGTCGCCGCCGTCGCCATCGGCATCGGTACCGCGGTGCTGACCCTCCCGCTGTTCGAGCAGTACCTGGTCCGGGCCCGCGCCGGGGGCTTGCGTTTCTTCCCCGCCGCGCAGGCCGGGGTCGTGCTGCTCGCGGTCGGGGCGGGGCTCGCGGCCGCGATGGTGCCCGCGTTCACCGCCGCACGGCAGAGCGTGGTCACCGTGCTCGCCGGACGCCGGGGCGTGACCCGGTCCCGCAAGCGCTGGATCACCCTCGGCCTGATCCTGGTCGCCGTGGGCGCGGCGATCGCCGTCGCCGGGGCCGGGATGGCAGGCACCACCGCCATCATGGCCGGCCTGGTGCTCGGCGAACTCGGCCTGGTGCTGCTCACCCCGTCGCTGGTCGGGCTCATCGCCCGCACCGGACGGTGGCTGCCACTCGCCCCGCGCATCGCGCTGCGTGACACCGCCCGCAACCGCGGCTCCGCCGCGCCCGCGATCTCGGCCGTGATGGCCGCGGTCGCCGGAGCGGTCGCGATCGGGGCGTTCCTCGGCAGCGAGCAGCAGCAGGCGTACGAGAGCTACGACCCGCGGCTGCCGGTCGGCAACGTGCTGGTCCAGCAGATGGCCGAGAACAGCGCACCCGAACCGGACGTCGCCCGGATCTCCGACGCGGTACGCCAGGCACTGCCCGGTGCGCGGCCGCACGTGCTGCAGTCGGTCGTCTGCGCCGACCGGGCCAAGGAGCACTACTGCTCGCCCCAGCTCGAGCTGCCACCGGCGCAGCGCTGCCCTGCCTCCGAGGACCCGAACACCACACCGGAGGAACGGGACCGGGCCGCTCGCGAGGACCCCCGTTGCGCATACCAGATGGGCATCGGTTCGATGCAGTTCGCGGTCGTCGACGACGTGGCCGCCCTGGCCGCGATCAGCAGCGCGCCCTCGGCAGACCTGGCACAGGCCCGGCAGGTCCTGGCCGCGGGCGGCATCGCGGTCGCCGACCCCAAATACCTGGACGACGGCATGGTGACGGTCTTCGTGACCGAGTGGAAGGACCAGCAGGAGGGCGTACGCGGCACGCCGGTGACCGTGCCCGGCGCGGCGCTGCCCGGCGGCACGCCGACGGCCGCGTTCGCGGTCACCACGCCCGCGCTGGCCGAACGGCTGGGCCTCGGCCTGCGCCGCGACACGGTGCTCGCGGCTGTCGGGCACGTCCCCTCCCCTGCCGAGTCCGAGCGCCTCAGGGCCGCCGTAAACGCGGTGGCCGACAACCTCAACGTGGACATCGAGCTGGGTGCGCAGTACCGCGAGGAGCCGGTGATCTGGATCCTCGGGGTGGTGGCGGCGCTGGTCGCGCTCGGCGCGGCGGGCATCGCCACCGGCCTGGCCGCCGCGGACGGCCGCGCCGACCTGGCCACCCTGGGCGCTGTCGGGGCCAGCCCGCGGGTGAGGCGGCTGCTGTCGCTGAGCCAGTCCGGGGTCATCTCCGGGCTGGGCGCGCTGCTCGGGGTGCTGGCCGGCGCGGGCACCGCAGCCGTGCTGATCTTCGCCATGAACGCGGGCGGTCACATCCGCATCGGCGACGTCCCGATGCGGCTGGTCATGCCCTGGGACACCATCGCCATCGTGCTCGCCGTCCCGCTCGTGGCGATGGCTGCCGCGGGCCTGCTCACCCGCTCCCGCCTCCCCATCGAACGCCGCCTGTGAAGGCGAAGGAAGGGCACCTTCACATCGCTCCGCGTTGTGGAAGGTGCCCTTCCTCACGCCTGGTGGCGGCTGAGCCGGTCGGCCGCACCCCAGACGTGAAGACTTTTCAGTCGCGGCTGCTTGCGGCACACTGTGCCGATGCTCCCCCGCCTCGCCCGCTACCTGGGCCACCGCCGCTGGTTCGCCCGCATGGGCAGGTTCCTCGTCCCGGCCGACCGCGCCGTCGCCAAGCTGACCAAGGGCCGGGTCGTGGCACTGGGCCTGCTGCCCACGCTGATCCTGACCACCACGGGCCGCAAGTCCGGCCAGCCCCGCACCCAGCCGCTGGTGTACGTCCGCGACGGCGACAACTACGTGGTCATCGGCTCGAACTGGGGCCAGCAGGGGCACCCGGCCTGGTCGACGAACCTGCTCGCCACCCCGGACGCCGTGGTGACGCTGGGCGGCAGGGAGATCCCGGTGCGCGGGGCGCTGGCCGAGGGCGACGAACGCGACCGCCTGTGGCGGATGCTCCTGACCGTCTGGCCCGCCTACCAGACCTACCAGGAGCGCGCTTCGAACCGGGTGATCCGGATCTTCAGCCTCGTCCCCCGCTGAGCCGGACGACTCGGCCGCCATGGTCGCCGTCTCTGGTCAGAAGACGTGGTCGGACCACACCCCTGGACCATAAACGGCGATCTTGATCCTGACAGTCGGGCAATCGAGCGGAGTCGTTCGTGTCTGCGCAGGTCAGCGTCCTATGGCGTTAACAAGGGCACCTTCTATAACGCGGAGCGTTAAGAAGGTGCCCTTGCTTTGCCCGTCAGGCGGTGCTGACGCCGATGGCGGCGCCGATGAGGTAGGTGGCGCCGGCGGCGGCCGCGCCGAGCAGGAGCTGGCGCAGGCCGGCGGACCACCAGCGGCGGCGGGTGAAGCGGGCGGTCAGCGCCCCGACGACGAACAGGCCCAGGCCGCCGATGCCCAGCGCCAGCCACAGGGACTCGCTGCCGAACAGGTAGCTGAGCAGCGGGATCAGCGCGCCGACCGAGAAGCAGACGAACGACGAGATCGCCGCCGTCCACGGGCTCGGCTTGCTGTCCGGGTCGATACCGAGCTCCTCGCGTACGTGCATGCGCAGCGCCTCGTCGGGCTGGGCACGAAGGTCCTCGGCGAGCTGCCGGGCCAGCTCCGGCGAGATGCCCCGGTCGATCCAGCGCTGGGCCAGCTCCGCGGCCTCGGCGGCCGGGTTGTGCCGCAGCTCGCGGCGCTCCTTGGCGATCTCGGCCTCGATCTGCTCGTTGGCGGTGCGCACGCTGGCGTACTCGCCGAGCCCCATCGAGATGGCCCCGGCGACCAGTCCGGCCACGCCGGTGAGCACGACGGTGTGCGCGCTGACCCCGGCGCCGCCCACACCCGCGATCAGGCCGATGTTGGTGACCAGCCCGTCCATCGCGCCGAACGTCGCCGCGCGCAGCCAGCCGCCGGAGACGTCGGCGTGCTCGTGGTCGATCGGCTTGACGGCCTCGGGCCGGGGACCCTCGGGCGGCACGGGCCCGGCCGCGCGCGCACCGCTCTCGGCGGTGACGGCGGGGTCGGGCTTGTCGGGGTTCACGGCAGCGTCAGGATGTCCGCGCCGGACTCGGTGACCACCAGCGTGTGCTCGAACTGGGCGGTCCAGCGGCGGTCCTTGGTGACCACGGTCCAGGTGTCGCGCCAGGTCTCGTACGCGATGGAGCCGAGTGTGATCATGGGCTCGATCGTGAACGTCATGCCCGGCACCATGATGGTGTCGGCGTTCGGGTTGTCGTAATGCGGCACGAACAGTCCGCTGTGGAAGGACTGGCCGATGCCGTGCCCGCCGAAGTCGCGCACCACGCCGTAGCCGAAGCGCTTGGCGTAGGACTCGATGACCCGGCCGATCACGTTGATCGGGCGGCCCGGCGCGACCGCCTTGATGCCCCGCATCATCGCCTCGTGGGTGCGTTCGACCAGCAGCCGGGCCTCCTCGGCCACGTCGCCGACGCAGAAGGTCGCGTCGGTGTCGCCGTGCACCCCGTCCTTGAACGCCGTCACGTCGACGTTGATGATGTCGCCGTCCTCGATCACCGTCGAGTCCGGGATGCCGTGGCAGATGACCTCGTTCAGGCTGGTGCAGCAGGACTTGGGGAAGCCCTTGTAGCCCAGCGTCGACGGGTACGCGTCGTGGTCGAGCAGGAACTCGTGCACCAGCCGGTCGATCTCGTCGGTGGTGACCCCCGGCTTGGCGTGCTCCCCCGCGAGCTGCACGGCCTGCGCCGCGATCCGCCCGGCGACCCGCATCTTCTCGATGGACTCGGCGTCCTGGGTGAGCGGGCCGTCCCAACGCTTCGGCTGCTTGCGGCCGACGTACTCGGGACGGGGGATGTGGGCGGGCACCTCCCGCCACGGGGAGAGCTTGCCTGGGGTCAGCGTCGCACGGCCGTTCATGCCCTGAACTCTAGCGCTCGGCGAAGACGGGGGCTCCGTCGATGCTGTGCGCGTTGCGGGTCGCCCGGTAGTGCTCGCGCTGTTCGGGGGTCTTGTGGTCCCAGAACTGGACGAGCAGGTCGCGGTCGCCCTCGTACGACATCAGCGGCACGCCGTAGCCACAGGAGTCCGACACCCGCGTGACGTCGATCACGACGATGCTGCGCAGGCCGACGTGCGGCGGGGCGGGGAACCGCGCGATCAGCTCGGCGGCGCGCGGGTCCTCGGCGAGCACCGCCTCGCCCTGGCCGTGCAGGCGGTAGATCTTGGGCGGCCCGTCGAACGCGCACACCATCAGCACGATGCGGCCGTTGTCGCGCAGGTGGGCCATGGTCTCGATGCCCGAGCCGCCGTACTCGTAGTAGGCCACCTGATGCGGGCCGAGCACCGCGAACGAGTCGGTCAGGCCCTTGGGAGAGACGTTGACGTGGCCATCCGGGTCGGACGGCGCGGTCGCCACGAAGAAGACCCGCTGCGCCAGCAGGAAGTCACGGATTCGGTCGTCGATCAGCTCGTACACCTTGCCCATGCCGCGACGCTACCCCGCTCTTTTCCGCACCGCCGCCCCGTTGCCACCTGACGGGACGGCGTCACGCCCCGAGCGGAGCGTGACGCCGGATGAGGGTCAGACGGTCGCGAAGAACTCCGCGCGGTTCGCGCGGGCGTGCCGCACCTGGGTGGCCGCGTTGACCAGTGCCAGGAAGAGCGCGTTGGTCGCCATGTCCTCCGGGTGCCACTGCACCCCGACCGCGAACGGGTGATCCGGGTGCTCGACCGCCTCGATCATGTCGTCCGTCGTGCACCAGCCCGTCGGCACCAGTCGGCCCGGGTCCTTGACGGCCTGGTGGTGGTACGAGTTCACGACCGCCTCCGGCCCGTACAGCTCGCGCAGCCGCGAGCCGGTGGCGAAGTGCACGGGGTGCTCGGCGTACACCTTCGTCGGCCCCGTCGTGGAGTGCTGCCCCGTGCCCGGCACGTCGGGCAGGTGCTGGTGCAGCCGCCCGCCGGCGGCCACCGTCATCACCTGCATGCCCCGGCACACGCCGAGCAGCGGCAGGCCGGTCTTCAGGGCGACGCGCACCAGCGGCAGCTCGCCGGCGTCGCGCAGCGGGCTGGTGTACACCTTCGGGTGCGGCGTCTCGCCGTAGCGGGCCGGCTCCACGTCGGCCCCGCCCGCCACGATCAGGCCGTCGAGCCCGTCGAGGACCTCCACGCCGCCGTCGGGCTGCGGGGGCACCAGCACGGGCCGCCCGCCGGCCTGGGTCACCTGCTCCACATAGGCCCAGGGCACCAGCGCGGCGCGGGTGTCGTGAACGAGGAATCGGGCGGTTTCCACATAGGTGGTGATACCGATCAACGGTCTGGTCACATCGCTCACAACGGCGTCACATAGGCCCCGGTAATGCCCCCGTCCACGACGAACTGGGAGGCGGTGATGAATGAGGAGTCGTCGCTGGCGAGAAACGCTACCGCCGCGGCGATTTCGGCGGGCTCGGCGAACCGGCCCATCGGCACATGGACGAGTCGGCGAGCGGCCCGTTCCGGATCCTTCGCGAACAGCTCCATCAGCAGCGGAGTGGCGACCGGGCCGGGGCACAGCGCGTTGACGCGCACTCCCTGCCGGGCGAACTGCACGCCCAGCTCACGGCTCATCGCGAGCACGCCGCCCTTGCTGGCGGTGTAAGCGATCTGACTGGTGGCCGCGCCCATCAGGGCGACGAAGCTGGCCGTGTTGATGATGGAGCCCTTGCCCTGGGCGAGCATGTGCGGCAGGGCGTACTTGCAGCACAGGTAGACGCTCGTGGTGTTGACCCGCAGCACCCGCTCCCAGGCGTCGAGCCCGGTGTCGAGGATCGAGTCGTCGTCGGGCGGGGAGATGCCCGCGTTGTTGAACGCGATGTCGACCCGGCCGCGGCGGGCCGCCACGCCGTCGAACAGTTCGCGCACCTGGTCTTCGTCGGAGACGTCGCACTGCACGAACTCGCCGCCGACCTCCTCGGCGATCTTCTTGCCGGCCTCCTCGGCGAGGTCGACGGCGACGACGTACGCGCCCTCGGACGCGAACCGCCGCGCCGTGGCCGCGCCGATGCCGCTGGCCGCCCCGCTGATGACCGCCACCCGGTCCTGCAACCGCCCCATGCCCTGCCTCTGCCTGCCTTTCGCTGTCCGATGACCGGTGGCGCCCGCGACCCGTGCTTACAGCGTGCGGGATGCGGACGGGGCACCGCTGGTATTTCACTCGGTGGAGATGAAGACGTTCTTGGTCTCGGTGAACGCCAGCGGGGCGTCGGGGCCCAGCTCACGGCCCAGCCCGGACTGCTTGGCCCCGCCGAACGGGGTCCAGTAGCGCACCGAGGAGTGCGAGTTGACGCTGAGCACGCCCGCCTCGACGCCCCGGGCCAGCCGCAGCGCGCGGCCCACGTCCCGGGTCCAGATCGACCCGGACAGGCCGTACTCGGTGTCGTTGGCCAGCCGCAGCGCCTCGTCCTCGCCGTCGAACGGGAGCACGGACAGCACCGGCCCGAACACCTCCTCGCGCCAGTGCCGCTCATCGGGGTCGCGCGCCGCCAGCACCGTCGCGGGGTGCCAGAAACCGGCCCCAGCGGGCGCGTCGCCGCGCATCAGCACGTCCGCGCCGGCCACGTAACCGGCGACCCGGGCGCGCTGCTCGGCGGTGATCAGCGGGCCCATGCCGGTGGCCGGGTCCATCGGGTCGCCGCAGCGCCAAGCCGCGACGTGCGGCTCCAGCAGGGCCAGGAAGTCGTCGTACACCTCGCGCTGGACGAGCAGGCGGGAGCGGGCGCAGCAGTCCTGCCCGGCGTTGTCGAACACGGCCCCGGGCAGCGCGGCGGCGGCCCTGTCCAGATCCGCGTCGGCGAACAGCAGGGTGGAGCTCTTGCCGCCGAGTTCCAGGGTCACCCGGGTCAGGTCGGCGGCGCAGGCGGCCATGATCTGGCGGCCCACCTCGACGGACCCGGTGAAGCAGATCTTGCGTACGCCCGGATGGGTCACCAGGGCCTGCCCGGTCACCTCGCCGTGGCCCGGCAGGACGGTCAGCACTCCCTCGGGCAGCCCCGCCTCCAGGGCCAGCTCAGCCAGGCGCAGCGCGGTCAGCGGAGTGGTCTCGGCCGGTTTCACGATCACGGTGTTGCCCGCCGCCAGCGCCGGGGCGAAGCCCCACGCCGCGATCGGCATCGGGAAGTTCCACGGCACGATCACCCCGACCACGCCCAGCGGCTCGTGGAAGGTCACGTCCACGCCGCCCGCGACCGGGATCTGCCGCCCGCACAGCCGCTCCGGCGCGCCCGCGTAGTAGTCGAGCAGGTCGCGGACGTTGCCGGCCTCCCAGCGGGCGTTGCCGATCGTGTGCCCGGCGTTGCGCACCTCCAGCAGCGCCAGCTCCTCGACGTGCGCGTCGACCACCGCCGCGAAGCGGCGCAGCAGCCGGGCCCGGTCGCCCGGGGAGACCTGCCGCCAGCTATCGAACGCCTTCGCGGCGGCCCGCACCGCCGCGTCCACCCCGGTCGCGTCGACCGGCTCCACCGAGGTGATCAGCTCCTCGGTGACCGGGTTGATGATCTTCACAGCCGCTCGAACCCCCGCACCAGTTCCCAGTCCGTCACCGCGGCGTCGTACGCGGCCAGTTCCACCTGCGCGGCGTGCCCGTAGTGCTCCACCACCTCGTCGCCGAACGCCTCCCGGGCCACCGCGCTCGACTCCCAGCGCAGCAGCGCGTCGCGCAGCGTGGCGGGCATCCGGGCGGCCGACGGGTCGTCGTAGGCGTTGCCGGTGAACATCGGCTCCAGCGGCAGCTCGTGGTCCATGCCGTGCAGCGCCCCGGCCACCAGCGCCGCGATCGCCAGGTAGGGGTTCACGTCCCCGCCCGGCGAGCGGTGCTCCACCCGCAGCGAGTGGTCGTGGCCGACCAGGCGCAGCGCGCAGGTGCGGTTGTCGCGGCCCCAGCGCAGCGCCGTCGGCGCGAACGAGCCCGCCTGGTAGCGCTTGTACGAGTTGATGTTCGGGGCGTACAGCACGCTCATCTCGGCCGTCGTCGCCAGCAGTCCGGCCAGCACCCGCTCGCCGAGCGGGCTCAACCGGTCGTGCTCGGCCATCACCGGCCGGCCGTCGGAGTCCCGCAGCGAGAAGTGGATGTGGCACGAGTTGCCCTCGCGCTGGTTCGGCTTGGCCATGAACGTCAGCGACATGCCCTGCGCGGCGGCGATCTCCTTGGCCCCGTGCTTGTAGATGCTGTGCTGGTCGGCCGTCTTCAGCGCCTCGGCGTACCGGAAGGCGATCTCGTGCTGGCCCAGGTTGCACTCGCCCTTGGCGCTCTCCGGGGCCAGCCCTGCCCCGGCCATGCCCAGCCGGATCGCCCGCAGCAGCGGCTCCACCCGGGACGTGCCCAGCAGCGAGTAGTCCACGTTGTAGCCGTTGGCCGGGGTCAGCCCCTGGTAGCGCTTGGCCGCCGCCTGCTCGTAGGTGTCGGCGTAGACCACGAACTCCAGCTCGGTCCCGATGTACGCGGTCAGCCCGCGCTCGGCCAGCCGGTCCAGCTGCCGCCGCAGGATCTGCCGCGGCGACTGGACCACCGGACTCGCGTCGTGCCACAGCACGTCGGACATCACCAGCACCGTGCCGGGCAGCCACGGGATCGGGCGCAGCGTGTCCAGGTCAGGCCGCAGCACGAAGTCGCCATACCCCTGCGACCAGCCGGAGACGGCGTACCCGTCCACCGGGGTCATCTCCACGTCCACCGCGAGCAGGTAGTTGCACGCCTCGCTGCCGTGCCCGACGACCTCGTCCAGGAAGTACGCCGCGTGCAGCCGCTTGCCCTGCAGGCGTCCCTGCATGTCCGTCATGGCCAGCAACACCGTGTCGATGTCGCCCGCCTCCACCATCGCGCGCAGGCGCTCCACCGACCACATGCACACAAGGTCTACCGCCCGCACCCACCCACGTCAACAAACCCGAATGCATCGCTGCTCGTGGCGGGGCACGCAAAGTTGTGACGGACCCCTTCCGTTCGGGGGTCGCAGCGGGTACCACTGACCAGATGGGAGCGAGCGCACGGGCGGTGATCATCGGGGGCGGCGTGGTCGGCTGCTCCCTGGCATACCACCTCGGCCGGGCCGGGTGGCGCGACACCGTGCTGCTGGAGCAGCACGAGCTCACCGAGGGCAGCACCTGGCACACCGCCGGGTTCGTGACCTCCATGCGCGGACCGGACGGGCCCGGCTGGCATGCGCGGCTGGCCGGATACCTGCCCGCGCTGGCGGCCATGCTGCGCGCCGAGACCGGCCACGACCCGGGCTGGCGTCCGGTCGGCGGGCTGCGGCTCGCACTGAGCCACACCCACGTCGACGAGCTGCGCCGGCTGGCCCGCCGCGCCGACGAGCTAGGCGTGCCCCTGGAGCTGCACGGCGCGTCGGCGATCATGAACCGGGTCCCGCGGCTCGACCTGTCCGACGTGCAGGCCGCCGCCTGGCTGCCCGGCGAGGGCTTCGTGCGCCCGAAGGACTTCGTGAACGCGCTGGTCGCGGGGGCCGTCGCGCACGGGGTCAGCATCCGCACCGGGGTGCGGGTCACCGGCATCGACACCACCGGCGGGCAGGTCCGCGCGGTGCACACCAGCGACGGCGTCATCGAGACCCCGCTCGTGATCAACGCGGCGGGCGCGGCGGCGGGAGCCGTCGGGGCGATGGCCGGCGTCGTGGTGCCGGTCGTGCCGATCCTGCACCAGTACGGCGTCAGCGAGGTGCTGCACCCCGCCCTCGACCCGGACGCCACCCCCACCTGCCGGATCCCCGAGCAGTCGCTCTACCTGCGGGCCGCCAACGGCTGCGTCATCGTCGGCGGCAGCCGCCCCGACCCGGTGCCCGCCTGGCCGGCCGGCGACGCCGAACCCCTGGCCAAGGCCCGTGAGCTGGCGGCACCCGACGAGGCGGCGTTCGCCCCGCTGTGGCAACTGGCCGGCGAGCGGATGCCGGAACTGCGCCGCACCAAGCTCGCGAAGATCATGCACGGGGTCGAGGCGTTCACCCCCGACGGCGTCCCGCTGGCGGGCCGCTCCGCGCTGCCCGGCCTGTGGATCGCGGCCGGGTTCGGCCTGCACGGCATGGCCCTGTCCGGCGGCATCGGCCGCCACCTCGCCGAGTGGATCACCTCCGGCACCCCGAGCTGGGAACTCGACGCCCTGCTCCCCGAACGCTTCGGCGCCCCCGCCGCCAACCGCGACTGGACCACCTCCCGCGCCCTCGACACCCTCCGCCGCTGACCCCGCCCTGCCCGAAGGAAGGGCACCTTCCCATCGCCATACGTAGAGGAAGGTGCCCTTCTTAACGCCGAGCCCGCGCCGCGTGCCGCCGAGGGCGGAAGAGATCGCTGGTTGTGCTCAAAACCTGCGGTCTGACCACAGATCATGACCGGAACCAGCGATCACCGTCGCCGTCACCGGCGGCAGGTGCGGCGGGGTCACTCCGTCGACGGCTTGGCCGCCGGGGCGGCGGCGGGGCCGGGGCTCGCGACGGTGCTGGCCAGCTGTTCCCAGATCATGCCGGTCTGGTGGGCCAGCGCGCCGACCACGGCGGGCACGACGGGCAGCAGCCAGTCGGCGACCCAGCCGTGGTGGGCCAGGTTGAGCACGACGATCGCGGCCACCGCGCCGCCCACCCCGTGCGCGCTCGCCCGCCAGGCCGCCCGCCCGGAGTGGGAGATCGCGGCACGGCGGGCGGCCTTGTCGCTGAGGTTGGGAAAGCCGGACAGCGCCTTGGCGTCGCGGCGGCCGAAGTTGAAGCCCGACACGGCGAGCGTGACCGCGCAGCCGGTGACCACTGCGGCGAGGGTGTTGCGGGTCAGCAGCATCAGCAGGGCGGCGGACGCGCCGCCGGTGCCGACGGCGACCACGGCGCGGATCCACTCCTGCTTCTCTCCGGGATACCAGTAGTACTTCGTGGTGGTGTCAGAGAGCTGTTTTACGATCCGCCCCATAGGGGTAGTCACCTCGCCGGCCGTCACAATCGGTCAGCCACTATCGTTACTTAACGTAGTTAGCTAGGTGCGCAAAGTCACGAAAATGGTCGTGGCTTCGGCGTGGCGCGCCACCGGCCGGACCGTCAGAACAGGACGGTCGCGAACGCGCCCACCTGCCGGAAACCCAGCCGCTGGTACACCCGGCGGGCAGGGGTGTTGAAGTCGTTGACGTACAGGCTCACCGTCGGCGCGACCCGGCGCAGCGCATCGCGCACCACGGCCGCCATGCCTGCTATCGCGAAGCCGCGCCCGCGCCAGGACGGGTCCACCCAGACCCCCTGCACCTGCGCGGTATGCCGGGTCACCACCGCCAGCTCGGCCTTGAACACCACCGTGCCGTCGACGATCCGGGCGTACGACCGCCCCGCCTTCACCAGCTCCGCCACGCGCCCGCGATAACCCCGTCCCCCGTCGTCGCCCAGCGGCGACACCCCGACCTCCTCGGTGTACATCGCCACCGAGGCCGGGAAGACGAGATCGACCTCGTCGGGCCGCACCTGGCGCACCAGCGGATCGGCCGCCACCGCGGGCGGGTTCTCCACGACGAGCAGCGGCTGGTCGGAGCGCACCGTGCGCTCGGGACCCCACGCGGGCCGCAGCAGGTCCCACAGGCCGAGCACCGCCCCGGACTCCCCCACCAGCGACGCGCACACCCGCGGCTGGCCGGAGACCATCTCGGCGAACGCGGCCACGGCCGCGGCATCGGCGCCCACCGGGGAGACCTGCCCGCCCGACCACAGCACCGCCTCCGGCTGCCGGCGGCTGCCGTAGCCGTAGAGCCGCCCGTCGGCGCGCCAGCCCAGCCCGCGGATCGCCACCCGCTCAGCCACCTGCGCCGCCGCGATCGGATACGCCGCCAGCAGGCGTTCCACTGCGGCGCGGTCAGCTTCGGCCAGCTGCCGCACCGGAAGGGTGAGCATGACCACAGCCTAATGAGATCCGCGCGGCCCGCCAGTGGTATCCCCGGTAAAGCAGGTTGTCGTCGACACGTTGCCGATATATCGTAAACACATCGCTGATACGTCATCGATAGTCATAGAGATCCGCACCAGCGGACGAGACGATGAGGAGAACCGGACATGTTCCGACGACACCACGGACACGACATGCACGAACACGGCCACGGCGGCCACGGGCACGGCCATGACCCGCGCCTGTTCGCCTTCGGCCCGATGCGGCCGCCGTTCGGCCCCGGCGGCTTCGGCGGCTTCGGCCACGGGCGCGGACACGGCCGGGGACGCGGCCGGCGCGGCAATACCCGCGCGGCGGTGCTGGGCCTGCTCCTGGAGCGCCCGATGCACGGATACGAGATGATCTCCGAACTGGAGACCCGCACCGGCGGCGTCTGGCGCCCGAGCCCTGGCTCGATCTACCCCACCCTCCAACTGCTGGAGGACGAGGGCCTGATCGTCAGCGAGGAGACCGGCGGCCGCAAACGCTTCACCCTCACCGAAACCGGCCGCACCGAGGCGGAGCGCGCCGGCGAGTCCGGCCACGGCCGCCCCTGGCAGGACTTCGACGCCGAGCACATCGCCCAGTCCCAGGAGTTCCGCGAGGCCGGCTTCGCCATCATGTCCGCCCTGCGCCAGGTGGCCATGACCGGCACCCCCGCCCAACGCCAGCAGGCCCTGGAAACCCTCCAGGACACCAAGCGCAAGCTCTACTCGATCCTCGCCTCATGACCCCCCGCCCCCGGTGGGGAGAGATGCGAGAAGGCCCCGTTCCTCAGGAACGGGGCCTTCTCGGGGTTCAGCGGGTCAGTGGACCGTGACGACGGCGGGGGTGGGAGTGTCGTCGCCGAGGGGGTCGATGCCCATGTCGGCGGCGATCTTCATGGCCTCCTCGACCAGGGTCTCCACGATCAGCGATTCGGGGACGGTCTTGATGACCTGGCCCTTGACGAAGATCTGGCCCTTGCCGTTGCCGGAGGCGACGCCGAGGTCGGCCTCGCGGGCCTCGCCGGGGCCGTTGACGACGCAGCCCATGACGGCGACCCGCAGCGGTGCCGGGAAGCCCTCCAGAGCCGCGGTGACCTGCTCGGCGAGGGTGTACACGTCCACCTGGGCGCGGCCGCAGGACGGGCACGACACGATCTCCAGGCCGCGCTCCTTGAGGTTCAGGGCCTCCAGGATCGCGGTGCCGACCTTGATCTCCTCGACCGGCGGGGCGGACAGCGACACCCGGATGGTGTCACCGATGCCCTCGGCCAGCAGCGCGCCGAACGCGACCGCCGACTTCACGGTGCCCTGGAACGCCGGGCCCGCCTCGGTCACACCCAGGTGCAGCGGGTAGTCGCACTGCTGCGCGAGCAGCCGGTACGCCTTGATCATCACTACCGGGTCGTTGTGCTTGACACTGATCTTGATGTCCCGGAAGCCGTGCTCCTCGAACAGCGAGCACTCCCACAGCGCCGACTCGACCAGCGCCTCCGCGGTGGGCTTGCCGTACTTCTCCAGCAGGCGCTTGTCCAGCGAGCCCGCGTTCACGCCGATACGGATCGGCACACCGGCCGCCGAGGCCGCCGCGGCGATCTCCTTGACCTTGTCGTCGAACTGCCGGATGTTGCCCGGGTTCACCCGCACCGCCGCGCAGCCCGCGTCGATCGCCGCGAACACGTACTTCGGCTGGAAGTGGATGTCGGCGATCACCGGGATCGGCGACTTGCGGGCGATCGCGGGCAGGGCCTCGACGTCGTCCTGGGAGGGCACGGCCACCCGCACGATCTGGCAGCCGGACGCGGTGAGCTCCGCGATCTGCTGCAGGGTCGCGTTGACGTCCGAGGTCAGGGTGGTCGTCATCGACTGCACGCTGACCGGGGCTCCGCCGCCGACCGGCACGCTGCCGACCATGATCTGTCGGCTCTTGCGCCGCGGCGCGAGCGGCGCGGGGGGAGCTGCCGGCATACCCAGGTTGATCGCAGTCACAGCACACTCACTTGTAGATCGAGATGGGGTTGACGAGGTCCGCGGTGACGGTCAGCAGGGTGAACGCACCGAAGATCAGGATGACCGTATAGGTCAGAGGCATCAGCTTGAAGTAGTCGACCCGGCCCGGGTCGGGCTTGTGCAACCGCGCGTACACCCATGAACGAATTCTCTCGAACCAGGCGATGAACAGGTGTCCCCCGTCCAGGGGAAGCAGCGGCAGCAGGTTGAAGATGCCGATGAACAGGTTGAACGCGATGAACAGCCCGACGAACATGCTCCACGCGCCCTCGTTCACCGCCTCGCCGCCGAGCAGGCTGATGCCCACCACGCTGATCGGGGTGTTCGGGTCGCGCTTCTCCCCGCCGATGGCCGAGAACAGCGCCGGGATGCGCTTCGGGAACTCCTTGAGCGCCTCGAACGTCGCGCCGACCATGGTCCCGGCGTACTGGGCACTGGCGCCGACGGCCTCACCGGGTCCGTACTTGACCAGGTAGGGAATGGTCGCGTCGAGGCCGACGCCGATCGCGGCGACCTTCTGCACGCTGCCGTCGGACATCTCGCGCTCGACCGCCGCGGGGGTCACCTGCAACGTCTGCTGAGCGCCGTCACGCAGCACCGTCATCGTGGCGGCCTGGCCGACGCCCAGCGGCCGGATCTGCTGGATCGCCTCGCCCCAGTTGGCCACGGCGGTGCCGTTCACGGCGATCAGCTTGTCACCGTCGCGCAGGCCTGCCTGGCTGGCCGGGCTCGCCGGGTCCTTCGCCTCGCAGGCGCGCAACGGCAGGGCGGTCACCACGCACGGCTGCACCTTCAGCACGGCCGGCTGGCCGGCGCTGGGCTCCTTGCTGGGCAGATCCGGGTTGGGCAGGCCGGAGAAGACCGCCAGGCCCCAGATCGCGACGGCGGCCAGGATGAAGTGCACGATCGAACCCGCCGACATCACGATCGAGCGCTTCCAGACCGGGAAGCGCCACATCGCCTTGGGGTCGTCGGCGTCCTCGTCCTGCGGCGTCATGCCGACGATCTTGACGAACCCGCCGAGCGGGATGCCCTTGATGCCGTACTCGGTCTCGCCGCGGCGGAACGACCACAGAGTGGGACCGAAACCCACGAAATACCGGGTCACCTTCATGCCGAAGGCCTTCGCCGTGCCCATGTGGCCGGCTTCGTGCAGGCTTACGGAGATCAGGATGACAAGCGCGAAGAGGGCGATCCCCAGGGCGTTCATCAGGCGCTCTTCTCCTTGATCAGGTCATGTGCGCGCGTGCGCGCCCAGTGCTCCGCGGCGAGCACGTCCTCGACGGTACCCGGTTCGTCATAGTCAGGCGCACCGTCGAGGATCTCCCCCACGGTGTCGACGATGGCCAGGAACGGCAGACGGCCCGCTGTGAAAGCCGCCACACACTCCTCGTTCGCGGCGTTGTAGATCGCCGGCCGGCAGCGCCCAGCCCGGCCCGCGGCCTTGGCCAGCTCCACCGCTGGGAAGGCCTCGTTGTCCAGCGGGCGCAGCTCCCAGTTGTGCGCGAGTGTCCAGTCGACCGGCGCGGCCGCCTCGGGCACCCGGTCCGGCCAGCCCAGCGCCAGCGCGATCGGCAGCCGCATGTCCGGCGGGCTGGCCTGGGCCAGCGTCGAGCCGTCGGTGAACTCGACCAGGGAGTGCAGCACCGACTGCGGGTGCACCATCACCTCGATGTCGTCGTACGCCACGTCGAACAGCTCGTGCGCCTCGATCACCTCAAGGCCCTTGTTCACCAGCGTCGCCGAGTTGATCGTCACCACCGGACCCATGTCCCAGGTCGGGTGCTTGAGCGCCTCCTCGACGGTGACCGCGCCCAGTTCCTCGCGACGGCGGCCGCGGAACGCGCCCCCGCTCGCGGTCAGGATCAGCTTGCGCACCTCGGCCCGGGTGCCGCCGCGCAGGCACTGCGCCAGCGCCGAGTGCTCGCTGTCCACCGGCACGATCTGCCCCGGCTTGGCCACGGCCCGCACCAGCGGCCCACCCGCCACCAGCGACTCCTTGTTGGCCAGCGCCAGGATGCGCCCCGCCCGCAGCGCGGCCAGCGTCGGCGCCAGCCCCAGCGAGCCGACCACGCCGTTGAGCACGATGTCCGCCGGCCACTCGGCCAGCTCCGTCATCGCCTGCGGCCCGGCCAGGATCTTCGGCAGCTTGAAGTCGCCCGACGACCACCCGCGGCGCTGCGCCTCGGCGTAGAACGCCAGCTGCAGGTCCTGCGCGGCGGTGGACTTGGCCACCCCGACCGCCTCGACGCCCAGCTCCAGCGCCTGCTGCGCCAGCAGGGCCACGTTGCCGCCGCCCGCGCCCAGCGCCACGACCCGGAACCGGTCCGGATTGCGGCGCACGATGTCTATGGCCTGGGTGCCGATCGACCCGGTGGAGCCGAGCAGCACGATCTCGCGGGGGATCATGCCTTCATTCTCGCCGACTCCCGTTCACCGGTGTTCAGCCGGGCCCTCACGGGGACGCCCGCTCGCCGCCCGTGCGCAACGACGGGGACGGCGCGACAATGACGACGTGCCCGACTCACCACTCCACAAGTTCACGCTGGTGCTGGAGCCGCTTCCGGGACCGGCCGCGCCGGTGGGCGGTTATCAACGCCTGCGCGACACGCCACCAGACGGATGCCGCGTGGTCGACGACGGCCCACCTCTTGTGCTGGAGTGCCACCGTCTGGCTCCGTCGCGCGCGGACGCCGTCGTCGGGCTGGTCGCCGAGATCCGCGAGCGATACGGAATCGCGCATGCCGACGATCTGGGGATCGAGAAGTTGTGGGAGTGGAGCACGGATGATTTCGGGGTGGACGTGACCGTTCAATTGCTGCTCATGGCCCTGCGCCGGGCGGAACTACTCGGGTGGGACGTCGAGGATGCGGTGCGGCTCATGCGCGCGTCCCGGACTCGATCATGAAACCGGCGAAAATCATGCGGCGTTCCTGATCACGTACAGCTCGGCCTCGATGTCATACCAGCGGTGGGTGCGGCCGACGCGGTTCATGCCGATGCGCCGCATCACCGCGAGTGAGGGTGCGTTGTCGGGGCGGGCGATGGCGTGGATCTCCGTCAGCCCGAAATCCCAGCCGTACGCCAGCATGGCCCGCGCCGCCTCGGTGGCATACCCGTGGCCCCAGCAGTCGGGGTGGAAGTGCCAGCCGATCTCGACCTCGCCCCGGCCGGGACCGTCGGCGGGCTCAGGTAGCGGCTTGAGCAGCACCGACCCGGCGACCACCCCGGTGTCGCGCAACTGCGCCGCCCACACGCCGTAGCCGGGTTCGGCGGCGTAGTACTCGCGCCGCCGGTCGATGACGAGCTGCGACTGCGCAGGTCCGGACAGCGGCGTGGGCATGCCGAGCCAGCGGGTGACCTCTTCGCGGCGGTAGATGTCGTAGTTGCGGGCCAGGTCGGCGGGGCTGTCGGTCCACTCCCGGATGACCAGCCGCTCGGTTTCGAGGCGCATCTCAGACCTCCGCGGGCGGGGGCATGTCGGCGGGACGGCCGACCAGGTGGGCGTACCGGTCGACGACCACCGCGATCGCCGCGTCGTCGGCGGGCGAGATCAGCCCGCGCGGCACGGTGACGCCGCCGACCGAGCGGACGTGGAAATGCCAGTCGTGCGCGGTCCGGACGACCGGGGACATCAGCGCCCAACGGTAGAAGAACTCGCCGCTGGCCAGGATCAGCCGGACGCCGTCGGCGTCGATGCGCACCGTCATCGGCGCGTACCAGAAGTCCGGGGTCCTGCGCAGCCACAGCCAGGCGGTCAGGCACACCTGTCCGACCAGGGCAACCCCGAGCAGCGACAACCAGACCGCGGCGTACGGGAACGGCCCGCCGAGCTTGCCCCACAGGTCGAACGCCCACGCCGCGACGGTCAGGCTGATCAGCGCCACGACCACCATCCTGCGGTTCTGGTAGCCCTTCTCCGTCCAGGCGACCCGGCGGAACCCGCCGCGGTCCCACATCCACGTCACCTCGACGAGGTCCTCGCTGTGGATCTGCATCGGGGCAGTATGGCCACCGGGCCTGCCCGGGTCAACGCCGTTGATCCCGGTCCGCGCCAACGGATCGGGCGGGCCGGGTCACCGCGTGCGCGACGGCGCGGCGAACCGCTTCACGGGCCCCGGAACGGGCCGGTGACCTCGTACGTGATGCCGCCGGACCCCCACTTAGCGCCGGAGACGCCGCGCTGGGACGAGAAGTAGAGCCGGTCTCCGGCCGGGTTGAAGGCCGGTCCGGTGATCTCCGAGGCGTCCTGCCCGGTCAGGCGCAGGAACGGCGCGACGACCCCGTCCGCGGTGATCACGTTGATCTCCATGTTGCCGCCGTCCTCGGCCACGTACAGGTCGGCGTTGCGGGGCGAGCCGGTGATGTTGTCCACGCCGGTCAGCGGTGGCGTGCCGGTCACCAGCGAGTCGTCGTACGCCAGCGCGACGGTCGAAGCGGCGGCGTCGTACGCCCACACCCGGTTGTCGCCCTTGGTGGTGAAGTAGCAGGTCCCGTGGTCGTACCAGCAGCCCTCGCCGCCGTCGAACCGCAGCGCCGCGCCGACCTGCCGGCGGGTGGGGACCGGCAGGCCGTCCCGGTCCGGCACGTCGCGCCAGGTGACCGGGCCGGAGGTGGCGCCCACCGGGGCGCACAGCACCTGCAGCCGTCCGGTGCCCAGGTCGCCCCACGTGTCCGGGACGAAGCGGTAGAAGCAGCCGTCCTCCTCGTCCTCGGTGAGGTAGACGACCCGGCGGTCGGGGTCGCAGGCGGCGGCCTCGTGCTTGAACCGGCCCATCCTGGTCCGTTCCCGGGCGGGCCGCACGCCCCACGGGTCGGTCTCGACGACCCGGCCCAGGGGGATCTCCTCGCACGACAGCCAGGTCTGCCAAGGCGTGGCCCCGCCGGCGCAGTTCACGCTGGTGCCGGACAGGATCCGATACGCGGAACCGACGCCGCCGTCCGGGCCGAACCTGATCGCCGACGCGCCGCCGCCGACCGGGACCTCCGAGTTGGAGACGTAGATCCAGCCCGCGCCGTCGGCGAAGCACGCCCCGCCGTCGGGGGCGGCGTGCCAGGTGTACGGCGTGCCGGGCACGGTCTGGCCGGACCGTGCGACGACCCGGCTGGTGAAGCCGACGGGCAGCGCCACGCCGTGGGCGTCGGCCGCCGACAGCTCGCCGTAGGGACCGACGCCCGGCTGGGCGAGCGCAGCGAACGCCTGCTGCCACAGCGCGCCCGAGAACGCCGCCACACCCGCGCCGGCGACGCCGGCCCGCAGCACCTGACGTCGGTCCATCACGTTCCTCCCGCCCGCGGTCAGGACCGGAACGGCCCGGTGACCTCGTACGTGATCCCGCCGGACGAGGAACCCGAGGTGCCCCGCTGGGACGAGAAGTAGAAGCGGTTCCCGGCCGGGTTGAAGGCCGGTCCGGTGACCTCCGAGGAGCTCTGCCCGGTGATGCGCAGGAACGGCGCGATGACGTCGTCCGCAGTGATGACGCAGATCTCCAGGTTGCCGCCGTCTTCGGCGACGAACAGGTCCCCGCTGGTCGCGCTGCCGGTGATGTTGTCGACCCCGGTCAGCGGCGGCGTGCCGCTCACCAGCGAGTCGTCGTACGCCAGCTCGATCTGCGCGGTGGCCGTGTTGTACGCCCAGACTCGATTGTCGCCCTTGGTGGTGAAGTAGACGATGCCGTTGTCGTACCAGCAGCCCTCGCCGCCGTTGAACCGCTTCACGCCGCTGACCTGGTTGCGGGTCGCCGTGGGCGAGCCGTCCGGGTCGGGCACGGTGGCCCAGGTGAGCGTGACGGACGTTCCCGAACCGCCCTTGGCCACCTGAAGCGTGCCGGAGGCGAGGTTTCCCCAGGTGTTCGGGATGAACCGGTAGAAACACCCGTTACTCTCGTCCTCGGTCATGTAGATGACCTGGTTCACCGGATCGCAGGCGGCGGCCTCGTGCTTGAACCGGCCCATCGCCGGGCGGGCCGCGGCCGCGTTCACGCCCCACGGGTCGGTCTCCCAGACCCGGCCGGTCGTCGTCTCCTCGCAGGACAGCCAGGTGTTCCAGGGAGTGTGTCCGCCCGCGCAGTTGGTAGAGGTCCCGGACAGGATGCGGTACGCGCCGGTGACGGTGCCGCCGGAGTTGAACTTCACGGCCGACGCCCCGCCCGCGGACACCTCGGAGTTGGACACGTAGATCCAGCCCGAGCCGTCGGCGAAGCACGCCCCGCCGTCGGGGGCGGCATGCCAGGTGTACGACGTGCCGGGCACGGTCTGACTGGACCGGGCGATGACCCGGCTGGTGAAGCCGGACGGCAGCATGATGCCGTTCGCGTCGGCGGCCTGCAGCGCCCCGTACGGGCCCGGACCCGGCTGGGCGGGTGCGGCGAACGCCTCTTTCCACAGCGCGCCCGAGAAGGCGGCGGCCGCGCCGCCCACGACCCCGGCGCGCAGCACGTTACGACGGTCCACGGTAGACCTCCACGATCGTCGATGTCTGTCAACGGGCACGCTAGGAGCCCCAGACGTCGCCCATCCCGTGGTCAGGTGAACGCTCTATGTCGCAACGGTTTCCAGCCGCGGCGGCATCCCCCTCAAGATCTGTTTTTGTGGACGCTGGATGCCCCCATAGGGGCACCTGGCGTCCACAAAAACGGATCACAGCTTGAGCAGCGACCGCAGATAGGCAGTCTTCGCGTCGAACTAGCAGAATGGGTGGGCAAGGGCATAGCAGCCGCCGGAGACCTGGACCGGGTGGCCGCACTCGCACAGCGTTCCCGCGAACTGGAAACCCTGCGGGCGAGGGGCCGGGCCACGGACGTGCCACGCCACGAGTACGCCGCCATCTGGCCGTCCCGTTCCCGCGCACACCTGGCCTGCGGACTCGCCTATCACGTGGTCCGGCGGCGGCTCGCCGTTCGGGGACTTCGCTGACCGTCGGGCCGCTCTCCCCGGATACGCGAAAGATCGCTGTTTCGGGTCAGAAAGTGGTGTCTGGCTGCACTTTCTGACCCGAAACAGCGATCATGGCCCGGAATCGGTCGGCGGAGCGGCCGGGGTCAGGCCTCCTTGAGGCCGTAGCGGCGGTAGACCAGCTTCAGCGGGCCCGGGGCCCACCAGTTCCAGCGGCCCAGCAGGCGCATCGTGGCCGGCACCAGCACCGCCCGGACCAGCGCCGCGTCGATGGCCACGGCGACCACCATGCCCACGCCGAGCACCTTGATCGTCGTCGTGCCGCCGGTCGCGAACCCGCCGAGCACCACCATCAGCAGCAGCGCCGCAGCCGTGATGATCCCACCGGTGCGCTGCAGCCCGGACGCGACGGCCTGGGTGTTGTCACCCGTGGCGTCCCACTCCTCGCGCACCCGCGACAGCAGGAACACCTCGTAGTCGGTGGCCAGTCCGAACAGGACCGCCAGCATCAGCACCATGTTCCCGGGTTCCAGGAATCCGGTCACCGTGAAGCCGAGCCAGTCCGACAGGTGCCCGTCCTGGAAGATCCACACGACGACGCCGAACGACGCCCCGATCGAGATCACGTTCATGAGGATGGCCTTCAGCGGCAGCACGACCGAGCCGAACGCCAGGAACAGCAGCAGGAACGTGCTCACCGCGACCATGGCCAGCATCCACGGCAGCCGCCCGCCGAGGGAGTCGAGCTGGTCCAGGTCGGCCGCGGTACGCCCGCCGACCAGCATCTGCGTGCCGTCGGGCACCGGCAGGTCCCGGATCGCCTGCACGACCTCACGGGCGCTCTCGTCGGCCGGCTCCCCCGGGTACGACGCCGTGATCAGGGTGGCGTCCCCCTTCTGCGCCGCGATCATCGCGCCGGGCACGTTCGGCACGGCCTTGACGCGGGCCAGCATGGTGTCCGCGCCGGGCCCGAGGATCAGGACGCTGATCGGGGCGGCGCTGCCGCCGGGGAACTCGACGGCGATGCGCTCGGTGACGGTGCGCGACTCGGTGCCCGCGGGCAGCACCCGCTCGTCGAACCCGCCGAACTGCGCCCGCAGGAACGGGGTCGCGGTGAGGGCGAGGACCGCGGCGACGCCGAGGGCGTACAGCACGGGTCGGCTCATCACGCTGCGGGCGATGCGCGCCCAGCCGCCCTCGCCCGCCGGACGGGCCTGGAACCACTTCGGCAACGGCACACGCAGCGCATTGATCTTCGGGCCGAGCACGGCCAGCAGCGCGGGCAGCGCGGTGAGCGCGGCCAGCATGGCGACGAGCACGGCGGCCATGCCGCCCCAGGCCATGGACTTGAGGAAGTCCATCGGGAAGATCAGCAGGCTGGCCAGGGCGAGTGCCACCGTCAGACCCGAGACCAGCACGGTACGCCCCGCGGTGGCCAGCGTGTGCGCGACCGCGTCGGCGGGGCTGCGCCCTGCGGCGAGTTCTTCCCGGAACCGGCTGACCACGAACAGCGCGTAGTCGATGGCCATGCCCAGCCCGAGCATCGTGATGATGTTGACGGCGAACACGGACACGTCGGTGACCTGCGCGAGCAGGCGTACGGCGATGAACGCGCCGAGCACCGCGAGCACGCCGACGAACAGCGGGGTGGCCGCGGCGACCAGTCCCCGGAAGATGAACACGAGCAGCACCAGCAGGATCGGCAGGCTGATCAGCTCGGCCTTGGTGATGTCGTCGTTGATCCGGGTGTTCGCGTCGTCGAGGAACGGGATGAGTCCGCCGATCTCGGTGTGCAGGCCGTCGGCGGCCAGGTCGTCGCGCAGCGCGGCGAGGTCGTCGAGCTTGCTGTTCTCGTCCCCGTCGCGCAGCTGGATCGCCAGGTAGGTGGCGTGCCCGTCGGTGGAGGTGAAGCGGCCAGGCACGCCCGGGGTGTGCGCGCCGACGACGCTGGCGATCTCGGGCCGCCCGGACAGCTCCGTCGCGACGGCGGTCACCGCGCCGGAGAACGCGGGCTGGTCGTAGGTCAGGCCGTCGGACGAGTACAGCGCCAGGATGTCGACGTCCTGCCGGCCGAGTTGAGCGGTGATCTCCCGGTGCGCCCGGCTGGACGCGCTGCCCGGGTCGTCGAACCCGCCGCTGATCAGGTCGCCGAACACGCCGCCGCCCCACGACGCCCCGATGACCAGCACCGCCGCGGCGATCCCGAGCACCAGCCAGCGCAAGCGGACTACCGCTCGCCCCCACCACGCGAACATCGCGTTCCTTCCCGGAACAGATATGCTTGTTTACGCCACTCATTTGAGTGAACGGTGTTTACTTTCGCTGACGACGTTCACTCCGGTCAAGGGAGCTCCATGTCGGACACCTCACACCGCCGCGAGCGCCTGCGCGAGCGCACCCTGACCGAGATCAAGGACTTGGCGCGGGCCCAGCTGGTCGCGAGCGGCCCCGCCGGCATCTCGCTGCGCGCCATCGCCCGGGACATGGGCATGACCGCCGCCGCGCTCTACCGGTACGTGCCCGCGCTGGACGCCCTGGTCATCGAGCTGTGCACGGACCTGCACAACGAGGCGCGGATCGCCTGCGAGGCCGCCCGCGACGCGGACCCCGACCCGGATCCGCTGCACCGGCTGCTGGTCATGGCCCGCGAGCTGCGGCGCTGGACGCTGGCGCACCGCCCCGAGGCGACCCTGATCTTCGGGCCGCCGCTGCCCGGCGTGGAGCAGTTCCACCAGCAGTGCGACGACCTGCAGTGTGCGGGCGCGCAGCTCGGCCAGATCTTCGTGGCGCCCCTGCTGGAGCTCTGGCAGGCCAGGCGGCTGCCGAAGGTCCCGCACGTCGACCTCGACCGGCTGGCCGGGGCGCTGCCCGCGCACGGCGAGCTGCCGATCGAGGTCACCGCCGTCTTCCTGACCTCGTGGATCCGCCTCTACGGCGTGCTCGCCGCCGAACTGTTCGGCCAGCTCACCTGGGCCGCCACCGACACCGAGCCCTTCTTCGAGGCAGAGCTCGCCTCGTTCGCGTCGCAGGTCAAGCCGGTCGGCGTCGCCGGTTGACTGATTCGCGGATCAGGAAGGTAGGCTCGCGCGCTATGACGAGCAACACATCCGTTCCCCAGCTGTCGGCCCGCGCCCGCGTGGTGGTCGTCGGCGGTGGCATCATCGGCACCTCCATCGCGTACCACCTGGCGCATATGGGCTGCGAGGACGTGGTGCTGCTGGAGCGGGACAAGCTCACCTCCGGCACCACCTGGCACGCCGCCGGGCTCATGGTCACCTTCGGCTCGATGTCGGAGACGTCGACGGAGCTTCGCAAGTACACCCGTGACCTGTACAGCCGGCTGGAGGCCGAGACGGGCCTGGCCACCGGGCTGAAGCAGGTCGGGTTCGTGCAGGTCGCCACGGACGCGGACCGGCTGGAGGAGTACCGGCGGGTGTCGGCGTTCAACCGGCTGTGCGGCGTCGACGTGCACGAGGTCTCGCCCGGTGAGGTCAAGGGCCTGTTCCCGCTGGCGAACGTGGACGACGTGCTGGCCGGGTTCTACGTGGCCGAGGACGGCCGGGCCAACCCGGTCGACGTCACCATGTCGCTGGCCAAGGGTGCCCGGATGCAGGGTGTGCGCATCATCGAGAACACGCCCGTGACCGGAGTCCTGAAGAAGGGCAACACCGTCACCGGCGTGCGCACCCCGTACGGCGACATCGAGGCCGAGTTCGTGGTCAACTGCGCGGGCATGTGGGCCCGCCAGCTCGGCGAGCAGGCCGGGGTGAGCATCCCGCTGCAGGCCGCCGAGCACTACTACCTGATCACCGAGCCCATCGAGGGCATGCACGGCGACCTGCCGGTGCTGGAGGACCCGTCGTCGTACGGGTACTTCCGCGAGGAGGGCGCCGGGCTCATGATCGGCCTGTTCGAGGCGCTGTGCGCGCCGTGGAAGGTCGAGGGCATCCCGGACACGTTCTCCTTCGGCGAGCTGCCCCCGGACTGGGACCGCATGGCGCCGTACCTGGAGAAGGCGATGGCCCGCATCCCGATCTCGACCGAGGTCGGCGTGCGCAAGTTCTTCTGCGGTCCGGAGAGCTTCACCCCCGACCTCGCCCCGATCGTCGGCGAGGCCCCCGAGCTGAAGAACTACTTCGTCGCGGCGGGCCTGAACTCGATCGGCATCCTGACCGGCGGCGGCATCGGCCGGGCCATGGCGCACTGGATCCTCAACGGCCGCCCCGACATCGACGTGACCGGCATGAACATCGACCGGCTGCACACGTACCAGAGCAACCCGGCCTACCGGGCGACGCGCACCGTGGAGTCGCTGGGCATGGTCTACGCGGCGCACTACCCGGGCAAGTCCATGGAGACCGCCCGCGACGCCAAGCTGTCCCCGATCCACGAGCGGCTGCGCGCCCAGCGCGGCTACTTCAAGGACGTCAGCGGCTGGGAGAGCCCCGACTGGTACGCCCCGGAGGGCCAGGAGCCGAAGGTCGAGAAGCTGTCCTGGGGGCGGCAGAACTGGTTCGGCAACTGGGCCGAGGAGCACCGGGCCGCCCGTGCGGGCGTGATCATCATGGACATGTCGTTCATGGCGAAGTTCCTGGTACAGGGCCGGGACGCGGGGGCGGCGCTGGAGCGGCTGAGCGCCAACCGGGTCGACGGCGACGCCGGGACGATCACGTACACCCAGTGGCTGAACTCCGGCGGCACGCTGGAGGCCGACCTGACCGTCACCAAGCTGGCCGACGACCGGTTCTGGGTGGTCGCCTCCGACACCGCGCACCGGCACGTCGAGACGCGGATGCGCCGGCACTTCGAGGCGACCGGAGCGCACGCGTTCGCGACCGACATGACCGGGGCGTACGCCCAGATCAACATCCAGGGGCCCCGCTCGCGTGAGCTGCTCGCGGCCGTGACCACGGCGGACATGTCGAACGAGGCGTTCGCGTTCCGGTCCGCCCGGGAGATCGACCTCGGGTTCGCGCGGGCGCTGTGCATCCGGATCACCTATCTGGGCGAACTGGGCTACGAGCTGTACATCCCGGCCGAGCAGGCGGTGCACGCGTACGACCGGCTGGTCGAGGCCGGGCGGCCGCTGGGGCTGCGCCACGCGGGCCTCAAGGCGCTGTCCAGCCTGCGCATGGAGAAGGGCTACCGCGACTACGGGCACGACATCGACAACACCGACTCGGTGCTGGAGGCGGGGCTCGGCTTCGCGGTCGCGCTGGACAAGCCGGGCGGTTTCATCGGGCGCGAGGCGGTGCTGGCGAAGAAGGCCGAGGGGCCGCTGCGCCGCCGCCTGCTCCAGGTGCTGGTGACCGACCCCGACGCGATGATGTTCCACGCCGAGGTGGTGCGGCGCGACGGGGTGCCGGTGGGCTACATCAGGGCCGCGTCGTACGGGCACACGCTCGGCGGGGCGGTCGGGCTCGCGATGGTCGACGCCGGGGACGTGCCGCTGGACCAGGCCTGGATCGACGCGGGCACGTGGACCGTGGAGATCGCCGAGCGGGTCTACCCGGCCACGGCCTCCCTGCGCCCGCTCTACGACCCGAAGAACGAGCGCATCAAGCTGTGACGCGCCCCTGCCGGGCGGGCCGATTTTCATAAACGTTGGCCTATCTCATCGACTTTGATCTCGATCCAGTCGACGAGATAGGCCAACGTCGTCGCAAGGCGGCCCCCTCGGCACGCCCTGCCGGGGCCCGGCGGGATTCGGGGGTCGCGAGCCCCGCCGGGGGCTGGGGTGCGGTCAGAAGTTGCCGGTGTAGAGCAGGCGGTTCGGGGAGCCGCTGCCAGGGGAGCCGACGACGCCCGTGGTGGCGTTGGCGATCAGCGCGGACTGCACCTGCGCGGGCGTCGCGCCCGGGTTGTTCTGCAGGTACAGCGCGACCGCGCCGGCCACGTGCGGGGTGGCCATCGAGGTGCCGCTGATGGTGTTCGTGGCGGTGTTGTTGGTGAACCACGACGAGGTGATGTTCACGCCCGGGGCGAAGATGTCGACGCAGGTGCCCCGGTTGGCCCAGGAGACCTTGCTGTCGTTGCTCTGCGTCGCCGACACCGTGATCGCCTCGGGGACCCGGGCGGGCGAGTAGTTGCAGGCGTTGGCCGCGAAGATGCCCAGGATGCCGTTGCCGGCCGCGATGGCGTACGAGACGCCGTCGGCGATCGACGCCTTCACCGCGTTGTCCAGCACCGTGTCCGCGCCGCCGCCGAGGCTCATGTTGGCGACCGCGGGCTCGCCCGGGTCGTGGTCGGCGGTCACCCAGTCGATGCCCGCGACGACCTGCTCGGTGGTGCCGCTGCCCTCGGCGTCCAGCACCCGCACCGCGACCAGGGTCACACCCTTGGCCACGCCGTACGTGGTCCCGCCGACGGTGCCCGCGACGTGGGTGCCGTGCCCGTTGGCGTCGTCGGCCGTGCCGCCGTCGATGGCGTCGAACCCGGACACCGCCCGCCCGCCGAACTCGCTGTGCGCGAACCGGATGCCGGTGTCGATGATGTACGCCCGCACCGACGACGCGGTGTTGGAGTAGGTGTAGGAGTTGCTCAGGGGCAGGTTGCGCTGGTCGATGCGGTCGATGCCCCAGGTGGCGGGCGACTGGGTCGCGCTGGCCCGGTGGATCATGTTGGGCTGCACGAGGGCCACGGCCGGGTCGGCCGCGATGCGGCGGGCGGCCAAGGCGCTGCCTGTGAACGAGAAGCCCTTCAGGCCCGCCCGGAACGTCTTGCGCAGACTCGCCCCGTGCCGTCCGGCGAGCGCGGGGGCCGCGGAGACGTCGGAGCCGGGCTTGAGGACCACGACGTAGCTGTCGGCCACGACCTCGCCGGTGACGGCGAGCACGGGGGCCTCCGGGGGCGCTGCGGCGGCCGCCGCGGGCAGGGCCGTGGCACCGGCCAGTACCAGCGCGACACCCAGCACGAACGTGCGGGCACGGTTCATGGTTGGTTCCTCCCCTGTCGGACCGGCAGCCCGCGGCACTGGCTCGTAGCTGATGACAGGACCCGCCGGAACTGTTTTGGAGGAACGTATACAGCGGTTATGAATATTTGAAGACTTATGTTTATCGCTGTCTTGCGATTCACTGGAAAGGTTGGGGACCCGCCCCCAGGCCCGGCGACGCGCCTTCGCCACTCAGCAACATCCACTTGACCTGCATAAACGCCAACGGACCGAGCTGTGGCGCGGTGACGGGCGGGGTCGCCTTGACCGCATCGGCTTTCATGTCGGTGACACGGGGAGGTACGCCGATGATGACGACGGCGCAACGGTGGGCGATCGCGTTCGCCTGGCTCGGCATGGGCACACTGGTCGGGGTGTACGCCGAAGGGGCCGCGCTGTGGACCGGCGTCGGACTGCTGGGCGCGGGCCTGCTGCTCGCGCTGCTAAGGCCCGGGGGCGACGCGACCCTGCTCCCCACTCCTGTGCGGACCAGCTTCGACGGGCAGCTGGGGCTGGACGGCCTCGGCACCCGGGTGCAGCAGATCCTGCGGCTGGCCGAGGAGCAGGCCGACGACCACCTCGCGGCGGCCCGCCGCGAGGCGCGGCAGATCGTGGCGGCCGCCCACGCGGAGGCCGCCCGGGTCAGCGGTGGTCACCCCTGACCCGAGGGCGGCGCCCTTGACGAACGCCTAGGCCGCCGGGGCCTGCTCGGGCTGCCCGGCCTTCTCGGAGCGGATCTCATGGCCGACGCTGGTCAGGCAGCGGCCGGTGGCCAGGTTCCACTTCCAGCCGTGCAGCTGGCAGGTGAGCTGGTCGCCCTCGACGATGCCGAAGCGGGTCAGGTCGGCCTTCAGGTGCGGGCAGCGCCGCTGGAACGACCAGCCGCCCACGGTGATGTCCTCCGCGTCGGGCCGCTGCGACTCGTACCAGCCCTCGGC
>NZ_JBEZEB010000066.1:0-36096 GCF_040648615.1 Catellatospora sp. NPDC049111 | reverse complement strand
TCACCCGCTGGGCGGGCGGCGTTATCCCTGGCGGCCCCGGGTCTTGTTCGCGTTTTCGGTTAAGACCGGGGGGTCCGGCCGCTGGTTCTGACCCGAAACGGCGATCATCGCTCGCCGGATCGCGGGGCCTGTCCGACGACCAGCCGCGCCCGGGTCAGCAGATGGACCGCGACCAGCGGGAGCACCCCCGCCGGATACCAGAGCATGTCCAGCGGGTCGTACGCGACGCCTAGCGCCAGCCGGGCCAGCAGGCTGTGCTCCGACAGGTACGCGGGCAGGCCGGTCAGCTGCGACAGCTCGACCAGCCAGCAGAACGTGATCGCCACCGCCCCCGCGAGCAGGGGAGTGGTGCGCGGCCGCAGGACGAACACCCCGGCATAGATCATCGAGGCGTAGAGCGCGGTGCCGGAGTGCTGCTCCAGCGGCCCGTCCGCGAGCGCCCGGATGAGCAGGGCGATCACCAGGACGGCGATCGCCGCGGCGAGCGCGTGCAGGCGGCGGGTCCAGTCGGTGCGGAGCATCCGCTGATGGTACGGAGCCGGCCCGGCCTCGCCGGTGGTGAGACTGTGAAGATCGGGTGATGTCGGGGTGACCCGGCGCGCGCCGACGGTCCGGAGCCGACCGCGCGGACCCGCCGCTCCGGTCGCGGACGGCCCGCCGCCGCGGTCCGGTGGCACCCGGACGCGGCGGCGGGAGATTCGGGGTCACGCCAGGCGGCGGATCTCACCGAAGGCGCGGTAGAAGCCGCCCCGGCTGGCCTGGCGCACCTCGGACACGACGTAGCGCGCGCCGGCCTCGCGGATGCCCTTGGGGAACTGCACCTGCCACGACTGCTGGAAGCCCTCGGACACCACACGCACCCGCAGCCGGCCGCTCTCCTCGAAGCACTCCAGCACGACGCCGTCGGCGCCCGCCTCGGCGGAGACGACCTCGACCGTGGTGGACGGGGCCACCGCCTCGACGTGTGCGGCCTTCACGTCGACGACGACCGGCACGGTGCCCTGCTCGGCCGCCCGGATCGCCGACTCGGTGGCGTCGATGCAGGCCAGCGAGCCGTCCGTGGTCACGATGTAGAGCCGCTCGTCGTGGTACTGCATCGAGTACGCCGAGCCGCAGCCGGTGCCGAGCTTCCACAGGCGGTTGCCGGAGCTGTCGAAGCAGTACACCGAGGAGCTGCTGTCACCGGCGAAGACGTACGCCCCGTCGGGGCTGGTCGCGCAGGAGAACACGGGGGCGTCGCACTGGTACTCCCGGCGCGGCGAGCCGTCCTTGCCCAGCTCGACGACCTTGCGGGTGGACGTGCCGGCGTACAGCGTGTGCTGTTCCTGCCAGCCGAACAGCACCGCGCCGGTGCTGCGGGTCCACAGCTGCTCGCCGGTGCGCCAGTCGTAGCTGGTCACGCCGCCGGAATGGCCGTGGTGCACGGCGTCGGCGTCGCAGCGGACCATCCAGCCCGAAGAGCCCTGGCTCTTGCGCCGCCACAGGAACTCGTCCTCATGGTCGATCGCGGCCACGCCGCCGCCCGCGTCCGACACGCCGAGCACGCCGTCGTGGATGTCGAGCCAGTAGATGTCGATGTCGGGGGCGATCCGGTAGGCCAGGCGCGGCACCTTGCCGGACAGGTCGTACACGTTGCCGTCGTCGCAGCCGGCGTAGAGCCAGGCGTCGTCGGCGACGATGCACTTGACCCCGTCGGGCAGCTTGAACTGCTGCACCACCTCGGCGCTGTGTGACAGCGTGGTGATCACACCGGCCTCGTTGCCGACCATGCAGACCTTGCTGTCGACGAAGATGCCGAACGCGGACGTGCCCGAGCGGTAGCGCCACAGCACCGGCGCGGTCTTCGCCGTCGAGCGGGTGCTGACGATGGTGCGCCGCGACACCGCGCGCTTGGCCCGCGCGCCCTGCACTGCGGGGGCGTACCCCTTGCGTACCTTCTCGCCGATCTTCTTCGCCGCGGCGGCACGGGCCTTGGCGTTGTCGGCGAACGTGCTCTTCGTCGTGGCTCCGGCGTCGCCGATCCGGCCATAGCGGATGGTCAGCTCGGTGTCGTCGACGACGACCTCGTAGAACTTGTGCGAGCCGCCGTCGGCTTCGGACAGTTCGAGGTAGGTGGTCTCAGCGGCCATGGGGGAAGGGGCCTTCTCTCGCGGAGGGGAACGCTTCGGCCACACCGTATCCGCCGCCCCCGACAGCGTGCCGCGCGGCAAACCAAGATCGGCCGATGGGCCGATCCGCTACCGCGAGAGCTTGTCTACGCTGCGACGCAATCGATGAACGGGGTGACAATGCGGGGACGTCTGACGGCCGGCACCATGCTGGCCGCACTGCTGCTGAACGTCGCGCTGGCCGGGTGCGGCTCCGGGCTGCCGGACGGCGCGGACGGGGAGCTGGCCGACGACTGGGTGCCGATGGCTCAGGTCAAGGCAGTCTTGCCGGAGGTGGGCAGCTGCTTCGACAGCCGGCCGGCGCCCTCCGTGAACAGCTTCGTCAAGCCCGTGCCGTGCGGCGACAAGCACCTCGCGGAGGTCGGCCACGTCGGCACGTTCACGGGTGACACCGAACCCGGTACGGAGCAGCTCGCGGCCGCGTACGCGGAGTGCGACACCAAGACCGCGGACTACCTCGGCGGCCCGTGGTGGCGGTGGCGGCTCCAGTTGCACCTGACCATCCCGATGTCGCGCGCGTGGGACGGCGGGGCGCGCTGGTTCCGCTGCGACCTGGTCGAGGTGAGTGCGGCTAACTACGACGAGGCCTGGACGGAACGCACCGGCAGCCTCAAGGGCGACAAACCGGCGGCGCTGCTGCTCGGCTGCGCCAACGCCGTGTCGAAGGACGACCGCATCGACTCGATGACCGAGGCCTCCTGCTCCAGCGCGCACAACGCCGAGTACATCGGCTTCTTCCGGGCGCCCCGCACGCTGCCCTACCCGGAGTCGGACCGGCAGTGGTTCGCGCTGTACCGGCAGTGCAGCGAGCTGGCCGCCGGCTACGTCGGGGTCAGCACGTCGCAGTGGTTCCGGCTGTCCACCATCGCCTGGCCGGCCTACCCGGAGGCGTGGGCGGCCGGCGACCGCCGAGTCCGGTGCGTGGTGTACTTCGGCACCAAGAAGATCAAGAAGACCGCCAAGGGCACCAAGGGCAAGGGCCTGCCGGGCTTCTGAGGCCGTGCGCGGCGGCCCGCACGGGCCGCCGCGACCGCGGAGCGTGATGTCAGCCACGGTCGGCGGCGGTCCCGGCCGCGGCCAGGGATGATCGTGGACATGACTCCGGCGGCAGTGCTCTTCGACATGGACGGGACCCTGTTCGACAGCGAGCCGCTGTGGGACCTGGCCATCGAGGAGCTGGCCCGCGAGTACGGTGCGGAGATCTCGGTCGAGGTCCGGCTGGCGATGGTCGGCCGCTCCGTCGACGAGTCGATGCTGCTGTTCCACGAGGGCATCGGCCAGCCCTGGCGCGACGCCGCCGTCAGCGCGGCCTGGATCTACGACCGGGTCGTCGGGCTGTTCGCGACGGAACTGGTGTGGCGGCCCGGCGCGCAGGAACTGCTGCACGAGGTGCGCGCCGCGGGCCTGCCCACCGCCCTGGTGACCTCCACCAGCCGTCGGGCCGTGGAGGTCGCCCTCGACACGCTCGGCCGGCACAACTTCGACGCCGTGATCTGCGGCGACGAGGTCGCGTTCACCAAGCCGCACCCGGACCCGTACCTGCGCGCGGCGAAGCTGCTGAACGTCGAGCCCGCCGACTGCCTGGTCATCGAGGACTCGCCCACCGGTGTGGCCAGCGCCCTGGCCGCCGGCACCCGGGTGATCGGCGTCCCCAACGCGGTCACCCTCAAGCCGATGACCGGCCTCACCCTGCTCCCCACCCTGGCCGGCGTCACCCTCGCCGCCCTGGCCGCGTCACCGGCCCAGGCTCGCTGACGGCGCGGCGGCGGAGCGCGCCGCTATCGGATGAGGTCCGGGGCGGCGGGGCGCACGTTCACCGGGCCGGCGGGCTGCCGGTCCGCCGTGACCGCGGGGGGCACGTTCACCGCCGGGTCGGCGGGCTGCCGTTCCGCCGTGACCGCGGTCGCTTCCGCGAGAGTGCGCAGCCACGCGCAGCGTCGGCGAGCCCGTCGGTCGGTGCGGGTCCACCACTGAGCGTCGATCTCGCGCCCGTTCGGCAGTACGTGCGGCCGCGACGGGCCGTCGTGGGCGAAGCCGCATCCGGCCAGCCACCGCATGCTCGCCGTGTTGGCGACCTCGCAGGCGGCGGCCAGCGTCGCGATGCCGAAATGGCGATGCGCCAGTCGGCATGCGGCGGTCATGGCCTGCCGGCCGTAACCCTTGCCGCGGTGATCGAGGTGGACGTTGCCGCCGATCTGGTGTGCGCCGCCATCGGTCGCCGTGATCGACACTCCGGCGACGGGGAGCCGGGTGGCGCGTTCCACGGCGGTGAAGTACAGCATCTCGACCACGGGCGTCAGTGCGCCGGTCGGGTCCGTGGGCGGCCGGGCCAGCGCCCGCGCGGGTGCCGGCGGCTCCTCCTCGGGCCACCAGCCCTGCCAGTGCCGGGCCCGCTCGTCGGCCTGGAAGAACACGTGGTGTGCCAGGTCGTCGGCGCGTGAGCTGATCACCCACAACCGGCGCGTCGTCACGACGTGCAGGCCGGTCCTGCGGCACAACGCGGTAGTGCGGTCGAACACGGTCGGCTCCCGGGGGCGTGGGGAGCTCGATCATGCCGCAACGGGCACCGGTTCGGGGTCCCGGGCGGCTGGCGGACGTGGCACATTGGTCGGCTGTGAGCGCTGACAAGGACTGGTATGACTGGCACGGGCCGTACGCCGATCCGGGGTCGCCGCTGTCGCGGAGACTGCGGCTGGTGCAGGTGCACGTGGACAGATGGCTGGACGAGCGCCCGGAGCCCTTGCTGACGGTGGTCAGCGCGTGCGCCGGCCAGGGGCGTGACCTGCTCGGCGTGCTCGCGCGGCGGCCCGACGCGGCCCGGGTGCGGGCGACGCTGATCGAGTACGACCCGCGCAACGCGGCGGCGGCGCGGGCCGAGGCCGAGCGCCTCGGTGTGGCGGTCACGGTGAACTGCGCCGATGCCGGGCTGCCGGAGTCCTATGCCGGTGCCGTCCCGGCCGACCTGCTGCTGTTCGCCGGGGTCTTCGGCAACATCGGTGACGCCGACGTCCGGCGTACCGTCGCCGCACTGCCGCGGTTGTGCTCGCCTGCCGCCACCGTCATCTGGACCAGGACCCGCCGCGCGCCCGACCTGACCCCGTCGATCCGGACCTGGTTCGCCGAGGCGGGCTTCGCCGAGACGGCCTTTCACGCCCCCGAGGACGTGCTGTTCTCGGTCGGCGTGCACCGGCTCACCGCTCCGCCGCCCGCCACGCCCCCCGACCGCCCCCTCTTCCGCTTCACCTGACCGGCCGCCCCCCTCCTCTGTGTTGATCATGAAGTTAGGGTAGCGACACGCCGTCGAACACTGCCATAAGTTCATGATCAACGCGGAGAACGGGCGGCGGCCCGGTCCCAGGGGGAGCGGGCCGCCGGTGGTGGGGTGGGTCAGTTGGTGGTGAGGCTGCCGTCGGAGGAGAAGACCATGCCGAGGGTGGCCTTGCCGGTGGTCACCGCGGTCTTGGTCTGCGGGCCGCCGGTGTCGGCCTGCTGGAACGAGCCGAAGGTGATGCCGTAGGTCTTCTCCAGGCCGGGCTGGCAGAAGGCGCGCTGCGGGCACTCCGGCGGACCGGCGAGCACCGACGCCTGGCCGGAGCACTTGGCCGCGAAGTCGGACAGGGTCTTCAGCTGGTGCTGGTCGGCGAACGCCTTGGTCACCGCGTACGCGTTCTGGTCGGCGGCGGCCGAGGGTGTGCCCACGGTCAGTCCGGCCTTGGTGGCCAGCTCCTTCAGGGCCGCCACGGTCGCGGTGACGTCACCGCTGGCCTTGGGGGCGGCGTCCTTGCCGTTCTGCTTCTGGTTGAGGAACTCGGTGAGGGTCGCCGCGTACTCCGGGAACACCGTCAGCTCGCCCTTCTCCAGGGCCGCCTCGTACAGTTCGCGGTTGCCGGAGACCTGCACGGTGGCCTGGAAGCCGGCCGCGTTCAGGGCGATCTTGTACAGCTCGGCGAGGGTCTTGCTCTCCGGGAAGTTCGCCGCGCCGACCACGACCGGGCCGGACCCGCCGGACAGGCCGGTGGCCAGCCCCGCCTGCGCCGCGAACTCCTGCGCCGCGACCTCGGAGGTCTTGCGCTCGACCTCGACGGCCTTGTTCAGTGCGATCAACTTCGGGGTGTCCAGCGCCGCCCCGACCTTGTCGACGGCTGCCAGCAGCGCGGGAGTGGACCGCTTGGCGTTGGCGACCGCGATGACGTTGTCGGCGTTCTGCAGGTGCTTGTCGTCGGCCAGGACCACGAGCTGGTCGCCGGCCACCGGCGCGCAGCCGGCGCCCGAGGCGGTCGCGGGGGCCTCGGTGCCCGAGGAGCCTGCCTGCCCGCAGCCGGTCAGCGCGAACGCCGCCGCGGCGACACCGGCCAGCAGGAGGACGGACGCCCTCCGGGTGTGCGTTGCCATATTCAGCCTTCCGTCGTCTTCACTGCGAATGATGCGCAAAGGTCTTTCTTACTCCGTACCTGAGACATCCTTGCGATGAATTCGTGAACCGTGCTCGGCCTACCCGGGTCCGACAGTTCGCAAACCGTTCACAAACGCAGGTCAGCCGCTCCTCGTGACCGCCCCGGCGTGACCGACGTCATGCCGGGACGCCGCGGGCCTACGCTGACCGCCTGCTCAGGAGCCGGCGGGCAGCGCGTCGGCGGCCGAGGCCGGTGGGCGGTGCCTGACGCGGCGCAGCGACTTGGGCAGCAGCGCCTTCTCGGCCAGGGCGAGCAGGCCCTCGACGGTCAGGCAGAGCAGCGCCACCAGCAGGCCGCCGGCCAGCACCTGGCCGCCACCCGCGGTCAGGCCCAGCCCGAAGCCCCGGCTGATGATCATGCCGAGGCCGCCGCCGTTGACGTACGCGGCCAGCGTCGCCGTGGCCAGCACCTGCACCGCGGCCACCCGGAACCCGTTGGCCAGGTACGGCACCGCCAGGGGCAGTTCGACCTTGCGCAGCAGCTGCCAGCCGGACAGGCCCATGCCCCGGCCCGCGTCGCGCACCTCCGGATCGACCTCGCGCAGGCCCAGGTAGGCGTTGGCCAGCAGCGGCGGGATCGCGAACAGCGACAGCGCCAGGATGATCGCGGGCGGGCCGAAGCCGATCACGGTGAGCGGGAAGATGGTGAGCAGGGCCACCGTCGGCACGGCACGGCTGAGGTTGGTCACCGTCACCACCGCCGGGCCGCCCCGGCCGACGTGCCCCATCCACACGCCCAGCGGCCAGGCCACCGCGCAGCCCAGGGCCACCGCCGCCGCGGAGATCCACAGGTGCTCCACCGTGCGGGAGATGATCCCGTCGGGGTTGGTCCAGTTCAGCGGGTCGTTGAGCCAGAGGATCGCGTCCTCGATCACGCTCATGCCGTCTCCTCGCTACGCTCGTCGGCGGCATAGGCGGTGCCTTCTGATTCGCTCGCGCGGCGCTCGCTCATGCGGCCCTCCGGCGGGTCCACGGCATGATGGCGCGGCCGACGGCGAGCAGGAGCAGGTCGAGCACCAGGGCGAGGGCCACGCAGAGCAGCGTCGCGGTCATGATCTGCGGGCGGTAGAAGTTGCTGTTGAAGCCCCCGATGATCAGCTCGCCGAGGCCGCCCCAGCCGGCGATCTCGCCGACCGTGACCAGCGCGACTGTCGAGACCGTGGCGATGCGCAGGCCGGTCATGATGCCGGGCAGCGCCAGGGGCAGCTCGATGCGCCACAGCATGGCGCGCTTGCCGTAGCCCATGCCGCGGGCGCTGTCGAGCACGTCGGCGGGCACCTGACGCAACGCGGTCAGCGTATTGCGCACGATGGTGAGCAGCGCGTACATCGTCAGTCCGATCAGCACCGTGGTCGGGGCGACGATGCCGGTGAACGGCGCGAGGAACGCGAACAGCGCCAGCGAGGGGATGGTGTAGAGCACACCGGTGAAGCCCAGGATCGGCCCGGCCAGCGAACCGACGCGGTATGCCAGGACCGCCAGCGGGATCGCGATCACCGTCGCCAGCACCACAGCGACTATGGTCAGGTAGAGGTGTTCGCGCAGCGCGGCGAGCAGGGTGTCGGCGTTCTGGCTGACGTAGCTCCACGAGAACCAGGGGTTACGCGGATCGTCGCCCGGTGCGCCCCAGACGAGCACAGCGTCGTTGACCTTGGAGGGCATAGGTGAACCGTACCGCTGCGGTGTCGATCAGGCTGGACGGCGTACGCAAGCAGTACGACGACGGCACGGTCGCGGTGCGGGAGCTGAGTCTGGAGCTGCCCGCCGGTGAGCTGACCGTGCTGGTCGGGCCGTCGGGCTGCGGCAAGTCCACCATCCTGCGGATGGTCAACCGGCTCATCGAGCCGTCGGCCGGGCGGATGTGGCTGGGCGAGGACGAGATCACCGCGGTGGACCCGATCGCGCTGCGCCGGCGCATCGGATACGTCATCCAGAACGTGGGACTGTTCCCGCACCAGACCGTACGCGACAACGTCGGCACCGTGCCGAAGCTGCTCGGCTGGCCCAAGGCGCAGGTCGCCGAACGCACCGCGGAACTGCTGGACCTGGTCGGCCTGGACCCGGCCCGCTACGCGAACCGCTACCCGCACGAGCTGTCGGGCGGGCAGCGCCAGCGCGTCGGGGTGGCCCGCGCGCTGGCCGCCGACCCGGTGGTGCTGCTGATGGACGAGCCCTTCTCGGCCGTCGACCCGATCGTGCGCGGGCGGCTGCAGGACGAGTTCCTGCGGCTGCAGCAGACCGTCCGCAAGACCATCGTGTTCGTGACGCACGACGTGGACGAGGCCGTACGCCTCGGCGACCGCATCGCGGTGCTGTCCGAGGGCGGCCGGCTGGAGCAGTTCGCGCCCCCGGCGGAGTTGCTGGCCAAGCCCGCGAACACGTTCGTCGCCGAGTTCGTCGGCGCGGACCGCGGCATCAAGCTGCTGGCCGTGACCCCGATCCCGCGCGAAGGCCTGCGCCCGCTGCCGGACGGAGACCATGCGGGTCAGCAGGCCCCGTCGGTGCCGGCGGACGGCACCCTGCGCGACGCGCTCGCCGCGCTCCTGGAGGGCGACACCGGCTGGGTCGTGGTCCGCGACGGCCTCGACCCCCTCGGCATCCTCACCCCCGAGGACGTCTACGCGGTCCTGCGCCGCTGAGCATCCCCGCCGCCCGCGACGCGCACTTCGGCGCTCGCGGTCACACACGGCTGCCGGTCGGTTCCCAGCCGGCCGCTGTCAGCCTCGCACCGTCCGAGTCCGGCCTACGCGGGGTTCGGTGAGGGCGTTCGCCTCACCAAGGTCATTGGACTTGCCTGGCACCTGTGGGAAAGCGGGCTCAAGATACGCACAGGTGCCAGGCAAGTCGAACGATCGTGGCGGGCCGAACGATCATGGCCGGGTCGGTGGGCCGAACCAGGTGGTGAGGGCGGTGGTCAGGCCGGTCGGGTCGTCCGGGGTGGGACCGGCCCAGACGACGTAGCCGTCGGGGCGGATCAGCAGGGCCGGGGGAGTGCCGGGGTCGCGTGGCGCCGCCCGGACCAGGTCGACGCGGTCGCGCCAGGGGGCCAGCGCGGTGGCCAGGGTCGAGCCGCCGGTCAGGTCGAGCAGGATCGCTCGTGCGCCGTGTTGCAGCGACGCGAGCCGGACCCGCCGGCCGTCGTGCATCAAGCGCAGGTCGGGGGCCATCCTGCCGAGCAGCGGATGACCACCACCCATCGGGTACGGCAGATCCAGTCCCGCGACGGCGTCGGCGACCTCGCGCAGGAACCCGGGTTCGCGCAGGCGTGCCGCGTACCGCTCGCGTTCGGCGGTCACCTCGTCGCCGGGAGCCATCAGCTCCGCCTGCTCGCGGGTGCGGTCCAGAGCCCGCCGGGCCTGCGGCACGCGCTCGGCGGCATAGCTGTCCAACAGCGCGTCCGGGGCCTGGCCATGCAGCACCAGGGCCAGCTTCCAGGCCAGGTTGACCACGTCCTGCAGGCCGAGATTCAGGTTGGACCCGCCGAATCCGGCGAAGACGTGCGCGGCGTCGCCCGCCACGAACACCCGGCCCGCGCGGTAGGGGTCGGCCAGCCGGTTGTTGCGCTCGGTGAGCCTGCGCAGGATCCACGGCCGGCCGTCGGCGGGCGGATCGGCCACCGGGACGTCCGCGCCGACCACCCGGGACAGGCTCGCCCGCGCCTCGCCGACCGACATGGCGGCCTGTTCGCTGGGCGCTTCGGCGTCCCACTCGTGGGTGCTCAGCACGTGCACCCCCGGAATGAACGAGGCGAACGAGAACGCCCCGTACGCCGTGCGGTGCAGCCGGTACGGCCGGTAGACCGTGCCGTCAGCGGCGCGCAGCGCGCCGGCGGGCGTCAGCGCGGTCCGGGGCAGCACCACGTGCGCCATGCGGATCACGACCTCGCGGCTGGTCTCGCCGGGGAAGCCGATCCCGGCGGCCTTGCGCACGGCGCTGTGCGACCCGTCGCAGCCCACGAGGTACGCCGCCCGCAGCCGGTACGGCCCGTCCGGGCCGTCGACCTCCACGGTGACGCCGTCGCCGTCCTGGACCAGCCCGGTGAACGTGTGTCCACGCCGGACGTCCGCGCCCAGCGCGAGGGCGTGCCGTTCGAACACCTCCTCCATCCGCCGCTGCGGCACCGCGAGCACGTGCAGCGGGTTGGCCTCGCGCAGGCGGCGCAGGTCGAGCCGGAACCCGGCGTGCGAGAAGACGCGCACGGGGCGGGGCCGGTCGCCGTACGCCCCGGTGAACCAGCGCTGGACCAACGCCTTTGGCCCACTGCTGTGGCGGGCCAGGGCACGGTAGAGGCCCCGCCGGTAGAGCACGGTCACCACCTGGCCGACCAGCCCGTTGGCCCGCGGCACCGGGTCGGGCTCGGCGCGCTGTTCCAGCACCACCACGCGTACGCCGCCCAGCCGCAGCTCGGCGGCGAGCAGCAGCCCCGTCGGGCCGCCCCCGGAGATCACCACGTCGACGTCCACCGCCCGCCTCCTCTCGTTCGTTGTGTCAACCGTAGTTGACACAACGCGAGAGCGTCAACCTGGGTTGACACCGTTTCTGGATCTAGATGATTTGTGGTCACCCTGGCGACCACAAATCATCTAGATCCACTGGAGATCGGCTCGCCGTCACGAGCCGAGGCGTCGCCGGGCGGGGGCGTGGGCGGGGTGGGCGGGGGCGCGGGCGGGTGAGTAGGGGGCGGTTGGCGGTCGAGTTGGCGCCAGGTGCCCGGTGAGAGCACCGGCCAGTGTCGCGCCGAGGTAGCACGCGCCGAAGACCAGCAGGGCCGGGGTGAGTCCGACGTGTTCCACCGCCCAACCGCCGAGCAGGCCGCCCAGCGGGATGCCCGCGAACCCGATCGCGTTGGACAGGCTGAGCACCCGGGCCTGCAGGTGCTCGGGCACCCGCTCGAACATGGTCGCGGCCAGGATCGGGTTGACCGCGGCCATCGCGAGCCCGGACCCGAAGGCCGCGACCAGCACCAGTGTCAGCTCGTCGGACAGCGCCATCACGGCCAGCCGGGGCGAGCCGCCGATCAGGAACCCGATGGTGAACACGGCATAGCGGGGCGCGCGCGGCGCGAGCGCGGTGAAGACCAGGTTGCCCAGCACCGCGCCGAGCCCGAACGCGCCGCTCACCCAGCCCAGCGCCGCCGGCGAGCCGAGCACCTCGTCGATCCAGACGGGCACGAACACCGCCCCGTTGGCCTGGTCGGCGAGGTTCGTCACGAACAGCATGGCCAGGATGCCCAGCATCAGCCGGTCGCCGCGCAGGTACGCCACACCGCCGCGCAGCGCGGTCAGGTACGGCTCCGGCGACGCGGCGGCGGTGTCCGCGGCGCGGGCGGGCACCAGCGCGGCCACCAGCACCGCGCACGCGACGAACGAGACGCCGTCGAGCAGCACCGTGCGCGGCGCGCCCAGCGTGGCGATCAGCACCCCGCCCAGGGCCGCGCCGAGCAGCCCGGCCAGCCGGTTCGCGCCGTCGTAGACGGTGGTGGCGCGGGTCGTGTCCACTCCGGACGCGGCGATCGTCGGGGGCAGGAGCACCCGCTTGGCGCAGTCGCCGAGTCCGCGCAGCGCCCCGGCGAGCACGAGCAGCACCAGCAGCACGCCGAACCCGCCGCGCTGCCCGAACGCCACCGCCGCCATCACCGCGGCGCTGGCAAGGTCGGCGACGATGGACACCCGGCGCGGCCCGATCCGGTCGACCAGCGGCGCGCCGAGCGGTCCGATCAGGACGTACGGCAGCAGTTCGGCCGCGGCGGCCAGGCCCATCCGGGACGGGCTGCCGGTGGTCTCCAGCACCAGCCACGGGATCGCCAGGAACGTCAGCACACTGCCGACTCGCGACACGGTGCCCGCGATCAGCAGGCCGACCAGGCCTTTCACGAGCCCTCCCCGGACGGAGCCGCCTCAGGGAAGGGCAGCACCTGGAACTGCACGTGGACCCGGGCGGTGCCCTCGGGCGCGGGGGAGTCGAGGTCGAAGCGCCGGTATCGCTCGAACACCGCGAACAGGTCGGCCTGCAGCTCCTTCGTCTCCTCGGGCGTGAGCTGCCCGGTCCAGTCGCTGATGGTGCCGACGCGCTGCCACTGCGGCGGGCGGGTGGCGTACTCGTCGAGGGCGCGGTCGACGCGGGCGGCGTACTGGGCAGCCACGGCGCGCAGGTAGGCCTCGAAGTCCCCGAACGACTCGGGTTCGACGTGGTCCACGGTGGTGCCCCGGTGCGCGGCCCGCCACCAGCGTTCGCGGTTGTTGCCTCGGGCCGGCTCGTCGATCACGAAGCCGTAGAGCGCGAGCTGCCGCAGGTGATAACTCGTGGCCGCGCTGGACTGCCCGAGCTGCGCGGCGAGCAGTGTGGCGGTGGACGGCCCTCGTTCCCGTAGCAGCCCGAGCAGGCGTACGCGCAGCGGATGGGCGAGCCCGCGCAACGTGCGCGGATCAAGAGTGATGCGATCAGCGGCCATAACCGCCAACATATCTTTGCAAAGATTCCTTGGCAATCCCGAGCCGGCACTCCCTCCCGCGATGATCATGAACTTATGGCCAGGGTCGACGGCGTGTCGCTGCCACAACTTCATGATCAATCGCTGCGGGGCGGCGGTGATCGCCGTTTCCGGCCAGAAACTGCGGTGCTGCCGCATGATCTGTCCGGAAACGGCGATCACCACCGCGCCCGTGGTCCGCGGTGGTCTGTGGCGCGCGCCAGCGCTGTCGATCTGGTCAGCACGGGTAATGCGAAAGGAAGGGCACCTTCACAACGCGGAGCGTTGTGAAGGTGCCCTTCCTTTCCTCAGTCGTGGGCGATGGCGGTGAGGACGTTGATGCGGGCGGCGCGGGTGGCGGGCAGGGCGGCGGCGAGGACGCCGAGGATCGCGCCCGCGGCCAGGTAGACGCCGATGGCGGGCCAGGGGATGGCCAGGGTGCTCAGGCCCTCGTCGGCCAGGCCCTGGACTACGGCCGCGCCGAGGCCGATGCCGACGGCGACGCCGAGGAGGACGCCGAACACGGTGATCACCACGGCCTCGACGGTTATCATGCGCATGGTCGCCGCCCGGCTGAGGCCGATGGCGCGCAGCAGGCCGAGTTCGCGGGTGCGTTCCAGGACCGACAGGGCCAGGGTGTTGATGACGCCGAGCACCGCGATGACGATGGCCAGGCCCAGCAGGATCTGGATCATCAGCAGCATCTGCGCGCCCTCGCCCAGTTCCCGGTCCAGGTACTGCTGCTCGTCCTCGACCAGCATCTCGGGGCTGTCGACGAGCAGCGCCTCCAGGCCCTGGCGGGCCGTGGTGGCGTCCGCGCCGTCGGTCAGCCGGACGTACGCGAACGACGGCTGCGGGAAGCGCATCCCCGGCACCAGGTCGGTGCCGAAGATGTAGCCGCCGTAGAACGGCGCCCGCTGGTAGACGCCGGTGATCCGGTACGACGTCGGCGAGCCCTTGGGCAGTTTGACGGTGACCGTGCTGCCGACGGTCAACCCGGCCTGGGCCGCGTTCTGGTCGTCGACGACCACCTCGCCCGGCCCGGGCTGGGCCAGCGAGCCCGCGACGGTGACCAGGGACAGGTCCCGCACGACGGCCGGCAGGTCGGTCACCGCCGACGCCCCGCTCGGCTCCTCGTTGATCAGTGCCTGGTCGTGGTACTCGGCGGTGACCGTGGCGATGCCGGGCACCGCCCGCATCCGGGGCAGCAGCGCCTCGTCGAACGTCGGCAGCATGCCCGGCGACTCCTGACCCGAGATGATCAGATCGGCCTGGAAACCCGTCTCGGCGTCGCCGCGCAGGCTGCGGTCGGCCGAGGTGATCGTGGTGTTCACGCCCGTGATCAGGGCGACGCCGACCATCAGCGCGGCCGCGGTGATGGCGGTGCGGCGCGGGTTGCGCCCGGAGTTGAGCCGGCCCAGCCGCCCCGGCACCGACCAGGAGAACAGCCGGCCGAGCACGGACACCACCGGGCGGGCCAGCACCGGGCTCAGCAGCGACACCCCGACGAAGGTGGCGAGCACCCCGCCGAGCAGCAGCCACATCACGGCGTCGCCGCTGGTGGCGAGTCCGAACGCGATCGAGCCCGCGCCGAGCGCGCCGATCACGGCGCCGCTGACCGTCAGCGTGGTCAGCGGGCGGTCCGGGGTGGCGACCTCCTGCAGGGCGGCGACCGGGGGCACCCGGGAGGCCCGCACGGCGGGCAGCAGCGCGGCGATCACGGTGACGCCGATGCCGACGGCGAACGCGCTGATCACCGCGGCGAGCGGCACGCCGATGGAGGCGAGCACGATGCTGCTGAAGTCGGCGGCGAGCTTCGCCAGCAGCGCGCCGACGCCGACGCCCGCGGCCAGGCCGAGCACCGAGGCGAGCAGCCCGATGGCCAGGGCCTCGACCATGACCGAGCCGATGACCTGGCGGCGGCTCGCGCCCAGCGCCCGGCTGAGCGCCAGTTCCTTCGTCCGCTGCGCCACGATGATCGAGAACGTGTTCAGGATGAGGAAGGTGCCGACGAACAGCGCCACCCCGGCGAAGCCGAGCAGGATGTTGTTGAACAGGTCCAGGACCGTCTTGAAGCCGCCCGCGATGGCCGCCGCGGCCTCCTGGCCGGTCTGCACCACGTAACCCTCGCCGAGCCGCGACTTGATCGCGTCGCGCAGGGCCGCCGAGTCGGTGCCGGGCGCGGCGGTCACGCTCAGGCTGGTGTACGCCCCCGGCGTGCCCAGCATCAGCTCCTGCGCCACCGGCTCGGTGAACCGGACCTCGTGCACCGGCCCGCGGCCGGGCAGCCCGCCCTCGTAGCCGAATACGCCGACCAGCGTGAACATCTTCTTGGGCTGAGTGGTGAGCACACCGACCCGGTCGCCGACCTTGAGCTTGCTCAGCTCGGCCAGCGTCACGTTGATCGCGATCTCGTCGGCGGCCGACGGGCCGCGCCCCTCACGCAGCTCCAGGCCGCCGGTCTCGCCGGTCCAGTTGGCGCCGAACCGCGGCGGGCCGAACGAGCCGACGACCTTGCCGTCGGCCCCGATCACGCGGGCGCCGTCGGCCTGCACCTCGCCGACGACCTGCGCGACGCCCGGCACGGCGGCCACCGCGTCGCGGTCGGCGGCGGCGAGCATGCCGGGCACCGGCTCGCCCTCCAGCTCCGACACGTCGATGGCCGGCCGGGCGGTGACCAGCACGTCGGTCTCGGCCATCGCCGAGGAGAACATGTTGTCGAACGAGCGGCCCAGCGCGTCGGTCAGCACGAACGAGCCGGACACGAACATCACGCCCAGCAGCACGGCCAGGCCCGACAGGATCAGGCGCAGCTTGCGGGCGAGCAGGCTCTTCAGGGTGGCGCGCAGCATCAGAGCTCGGTCTCCGGCTGCGCGGCGCGGTCCAGGCTCTTCAGCGTGTCGAGCACACGCTCCGGGGTGGGCCCGGTGAGTTCGGCGACGATCTGGCCGTCGGCGAGGAAGACGACCCGGTCGGCGTACGAGGCGGCGACGGCGTCGTGGGTGACCATGACGATGGTCTGGCCGTACTCGGTGACGCTGCGGCGCAGGAAGCCCAGCACCTCCGCGCCCGAGCGGCTGTCCAGGTTGCCGGTCGGCTCGTCGGCGAAGACGACGTCGGGCCGGGAGACGAGCGCGCGGGCGCAGGCGACGCGCTGCTGCTGGCCGCCGGAGAGCTGGTTGGGGCGGTGGCCGAGCCGGTCGCCCAGGCCCACGGTGTCGATGACGGTCCGGAACCAGTCCTGGTCCGGCTTGCGCCCGGCGATGGCCAGCGGGAGCAGGATGTTCTCCTGCGCGGTCAGCGTCGGCAGCAGGTTGAACTGCTGGAAGATGAAGCCGATCTTCTCGCGGCGCAGCCGGGTCAGCCCGGCGTCGGACAGGCCGGTGACCTCGGTGTCGCCGACGAACACCTGCCCGCGGCTGACCGAGTCGAGCCCGGCCAGGCAGTGCATGAGGGTCGACTTGCCGGAGCCGGACGGGCCCATGATGGCGGTGAACCGGCCGCGTTCGAGCTCGACGTCCACTCCGCGCAGGGCCACCACCTGGGCCTCGCCGGAGCCGTACACCTTCCACACCTGCGACGCGCGGGCGGCGGCGGTCTCCACGCGCTGGCGGATCAGGGGCGGGGCTGCTGTTGTCATGAGTTCTTCCCTCGGCCGGTCGACGAATGGACCGACCGGCCGCGTTGCCAAGGCGGGGCACGCGACCGGCCGGTGTACTCATCGTCAGCGGGGAAAGCGCCGCGGACCTCGGCCCGCGGGGTGAGCGTCCCCCCGCTTCCGCGCGCGGGGAAGGCCCCACGCCCGGGTCAGGGGCGACCCTGACCCGGGCGGGCGGCTACTCGTACGAGATGGCGTCCAGCACGTTGAGCCGGGCCGCCATCCGGGCCGGGATGACCGCGGCGAGCACCCCGGCCACGACCGCGGCCAGGAGGTACTGCGCCAGCTCCAGCCACGGGATCGCGATGACCGTCGCGAACTCCAGTGTCATCAGCGCCTTGGTGAAGGCGGCCCCGAGACCGACCCCGAGGGCCAACCCGAGGAACACCCCGAACACGGTGATCAGCACCGACTCGACGGTGATCATCCAGACCAGGCCGCCCCGGCTCAGCCCGACCGCGCGGACCAGCCCCAGCTCGCGGGTGCGCTCGACGATGCTGAGCACCAGCGTGTTCAGGATGCCCAGCAGCGCGATGACCAGCGCCACCAGCAGCAGGATCTGCACCGCGATCAGCAGGAAGTCGTAGCTGGCGGTGGCCTGGTCGACGTAGGACTGCCGGTCGCCGACCTGCACGCCAGGGTAGTCCTTCATGATCGTCTCGATCTTCTCGACGACCGGGGCCGCGTCGACGCCGTCGTTCAGCGACACGAAGCCCTGGAACGCCAGCGGCCCGGGGAAGTCCGCGACCGCGGGCTCGCCGACCAGGATGCCCTGGATGATCGGCGTGGCCTTGTACACCCCGACCACGGTGTAGTCGCGGGTCACCCCGCCGATCACCACCGGGGTCCGGTCGCCCGCCTTGAGCTTGAGCGTCTCGGCGATGTTGTCGTCGAGCACCAGCTCCTGCGCGGCCAGGGTGCGGATCTGGCCGTCTGTCGCGTCGAACGGGAACATCCGCGAGGCCTGGCCGACGTCGGTGGCGAAGATGCCGAACGCCTGCGGCTGCCCCGCCACGCTCACCCCCAGCGCGTCGAAGTGCCAGGCCGCCGCCTCCTTCACGCCGGGGATGGCGCGCACCTGCTCCAGCGCCTTCGGGTTGAAGCCCTGCCGGCCGTCCGGGGCAGCGGTCACGCTCGCCTGGATCATCACCTCCACGCCGATGTTCTCGCCCATGATGTCCGAAAGGCTCGTCTTGAAGGACTGGACGACGGTCGCGGTCATGCCGATCACGGTGACGCCGATGATGATCGCGGCGGCGGTGACGGCGGTGCGGCGCGGGTTGCGGGCCGCGTTGCGCACGCCGAGGTCACCGGCCGAGCCCCGGCCGACCAGGGCCCCCAGACCGCGCACGATCGGGCGGGCCAGCAGCGGCGACAGCAGCAGCGCCCCGATGAACACCAGCACCGCGCCGGCCAGCAGGATCAGGAACGCGGTGCCGCCCAGATCGGCGAACGCGCCCAGCAGCACCAGCCCGACTCCCGGCAGCGCGAAGGCCGCGCCGACGATGGACAGGGCCTTGAGCGACTTGTCCGGGCGCACCACGTCGCGCATCGCCGCGACCGGCGGCACCGACGAGGCGCGTACCGCGGGCACGAACGCGGCCACCAGCGTGACCACCACACCCAGCAGGTACGCCAGGATCACCGTGAGCGGCGCGACGACCAGCCCGGCGCTGGGCAGCTCCACCTCGCTGGTGATCGCCGCCTCGCCCGCCGCGGCAAGCCCGATGCCGGCCGCCAGGCCCACGGTCGCGCCGACGAGGCTGACCACCAGCGCCTCCAGCAGCACCGACCCGGCGACCTGACCCCACCCGGCGCCCAGCGCCCGCAGCAGCGCCAGCTCACGGGTGCGCTGCGCGACGATGATGTTGAAGGTGTTGAAGATCAGGAAGATGCCGACGATGCCCGCGACCACCGCGAACCCGATCAGGATGTACTTGAACACGTCGAACAGCACGCCGACCTGCGCCGACTGCTCCTCGCTGCTCTCCTGGCCGGTGAGCGCCTTGAACCCGGCGGGCAGTTTCTCCTCGATCCGCCGCTTCAGCTCGGTGTCGCCGACACCCTCCTCGGCCGCGAACGACGCGCCGCCGAACCGGCCGGTCTCGCCGTAGAACGTGCGCTGCGCGAACGCCTGCTGGAACATGACCACGACCTCGCCGGCGAGGCTGTCGCGGCCGCCGGAGTAGCCGGCCACGCCCACCACGGTGAACGAGCGCGGCTCGTTGAGCACCGGCAGGTACACCTTCAGTTGCTCGCCGCGCTTGACCTTGGCCAGTTCGGCGGTGTGCGCGGTGATCGCGATCTCGCCCTCGGCGGTGGGCCAGCGGCCCTCGCGCAGCTCGATCAGGCCCAGCGGGTCGTCGTTGCCGTCCACGCCGAAGCCGAGCGCGGCGTCGGCGCTGACCGGCTCGCCGTCAGTGGTCCGGAACGGGGTCACGCCCTGCGCGCTCACGTCCGGCGAGACGGCGCTCACGCCGTCGACCTCGGACAGGGTCCGCAACTGTGCCTCGGTCAGCCGGGCCGGGTCGACCGCCTGTGGGTCCTTCGGCTGCACCACCACCGACACGTTCTGGTTGATGGTGCTGAACAACGCGGTGAACCGCGCGTTCAGGGTGTCCGACAGCACCAGGCTGCCGGCCAGGAACGCCACCGACAGCACGATGGCGAAGACGGCCAGCGACAGGCGCAGTTTGCGCTGCAGCAGGCCGCGGAGGCTGGCTTTGATCATTCTGTGGCCCCCGTGGCCACGACGTCGAGGCGCTTGATCCGGTCGAGCACGGCGTCTGCGGTCGGCTCGGTCAGCTCGTCGACGATCTGCCCGTCGGCCAGGAAGATGACCCGGTCGGCGTAGCTCGCGGCGTTCGCGTCGTGGGTGACCATGACGATGGTCTGCCCGTGCTCGGTGACGCTGCGGCGCAGGAAGCTCAAGATCTCCGCGCCGGACCGGCTGTCCAGGTTGCCGGTCGGCTCGTCGGCGAAGATGACCTCCGGCTGCGCGACGAGCGCCCGCGCACAGGCGACCCGCTGCTGCTGGCCGCCGGAGAGCTGGTTGGGGCGGTGCCCGAGCCGGTCGCCCAGGCCGACGGTGTCGACGACGGTCTTGAACCACTGCGGGTCGGGCTTGCGTCCGGCGATGGCCAGTGGGAGCAGGATGTTCTCCTCGGCGGTCAACGTCGGCAGCAGGTTGAACTGCTGGAAGATGAAGCCCACCTTCTCCCGGCGCAGCCGGGTCAGGCCCGCGTCGCCCAGCCCGTTCAGCGCGGTGTCGCCGATGGCGAGCTGCCCGCGGGTGGCCGAGTCCAGGCCCGCCATGCAGTGCATCAGGGTGGACTTGCCACTGCCGGACGGGCCCATGATGGCCGTGAACCGGCCGCGTTCGAGCTCCACGTCGACGCCGCGCAGGGCGATCACCTGCGCCTCGCCCGAGCCGTACACCTTCCAGAGGTCTGTCGCGCGGGCAGCGGCGCCGGCGCCCGCGACGGGCCTGTCGGTTACCGGAGAAGTCATGCCCCACAGGCTGTCAGCGCCTGACCACCCCGCCCTCAGACCTGCGAACGGTCTTCCGGGCGGCGGGCTCCTCCTCAGGTAGTAGAGCCGGGTCGTACCAGCCCGGTCTCGTACGCCAGCACCACCGCCTGCACCCGGTCCCGTAGCCCCAGTTTGGTCAGCATGTGCCCGACGTGCGTCTTGACCGTGGTCTCGCTCACCGTCAGCGCCCGCGCGATCTCGGCATTGGACAGTCCGCGGGCCACGTGCACCAGCACCTCGCGCTCGCGTTCGGTCAGCGTGCTCAGCGAGTGCGGCACGGTCGCGTCCGGGTCGGGCAGCAGCCCGGCGAAGCGGTCCAGCAGGCGGCGCAGGATGCGCGGCGCCACCACGGCCTCGCCCGCGGCGACCGTGCGGATCGCGGCGACCAGCTCGTCGGCGGGCACGTCCTTGGCCAGGAAGCCGCTGGCCCCGGCGCGCAGCGCGCCGACCACGTAGTCGTCCAGGTCGAACGTGGTCAGGATGAGCACGTGCACGGGCAGCTTCGCCGCGGTGATGTCGCGGGTCGCGGCCACCCCGTCGCGGCGCGGCATGCGCACGTCCATCAGCACCACGTCGGGCAGCAGCCGCCGGGCCAGGTCCACGGCCTCCGCGCCGTCGGCGGCCTCGCCGACGATGTCCAGATCGGGCTCGGCGCCCAGCACCATGCGAAACCCGCTGCGCAGCAGCGGCTGGTCGTCGGCGAGCAGCACCCGGATCGGCTTCACCGCGAAACCACCGTCACCCTGCGACCTCCGCTTCCGTCTCCGGGGCCGGCGCGCCCGCCGTCCCCGCCTGTTCCAGGGGGATCCGCGCGTGCACCCGGAACCCGCCGCCCGGACGGGGACCGGTGCGCAGGGTGCCGCCGTACACCGCGACGCGCTCGCGCATGCCGAGCAGGCCGTGGCCGGTGACCGCGCCGCCGGTGATCCCGTCTGCGGAGAGGGTACGCGCGTACGGCCCCCGCCCGGTGTCGAACACCTCGATGCTCAGCAGCCTGCCGTCGACGGCCAGGCGCACCTCGGCGCGGGCCGGTCCGGCGTGCTTGAGCGCGTTGGTCAGCGCCTCCTGCGCGATCCGGTACACCGTCAGCGCCACACCCGGGTCGACCTCGCCCAGCTCGCCGTCCACCCGCAGCGACGTGGACAGCCCCGCCTCGCACACCTGCTCCACCAGGGCCCGCAGCGCGGACAGCCCCGGCTGCGGGCTGCGGTCGAAGTCGTCGTCGCGGGCGCTCTCCGAGCGCAGCACGAACAGCAGCCGGCGCAGCTCGCGCAGGGTGGTGCGGCTGGTCTGCTCGATGGTGGCCAGGGCCTCGTCGGCGGCGGCCGGGTCGCGGTGCAGCATGCGCCGCGCGCCGGTGGACATCACGCCGATGACGCTGACGTGGTGGGCGACCACGTCGTGCAGCTCCCGGGCGATGCGCCGGCGCTCCTCCGCGACGGCCTGCTCGGCGTGGGCCTGTCGGCTGCTCTCGGCGGCCAGGGCCCGTTCGGCCAGCGCCGTCGACGCCTCCCGGCGAGCCCGAACGGTGCGTCCGATCAAGAAGGTGATCACCATCACCACGAGATTGACGACCATGCCCGCCGACATGGAGATCATCTCCGCGCCGGTGGCGTCGACGATCACGTCGTTGCGATACGCCCACACCCACATCAGGTCGTTGACCAGCCACAGCACGAGCGTGGCCAGCACGGCCCGCCACCACCGCTCGTACGCGGCCGCCGTGTACGCCAGCACCCACAGCGCGACGCCCTGCCCGCCCATCAGGGACTCCGGCCACAGCAGGCCGATCGCGGTGAACGCCGCCGTCGCGGCGACGCCCAGCCACAGGTGGGTGCGCCGCAGCACCACCGGCAGCAGCGTCACCGCGCACCACAGCCAGGTGGCCGCGCCGGTCCGCATGCCCCAGCCCGGCTCGGCGTACGCCAGGCTGACCTGCACCACGAACAGCCCGGCGGCCAGCGCGGTGTCCGCGCGCAGCGGCGTCCACCAGGCGGGCTTCCACCAGCTCAGGCGCTGGGTCAGGGGTGTGAGGGGCACGCGGGCAGGCTACCCGGTCGGCTCACCCCTCGGGCTGGGCCGCGGCCAGCCGGGCCTGCCTGCTGTCCACCGTCTGCGCCGTCACCTGCTGCGGGAACGGCGGCAAGGCACCCCCGAACTCCGGGCAGCGCTGCTGGTGGCTGCACCACGCGCACAGCTTGCTCGGCTTGGGCCGGAAGTCCTGCGCGGCCGTCGCCGTCTCGATCGCCTTCCACAGCGCGAACAGCGTCTTCTCGAACCGGGTCAGCTCCTCGGCGTCCGGGGTGTAGTCGCACACCTCGGCGTCCTTGAGGTAGAGCAGCCGCAGCACCCGCGGCACCACGCCCCGGGTGCGCCACAGCACCAGCGCGTAGAACTTCAGCTGGAACAGCGCCCGCGCCTCGAACGCCTCCCGCGGCGCGCCGCCGGTCTTGTAGTCCACCACCCGGATCGCGCCGTCGGGCGACACGTCGAGCCGGTCGATGTAGCCGCGGATCAGCAGCTGCTGCTCGCCCTGCGCGCCCAGCACCGCCTCGATCAGCTGCTCGCGTTCGGCCGGCTCCAGCCGCCGCGGGTCCTCCACGGCGAAGTAGCCGCCGAGCAGGTCGGTGGCCGAGGACAGGAACTCCTCGCGGCTCATCGCCTCCTCCGTGTCGAACAGCGTGGCCAGCTCGGGCTGCTCGGCGACCAGCCGCTCCCACTGGGGCGTGACCATCTCGTCGGCGACCGCGCGAGTGCGCTCCGCGGCGGGGGAGTCGAACAGCTTCTCCAGCACCGCGTGCACCAGCGTGCCGCGCACCTGCTCCGGGGTCGGCTGCTCGGGGATGCGGTCGATGCTGCGGAAACGGTAGAGCAGGGGACAGGTCTTGAAGTCGGCCGCCCGCGACGGCGACAGCGAGGGGAGGGGGACACTTGCCTGCTCGGTCATGACCCACAGGTTAGGCGAGCGGTACGACGGGGCCCCGCACGCCGCCACGACATAGCATGGTCACGATGGAGACGACGTCGTGAGCGATTCGACACCAAAGTCCGCTTCGCAGGGCGAGCGGAAATCCGGCTTCCAGGTCGGCCGCATCCTCGGGTTTCCGCTGCGTCTGAGCGCCTCGTGGGTGGTCATGTCGCTGCTGATCACCTGGTGGTACGGCGACCGCCTCGGCGACACCCTCCACCTCGACGGCGCGGCGCGCTACCTGGCCGGGCTCGGCTTCGTCGCGTGCCTGCTGCTGTCGGTGTTGTTACACGAACTCGGCCACGCGCTCACCGCCCGCCACTACGGCATCGGCGTGAAGGGCATCACGCTGGACCTGCTCGGCGGCTACACCGAGTTCGACCACGACTCGCCGCGCCCCGGCGTCGAACTGGCCACCGCGCTGGCCGGCCCCGGCGTGTCCGCGCTGCTCGGCATCGGCTCGGTGATCGCCACGGTGCTGCTGCCCAACGGCACCATCGTCGACCAGATCGCCTTCCAGCTCGCCCTGTGCAACATCATCGTGGCGATCTACAACGCGCTGCCCGGCTGGCCGCTGGACGGCGGCCGGGCGCTGCGCGCCGTCGTCTGGGGCATCAAGGGCGACAAGGACGCGGGCCTGCTGTTCGCGGGCTGGTCGGGCCGGGTCGTCGCGGTGGCGACCGCGCTGATCTCGCTGTGGCTGTACTACACCGGCTGGTACCAGCTCGTCGGGGTGGTGTTCGGCCTGTTCGTCGCGTTCAGCATCTGGCAGGGCGCGGCCGGCGCGGTGATGACCGCGCGGGTGCGCTCGCGTTACCCGCTGGTCGACCCGGTGCGCCTGGCCCGGCCGCTGTTCACGGTGCCGACCGGCACCTCGCTGGCCGAGGCGACCCGGCGCGCGGCCGAGGCCGGGCAGACGGCCTCGGTGCTGGGCGTGGCCGACCCGGACGGGCGGCTCATCGCCCTGGTGGTGCCCGAGGCGGCCGCGGCCGTGCCGGAGCAGCGCCGGCCCTGGGTGACCGTGGAGACGCTGGCCCGTGGCATCGACGCGGTGGCCACCATCCCGTCGGCCGCCCGCGGCGCTGACGTGATCAAGCTCCTCCGGGGGGACCCGGCCACTCCTTACCTCGTGGTGGACGGGGAGAATGTAGTGGGCGTGCTCACCGTCATGGACGTGGTGCAGGTGCTCGACCCCGCGGCGCTCAAGGCCGCAAGCTGACTGAGACAGGAACCTGACCGATCATGACCGAACCGACGCCACGTGCGCCGCGCGGCAACTTCGTCGCCGGCGACCGGGTGCAGCTCACCGACCCGAAGAACCGGATGCACACCATCGTGCTGGAGCCCGGCAAGGCGTTCCACACCCACCGCGGCATCCTCGCCCACGACGACCTGATCGGCCTGCCCGACGGCAGCGTGGTGCACTCCTCGGGCAACACCGCCTACCTGGCGCTGCGCCCGCTGCTGGCCGACTACGTGCTGTCCATGCCGCGCGGCGCGCAGGTGATCTACCCCAAGGACGCGGCGCAGATCGTGGCCATGGGCGACATCTTCCCCGGGGCGAAGGTGCTGGAGGCGGGCGTCGGCTCGGGCGCGCTGAGCTGCTCGCTGCTGCGGGCCGTGGGGCCCGAGGGGCAGCTGTGGTCGTACGAGCTGCGTGACGACTTCGCCGCGGTGGCCCGCAAGAACGTGCAGAACTGGTTCGGCTGCACCTGGGCCGCCGACGGCAAGCCCGCCGACCCGGCGCAGCCGTCCTGGCACCTGCACGTCGGCGACGTCGCCGACAACACCGAGACCGGCTTCGACCGGATCATCCTGGACATGCTGACCCCGTGGGAGGCCCTCGACATGGTCGAGCGCGCCCTGCTGCCCGGTGGCGTGTTCATCGGCTACGTGGCCACCACGCCGCAGCTGTCCGAGCTGGTGGAGGCGCTGCGCGAGCGCGGCTTCACCGAGCCGCTGGCCTGGGAGTCGCTGGTGCGCGACTGGCACGCCGACGGCCTGGCCGTGCGCCCGGACCACCGCATGATCGCGCACACCGCGTTCCTGGTGCGCGCCCGCAAGCTGGCCCCGGGCGTCACCGCGCCGCCGCGCCGCCGCAAGCCGAGCAAGGGCCGCGAGGCGTACGACCTGCGTAAGAAGGCCGCCGCACCCGCCGAGACGCCCGACGCCGGAGCCGTCGCCGACGAGGTCTGGGAGTAGGAGAGACACCCGTGAACGTGCCCCCGGCCGTGTTCCCCGACTGGTCGCCGTACCCGGACCTGGACAGCGCCGCCCGGGCCTACCTGCGTGATCCGGAGGTCGCGCTGGACGCCCTGGAGGGCGTCCTGCGCGGCACCCAGGTGCTCGGGTTCACGCTGGAGCGTTTCGTCAACGAGTTCAACGGCGTGTGGCAGGAGGTCGTCGTCTGCGACGGCTCCCGCCTGCTGCTGTGGCACGGCGAGGACACCGCCCCCGGGGACGGCCCCGCGGGTTCGATGGTCTCGTCGCTGCGGGTGGTGCCGCTGTCGGTGATCACCGAGGTGGGCTGCCGCCGCCGGCTCAGCCGCACCGCCGGCAACCACCTGCGCGTCGACAGCGTCGACGTCTACCTGCTGCTCAGCTCGCTGGACGAGTCCAGCAACGGCCACCCGCTCGACGACCCGCAGCACGTGGTGCGCCAGGACGCGCTCCGCTTCGGAAAAACGCTCGAAGACGGCGGATCCGGACAGATCGCCCGGCTTGAGGAGTTCGCCCAGCTGGTCGCCTCCCTGGCCGGCCGCCCGATGCTCTGACCGCAGGCCGCAAAGATCGCTGTTTCGGGTCAGGAGGTGCGGTCAGACCGCATGTTTCGACCCGAAACGGCGATCAAGGCCCCGGCGGGGCCCCGAGTGTCCGGATGGTGGGACGCGGGGAAGGTCAGCGCAGCGCGGCGCGTTCTTCCTCGGACAGGGGTTCGGAGTCGTGGGTGCGCTGGATGTGGATGCACTCACCCGGGCACTCCTGGGCGGCATCGATGACCTCCAGGCGCAGGTGCGCCGGGATCTCGACGGTCGCACCCGGGGCCATCAGCAGTTCCCCGTCGTCGCCCTTGACATACGCGAGGCCGTCGACGTCGAACTCGAACACCTCGGGGGCGTACTGCACGCACAGGCCGTCGCCCGTGCAGAGGTCCTGATCCACTCGCACCCTCAGCTCACTCACGTGTCCGACCCTAGCGCCCCGCTCCACACGGATCCGGGGGAGGTCGGCCGACAGGGCAGATTCTCGATCCAGTTCCGGGTACGGGGGTGTCGGGAGGGTTCAACTGAGGCGATCAGCCGCTAGTGTTAGGAGCACCCTAAACGTCGGCCCGAACGAGGTGGGACCGACGGGAGGACACCCCCGGGGAGGTGGGACGTGGCAAAGAGCGACGACGCGGATGCGCGCGCCGCGCGGTGGGAGAAGGAAGCCAACGATCTCTCCACTCAGGTCGCGTTCCTGCAAGAGGAGCTCGCCCTGTTGCGGCGCAAGTTGAGCGAGAGCCCGCGGCACGTGAGGCAGCTGGAGGAGCGGCTTGCCGCTACCCAGGCGCAGCTGTCGCGGCTCACGGAGAACAACGAGCGGTTGGTGGCCACGCTCAAGGAGGCGCGCGCCCAGATCGTGACGCTCAAGGAGGAGATCGACCGGCTGGCGCAACCGCCCAGCGGGTACGGTGTCTTCCTCGCGCGGCACGAGGACGGCACGGTGGACGTCTTCACGGGCGGGCGCAAGCTGAGGGTGGCAGTGTCGCCGTCGCTTGACGTCGACGCGCTGCAGCGGGGGCAGGAGGTGCTGCTCAACGACGCCCTCAACATCGTCGACGCGCTCGGTTTCGAGCGGGCCGGCGAGGTGGTCACCCTCAAGGAGATCCTCGACGGCGGCGACCGCGCACTGGTGGTCTCGCACGCCGACGAGGAGCGGATCGTGTTCCTCGCGGAGGGGCTGATCGGCGGACTGCTCCGGTCCGGCGACTCCCTCATGATCGAGCCCCGGTCCGCGTACGCCTACGAGCGCATCCCCAAGAGCGAGGTCGAGGACCTCGTCCTGGAGGAGGTGCCCGACGTCGACTACCACGACATCGGCGGCCTGGTGTCCCAGATCGAGCAGATCCGCGACGCGGTGGAGCTGCCGTTCCTGCACGCGGACCTGTTCCGCGAGCACCAGCTGCGCCCGCCGAAGGGCGTGCTGCTCTACGGTCCTCCCGGCTGCGGCAAGACGCTGATCGCCAAGGCGGTCGCGAACTCGCTGGCCAAGAAGATCGCCGAGCGGCGCGGCGAGGAGAAGAAGACCAGCTACTTCCTCAACATCAAGGGTCCGGAGCTGCTCAACAAGTACGTCGGCGAGACCGAGCGGCACATCCGGCTGATCTTCCAGCGGGCCCGGGAGAAGGCCTCGGAAGGCACCCCGGTGATCGTGTTCTTCGACGAGATGGACTCGATCTTCCGTACCCGCGGCTCCGGTGTCTCCTCCGACGTGGAGAACACCATCGTTCCCCAGCTGCTCAGCGAGATCGACGGTGTCGAGGGCCTGGAGAACGTCATCATCATCGGCGCCTCGAACCGCGAGGACATGATCGACCCGGCGATCCTGCGCCCGGGCCGGCTCGACGTCAAAATCAAGATCGAGCGTCCGGACGCCGAAGCGGCCAAGGACATCTTCAGCAAGTACATCCTGACCGGCCTGCCGTTGTCCCCGGACGACCTGGCCGAGCACGGTGGCAACGCCGACGCGTGCGTGCACGCGATGATCAATTCGGTGGTGCTGCGGATGTACTCGGAGACCGAGGAGAACCGCTTCCTGGAGGTCACCTACGCCAACGGTGACAAGGAGGTCCTGTACTTCAAGGACTTCAACTCCGGTGCCATGATCCAGAACATCGTGGACCGCGGCAAGAAGATGGCGATCAAGGAGTTCCTGTCCTCCGGCAAGAAGGGCCTGCGCCTGCAGCACCTGCTGGACGCCTGCCTGGACGAGTTCCGCGAGAACGAGGACCTGCCGAACACCACCAACCCCGACGACTGGGCACGAATCTCCGGCAAGAAGGGCGAGCGGATCGTTTACATCCGCACCCTGGTCTCCGGAGGCAAGGGCACCGAGTCGGGCCGGTCCATCGAGACCGCCAGCAACACCGGCCAGTACCTGTAAACAGGCACTACGAGACGGCGCCCGTCCCGCCAGGGGGCGGGCGCCGTTGGCGTCAGCGTGCCCCGACGGCGGCCTGCTCGGCCGTCTCCGCCGAGTCGTAGCCCACGATGTACGTCGGGCGGCCCTTGACCTCTACGAACACCCGGCCCAGGTACTCGCCCAGCAGGCCCAGGCACAGCAGCTGCACCCCGCCCAGGAACAGGATCGCCGTGAACAGCGACGTCCAGCCGCTGACGGTCGCGCCGACCACGAACCGCGCCAGGCTGTAGCAGCCGAGCACGAAGCACAGCAGGAAACTCGCCAGCCCCGACCAGGTCGCCAGGCGCAGCGGCGCGGCCGAGAAGTCCGTCACGCTGTCGACCGCCAGCCGGACCATCTTGCTCAGCGGATACTTCGTGCTGCCCGCCGCCCGCACCTCCCGCCGGTAGGCCACCTCGCCGCTCGGGAAACCCAGCCACGGCACCAGCAGCCGGTACACCGGCTGGCGCTCCGGCATCGCCCGCAGCGCCTCCACCGCGGCCCGGCTCAGCAGCCGGAAGTCGCCCGCGTTGTGCGGCACCTTCTTGCCGACCAGCCGGCGCATCAGCCGGTAGTAGACCTGCGCCGTGTGCCGCTTGAAGGGCGTGTCGGCGGTCCGGTCGTCGCGCACGCCGTACACGATGTCCAGCGACTCGGCCCGCGCCAGCGCCAGCATCTCCAGGATCTTCTCCGGCGGGTCCTGCAGGTCCGCGTCGATGCTCGCCACGTACTCACCCCTGGCCCGGTGCAGCCCCGCCGTCAGCGCCGCCTGGTGGCCGCTGTTGCGCCGCAGCCGGACCACCCGCAGCTGCGCCCACTCCCGGCAGGCCAGCAGCAGCATCGGCGCGGTCGCGTCCGCGCTGCCGTCGTCGACCGCCACCACCTCGTAGTCGAGCCCCGCGCCGTCCAGCAGCGGCCGCAGCCGCCCGATGAGCAGGGGCAGCACCTCCTGCTCGTTGTACATGGGGATCACGACGGACAGTGCGGGCGTGGTCATCTCGCGGGATCCTTCATCGAGCAGTGCCAGGTCCAGAACGGGGATGGTATCCCCGTCCGCCGGTCCGCGCCCGGACGGCACCGGCTGACGGGTGTACGAAAGGCGCTGAACCTCCCAGGCTGGCCCGAACACGGATGCTCTCCTCGTCTCACCGGTGACGGTGTGAGAGGCTTCATTCCATGAGCGTGCGGCGGATCATGGGTACCGAGGTCGAGTACGGGATCTCCGTGCCGGGACAGCCCGGGGCCAACCCGATGGTGACCTCCTCCCAGGTCGTGAACGCCTACGGGGCCCGCCCGGAGCTGGCCCGCGGCGGACGCGCCCGCTGGGACTACGAGGAGGAGTCACCGCTGCGCGACGCGCGGGGCTTCAGCTACACCGGCGCGGCGTACGACCCGGCGGAGGCGCTCGCCGACGAGGACCTCGGCCTGGCCAACGTCATCCTGACCAACGGCGCCCGGCTCTACGTCGACCACGCCCACCCGGAGTACTCCACCCCCGAGGTGACCAACCCGCTGGACGTGGTGCGCTGGGACAAGGCCGGTGAGCAGGTCATGGCCGAGGGCGCGCGGCGCGCCGCGACCATCCCGGGCAGCCACCCGATCCACCTCTACAAGAACAACACCGACAACAAGGGCGCCTCGTACGGCGCGCACGAGAACTACCTCATGCGTCGGCAGACCCCGTTCGCGGACATCGTCACGTACCTCACCCCGTTCTTCGTGACGCGGCAGATCTTCTGCGGCGCCGGACGGGTCGGCATCGGCCAGGACGGCAGCCAGGCCGGCTTCCAGATCACCCAGCGCGCCGACTTCTTCGAGGTCGAGGTGGGCCTGGAGACCACGCTGAAGCGGCCCATCATCAACACCCGCGACGAGCCGCACGCCGACGCGGACAAGTACCGCCGCCTGCACGTGATCATCGGTGACGCGAACCTGTCCGAGATCTCGACCTACCTGAAGGTCGGCACGACCGCGCTGATCCTCACCATGATCGAGGAGAAGGCGCTCACCACCGACCTCGGCATCGCCGACCCCGTCGCCGAGCTGCGCGCGGTCAGCCACGACCCGACCCTCAAGCACACCATGCGGCTGCGCGACGGCCGCCGGCTCACCGCGCTCGACCTGCAGTGGGCGTTCTACGAGCGGGCCCACGCCTTCGTCGAGTCGCGCACCGGCGCCGACACCGACTCCCAGACCCGCGACGTGCTCGACCGCTGGGAGAGCGTGCTGACCCGGCTCGGCGACGACCCGATGCAGCTCGCCGACGAGCTCGACTGGGTGGCCAAGCTGCGCCTGCTGGAGGGCTACCGCGAGCGGGAGAACCTGGGCTGGGCGTCGTCCAAGCTCCAGCTGGTCGACCTGCAGTACAGCGACGTGCGCCCGGAGAAGGGCCTCTACCACCGCCTGGTCGCCCGGGGCGCGATGAAGACGCTGCTCGACCCGGAGTCGACCCGCGCCGCGATGACCGACCCGCCGGACGACACGCGGGCTTACTTCCGCGGCCGGTGCCTGGGCAAGTACGCGTCCGAAGTGGTCGCCGCGAGCTGGGACTCGGTCATCTTCGACGTGGGCCGGGAGGCCCTGGTCAGGGTGCCGATGATGGAGCCGGAGCGCGGCACGAAGAAACACGTCGGCGCGCTGTTCGACCGTTGCCCCAGCGCAAAGGATCTTCTGGAAGTGATCACCGCGGGGTGATCGCTTTCGTAGGTCCCGCGCGCTACGTTTAAGGCCCACAGGCGACGTCAGGGAGGCGCAGATGGCCACGCAGGACGGTGGACAGTCACAGTCGGGCCGCTCGAAGGGCGAGCAGGAGGCCGAGTCGGTCGCGCCCGAGGTGAACCCCGAGGTTGCCGAGCGCGTCGAGAAGATCGGCGAGGACGTCGACGACATCCTCGACGAGATCGACGCCGTCCTCGAGGAGAACGCCGAGGAGTTCATTAGGGGGTACGTCCAGAAAGGCGGCCAATGATCCTGATTTGTCCGATTTTCCAGGACAAACGGATCAGCCTTTCTCGGCGTGGCCGGGACCGCTCCGCACCCGGGGCGGCAGACATCGTGGAACGAGTGGACGAGCGGCCTCCGGGCCGCTCGGGCGTTCCCGGGCTCGCCGACCGATGGTCGGTCGGTGTCGCGACAGCGCGGCACACCGGGGTCCGAGCACGTTGACCATGACCATGAATTCGGTAACGTACGTGGCATCCTGTGTTTCAACTGCAACGGCGGTCTTGGACAGTTCAAAGACAACGAGCAGTCACTTGCCAGGGCGATCGAGTATCTGAAGGAGACAGCGTGTCAGCGGGTCTTGGTTCACCCGGGCGTCTACCAGCTAGTTTCACCACGCCGGGAACGTCGTCTTTCACGGACTTCCTGACGCAGGTCGCGCCGGAGCTGCTGCCCGGCCGCCGCCCCCTGCCCGCCGGCATGAACGCCGACCTGGCCCCGCACGCCACCACCATCGTCGCGATCAGCACCGACGAGGGTGTGGTGATGGCCGGTGACCGCCGCGCGACCATGGGCAACCTCATCGCGAGCCGCGACATCGAGAAGGTGCACCCCGCCGACCCGTATTCGCTCATCGGCATCGCGGGCACGGCCGGCGTCGGCATCGAGCTGATGCGGCTGTTCCAGGTGGAGCTGCAGCACTACGAGAAGATCGAGGGCGCGATGCTCTCGCTCGACGGCAAGGCCAACCGCCTGGCCACGATGATCCGGCAGAACCTCGGCGCGGCCATGCAGGGCCTGGCTGTGATCCCGCTGTTCGCCGGGTTCGACCTCGACGCGAAGACGCCCGGCAAGGTGGGGCGCATCTTCAGCTTCGACATCGCCGGCGGCCTGTACGAGGAGCACGGCGGCTACGACGCGATCGGCTCGGGTTCGCTGTTCGCGAAGTCGTCGCTGAAGAAGCGCTACAAGCGCGGCCTCAGCATCGCCGAGGCTGCGCAGCTGGCCGTGGAGGCCCTCTACGACGCGGCCGACGACGACACCGCCACCGGTGGCCCGGACGTCATCCGCAAGATCTTCCCTGTGGTGATGACCGCGACCGCCGAGGGCACGCAGCGCCTGACCGACGAGGAGACCGCGGCCCTGGCCGAGCTCGTCATCGCGGCCCGGGCGCAGCAGCCGGGCGCCTGATCCCATCCGCTCTCCCGAAACGCCATAAGGAGAAGACACGCCGTGGCCATGCAGTTCTACGCCTCGCCCGAGCAGATCATGCGGGACCGCTCGGAGTACGCCCGCAAGGGCATCGCCCGCGGTCGCAGCGTGGTCGTGCTGACGTACGCCGGTGGTGTGCTGTTCGTGGCGGAGAACCTCTCCACCACGCTGCACAAGGTGAGCGAGATCTACGACAAGATCGGGTTCGCGGCCGTGGGCCGCTACAACGAGTTCGAGAACCTCCGCAACGCCGGTGTGCGCATGGCCGACCTGCGGGGCTACTCCTATGACCGCCGCGACGTCACCGGGCGGGCGCTGGCCAGCGCGTACGCGCAGACCCTGGGCTCGATCTTCAGCGAGCAGGGCAAGCCGTACGAGGTGGAGATCTGCGTCGCCGAGGTGGGGTCCGCGCCGGAGCACGACGAACTGTACCGGCTGACCTATGACGGTTCGGTGCAGGACGAGCCGGGCTTCATGGCGATGGGCGGGCAGGCCGAGGCGATCGGCAACATCCTGCGTGCCGAGCACAGCGAGTCGCACACCCTGGGTGAGGCGCTGAAGCTGGCGGTCAAGGCGCTGAGCAGCGTCGGGGGCGAGGGCGGCGCAGCGCGTACGCTGGCTCCCGAGCAGTTGGAGGTCGCGGTGCTGGAGCGGGCCCGGCCGGGCCGCAAGTTCCGGCGCGTGATCGGCGCCGCGCTGGCCGCACTGGTGAACCCGGCGAAGGCGGAGCCTGCCAAGGCCGCGACGCCCAAGGCAGACGCCCCGAAGCCGGCCCCCGAAACCGACACACCCGCAGCGGAGTAACCCGCCCCGCCCCGCCCCGTTTTGAATAGACGTTGGCCTATCTCATCGAAAATCCGCGGCTCGGATTCGATGGGATAGGCCAACGTTTATGAAGCGCGGGGCGGCGTGGCGCGGGGGCCGGGCGTGGCGGCTGGTGGTCCGGCGCAGACCGGTCAGTGGTGGCGGGTGGTCAGGGGTTGCCACCAAGCGCGGTTGGCGCGGTACCAGGCGACGGTGGCGGCCAGCCCCTCGGTGAGCGGGACCGACGGCCGGTAGCCTAGTTCCTGGGCGCTCTTCGTGCTGTCCAGGGCGTAGCGGTGGTCGTGGCCGGGGCGGTCGGCGACGTGGTGGACCAGATCCGGGCCGCGGTCGGTGAGCTTCAGCAGCAGGGCGGTGAGGTCGCTGTTGGCGAGTTCGTCGTGCCCGCCGAGGTGGTAGACCTCGCCGGCGCGGCCGTGGCGCAGGGCCAGCTCGACGCCCGCGCAGTGGTCGTCGACGTGCAGCCACTCGCGGCGGTGCGAGCCGTCGCCGTAGAGCGGCACGGGCAGCCCGTCGAGCAGGTTCGTGGTGAACAGCGGGATGATCTTTTCGGGGTACTGGTAGGGCCCGTAGGTGTTGCTCGAACGGGTGACCACGACGTCGAGGCCGTGGGTGGTGTACGCGGCGAGCGCGAGCAGGTCGGAGCCTGCCTTCGACGCGGCGTAGGGCGAGCGCGGGGCGAGCGGCTGGTGTTCGGTCCAGCTGCCGGTGTCGGTGGAGCCGTAGACCTCGTCGGTGGAGACGTGCACGAAGCGGCCGGTGCGGTGGCGTACGGCGGCGTCGAGCAGGATCTGGGTGCCGAGCATGTTGGTGCGCACGAACTCGGCCGCGGCGGCGATGGAGCGGTCGACGTGTGATTCGGCGGCGAAGTGGACCACCGCGTCGTGTCCGGCGACGAGGCCGTCGACCAGGTGCGGGTCGCAGATGTCGCCTTCGATGAAGGTGAGTCGGGGGTCGGCGGCGACGGGGGCGAGGTTGTCGCGGTTGCCGGCGTAGGTGAGCCGGTCGAGCACGGTGATCCGGTCGGCGGGGCGGCCCGGTGCGGCGAGCCGGGTGCGCACGTAGTGGGAGCCGATGAAGCCCGCGCCGCCGGTGACCAGAAGTTTCATGACAACGGAAGTTTAGGTCACGTTCCGTGGCGCGCCGTGCGCGACCTGCGGTTGCGGGGGCGGTCGGGGATCCGTCGCGATTACACCGGCGGCGTCAGGTCGTACGAGAGTGACCTTGGGCGTTTGGGCGGCTAGTGTCTGTGTATGGACCGACGAATCTTCGGACTGGAGACCGAGTACGGCGTCACCTGCACCTATCGGGGCCAGCGGCGGCTGTCTCCCGACGAGGTGGCGCGCTACCTCTTCCGCCGGGTCGTCTCATGGGGACGGTCCAGCAATGTCTTCCTGCGCAACGGCGCACGCCTCTACCTCGACGTCGGTTCCCACCCCGAGTACGCGACCCCCGAGTGTGATTCGGTGGTCGATCTGGTGGCGCACGACCGGGCGGGCGAGCGGATCCTGGAGGGTCTGCTCGTCGACGCCGAGAAGCGGCTGCACGACGAGGGTATCGCGGGGGAGATCTACCTCTTCAAGAACAACACCGACTCGGCGGGCAACTCGTACGGCTGCCACGAGAACTACCTGGTGTCGCGGCACGGGGAGTTCGGCCGGCTGGCGGACGTGCTGATCCCGTTCCTGGTGACGCGGCAGCTGATCTGCGGGGCGGGCAAGGTGCTGCAGACGCCGCGGGGCGCGGTCTACTGCCTGTCGCAGCGGGCCGAGCACATCTGGGAGGGCGTGTCGTCGGCGACGACGCGGTCCCGGCCGATCATCAACACCCGCGACGAGCCGCACGCCGACGCCGAGCGCTACCGGCGGCTGCACGTGATCGTCGGCGACTCGAACATGAACGAGGTCACCACGCTGCTGAAGGTGGGCAGCGCGGATCTGGTCCTCCGGATGATCGAGACGGGGGTGGCGATGCCGGACCTGGCGCTGGAGAACCCGATCCGGGCGATCCGGGAGGTGTCGCACGACATCACCGGGCGGCGCAAGGTGCGGCTGGCCAGCGGCAAGGAGGCCAGCGCGCTGGAGATCCAGCGGATCTACCACGAGAAGGCGACGGAGTTCGTGGCGCGCCGCTCGGGTGATCCGTCGGCGCAGCGGGTGATCGAGCTGTGGGGCCGGGTCCTCGACGCGGTGGAGTCGGGCAACCTCGGCGACGTGGGCCGGGAGATCGACTGGGTGACCAAGCTGCGGGTGATCGAGGCGTACCAGCGCAAGCATGATCTGCCGCTGTCGAGCCCGCGGGTGGCGCAGATGGATCTGGCGTACCACGACCTGCGCCGCGGCCGGGGGCTGTATCCGCTGCTGGAGAAGCGGGGCAAGGTCGACCGGGTGGTGACCGACCTGCGCACGTTCGAGGCGAAGGAGACACCGCCGCAGACGACCAGGGCGCGGCTGCGGGGCGAGTTCATCCGGCACGCCCAGGAGAAGCGCCGCGACTTCACGGTCGACTGGGTGCACCTGAAGCTGAACGACCAGGCCCAGCGCACGGTCCTGTGCAAGGACCCGTTCCGGGCGCACGACGAGCGCGTGGAACGCCTCATCGCCAGCATGTGAGTGACAGAAGGGGCGCTTTGCCATCGCGGAACGGAGGCCCGCCGAGCCACACGGGGCCCCCCGGGGCGCGCGCCCCCGCCCGCTCGATGCTCAGCCGCAC
>NZ_JBEZEB010000065.1:0-36112 GCF_040648615.1 Catellatospora sp. NPDC049111 | reverse complement strand
CATCCCGACGACCACCAGCACCAGGCAGGCGCCGACGATCACCGGGTCGAACGTGACACCCACCGACACCCCGTCGGTGAACTGCGACAGCCCCAACGCCGGGGCGATCAGATACGGCACCGCCGTCCCGACGACCGCACCGGTCACCACCGCCACGACCACCACCGGCATCAACTCCACCAGCAGCAGACGACGGCCCTGACCCCGCGACAGGCCCATGGTCCGCAACCGCGACAGCACCGTGCCCCGGCCCCGCGCCCCCGACACCACCGCGAACCCGATCGCCAGCAGCGCCAGCGCCACCCCCGCACCCGCACCGATCGCGTACGCGAACGTCACCACCGCGTTGATGCTGGCCTTGTCCAGCTCCTCCCGCGCCTGCGCCCAGGTGATCACGTCAGTGACCTCCTCGTACGCGCGCGGCCGGAAGCCCTCGTTGGCCCAGCGCTCCTGACCCGCGGCGCCGACCTCGCGCAGCCGCTCCGGGTCGGCGTCGCCGGCGATCAGGTAGCCGTTCGGCGTGAACGCCTTCTGAGCGTCGGTCTGCACCGCCTGCCACGGCACGATGATGAAGTTCGACGCGCCGTTGGCGATCGGCGGGAAGCCGTCGACCACGGCGGCGATCCGGAACTCGTATTGCCGGCCGCGCAGTGTGACCGCGCCGTGGTCGCCGCCGAGCTGCTTGGCGACGCCCGGGGAGACCAGGGCCGGTACCTGTGCGCCGGGCACCGCCTCGGTGAACTCCTTCGGCGGGGTCACGTCGACTCCGGAGTCCGCCACCACCTTGGCGTACGCCTGCCCGTCGAGCACCAGCGCGTACACCGTGCCGAGCCGCTTCTGATCGACGACCAGATCGCTGGCCCCGTCGACCATGTACTGGGACACCGCCGTGACACCGGGCACCGCGGCCAGCTCCGCCTCGGTGGCGTCGTCGAAGAAGTACCCGTCGATCTTGACGTCGGCGGGCAGGCGCAGGTCGGTGGCCCGGTTGCGGCCCTCGTCGATGGTGCTTGCCACGGCCACGCTGAACACCGCCGTGCTGACCGCGACGACCAGCACCGCGACCGGCCCGATGACCGCGCCCGCGGTGCGGCCCGAGCGAGACAGGCCGAGGAAGCTCACCGCGCCGCGCCCACGGGCGGCCAGCCGGCCCAGCCGGCTCACCACCGGCGGCACCAGCCGCACCATCGCGACCGCCGCCCCGGCGGCCAGTAGCGCCGGCACCGCGGCCAGGTAGACGTCGACCCCGGCGGCGGTGCTCAGCCCGCGGCTGCGCAGCAGCCACACGCCCAGCCCGGCCAGCACCAGCAGGCTCAGCTCCGCGGTGCGCTGCTTCACGCCGACCCGTGCCGTGGCCAGGTCGGCCCGCTCGCCGGAGAAGGAGGGGTTGCGGGCCGTCCGCATGGTCATGACCGGCACCGCCAGCGCCGCCAGCGCGGTGAACACGGCCAGCACCGGCCAGGTGACCGCGGGCCGTCCGGCCACCGCCGCGCCGAGCAGGCCGCCGGCCACCGCCGGGGGCACCACCAGCAGCGACTCCAGCAGCGTGTACGAGCCGATGGTGGCGATGGCCCCGCCGCGCGCCCGCAGCAGCGCGAACTCGCCCCGGCGGCGGGTCACGGCGACCCGGGCCGCCAGCAGCACCAGCCCGGCCAGCGTGATCAGCGCGCCCATCTGCACGACGGCCAGCAGCGCCGCCCCGGCACGGGCCTTGTCGGCGAACTTCGCCAGTTGCGAGTCCAGGCTGGTCAGCAGGGTCGCGTCGAGCCCCTGCCGCCGGGCGACGGTGACCGCCTCGACGACCTCGGGCAGCACGCCCGCGTCGAGCTTCGCCGTGTCGACCCGGTAGCGCCACTCGTAGACGATGCCGGCGAGATCCTTCACGCGGTCGAGGCCGAGCTCGTCGGAGTAGACCACCACTCGGTACGGGTCGCCGTCGTCGTTGGGCAGGTAAGCCCGCAGCCCGAACGGCGTGGGTTCCCAGAAGGTGCCGTTCTCGTCGTGCGGCCGCACGATGCCGACCACCTCGACCGGGACCTCCCGGTGGAACAGGAACGTGCTGCCGACCTTCTGCCGCAGCTTGTCGGCGTTCCACTCGGTCAGCACGACCTCGATCGGGCCCGCGGTGCCCGCCTTGGTCTTCGGGAAGCGGCCCTCGACGAGGTCGACCTGCTCCTCCAGCCCGTTGCCGGCGCGCAGGCTGAACAGCATCGCGCCCTGCTTGTTGTCACCAGGCAGGCCGGTCCCGGTCACCCAGGACTCGTCCAGCGTCGTGGTCGCCGCCCACCAGGACTGCTCGATCCGCTCGCGCAGCGCCGGGTAGAGCACGGCCTGCTGCTGTTCCAGCTTGCCGTCCGGCTTCCAGTTGTCGCCCTTGTCCTTGAGGCCACGGTAGGTGAGGTCCCGGGACGTGTAACTGAGCTGCGAGATGTCGTTGCGCAGGCCCTCGTCGGTCAGCCGGTTCGCGGCCCGTGGCGCGCCGACCACCAGCACTCCGGCCAGCAGTGTGAGTGTGCCGAGCAGCGCCAGCGGCCCGGCCGTGGCCCGTACCCGGGCGATCCAACCCTTCACCGGTCAGCTCCGATCCGCAGCTGGGCCGCGGCCAGCCGCTGCCGCATCGTGGTGGCCACCAGCCCGGCCATCACCAGGGTGAGGGCGAGCAGGGCGGCGGCGGTGCCCAGCACGGGCAGCCAGTCCGTCGTGGTGAGCGCGGGCGGCACCGGCCGGCTCGCGCTCGGGGTGAGGATGACCAGCGGCCCGGTCGTCCGGGCGACCAGCAGGCCGACCACCAGGCCGACCGCCACGCCGAGCCCGGCCAGGAACGCCTGCTCGATCATCAGCGCGCGGGCGAGCAGCCGCGGCGTCGCGCCCAGGGTGTTCAGCACCGCGAGCTCGGCGACCCGGCGCCGGGCGGTCGCCCGCACGTCGACGGCGACGCCGACCAGGGCCAGGCAGATCGCGCCGAGCGCGGCGATGAACAGGGCGATCCGCGCGCCGACGCCGAACGGGTCGTCCGCCGCGTGCACGGCCAGCGCCTTCCGGTCGACGGTCTGCAGGTTGGGCAGCGGGCCGGCCGCCGCGGCGGCCTCGGCGTGCCGGGCCGGGTCGGTCTGCACCCACCATTCGGTGATGTTGGGCGGACGCCAGCCGGCCTGCTGGAAGTGGGTGCTCAGCGCGGGCATGTCGACCAGCAGCGCGGCCTGGTCCACCCCGCCGGGCAGCGCGGTGAGCTGTCCGACGATGTGCACCTCGACGTTGCTGCTGCCCCACAGCGGGATGGCCAGCTTCGTGCCGACCTCGGTGTGCAGCGACGCGAGCACCTCGGGCGTGGCCAGCGCCGGGACGGTGAGTTTGTCACTCATCGGGCGCAGGTTGAACGCGAACCGCGGGACCTCGCCGAAGCCACCGGCGCTCATCAGTTCGACCCGGACCGTGTCGCCCTCGACCCGTTGCTGCCCGCTCAGGGAGGAGGTGGGCAGGCCCCAGCTCGTGCCGTCGCCGTCGAGCTTGAGCGCCGTGGCGGCGCCGCCCGCGCCTACCGCTGCCAGGCCGTTGAGCTGCCACACGATCGGGATGCCGCCGGGCATCTCCGGGCCGTCCACGGCGAACCCGGTCAGCCGCAGGCGCGGCGTACGGGGCAGTGCCACCTCGAAGGCGTACGCGTCGGAGTCCTCGTCGCCGGCCACCGACACCTGGTGGATCGCACCGTGCTCGTCGGTGAGCACCAGCGCCGTCACCTCGCGCGGGTGGGCGAGCCACTCGCCCTCCGGGCCGGTGACACGAACTGTGCCGCGCAGCGCCGTCGTGCCCTCTGGCAGGTCGACGCCCGGCTGGCGGTGGCTCTCCGCCGCGGCGGCGGCCAGCTGTGCGGGCGCGTCGCCGAGGTCGGGGCGCAGCCGCAGCACGTCACCGGCGGCCGTCGTGTCGATGGCCAGGACCGTGGTCGGGGTCGCCTTTTCGCCGGTGTCCATGCGGGTCCGCCAGGCCGGCAGGGCCGTGGTGACCCCGGGCAGCGCGGCGAGCTGGTCCACCCGGCCGGGCGGCACGGACCAGGCCGTCTCGATCAGGCGCAGGTCCGCGCCCGCGGTGTGGTCGGCCTGGTCGACCTGGGACTGCCGGGCGGTCGCGGCGAGCGTCCAGGCCAGCGTGCTGACCGCGACGCTCAGCGCGAGCAGCAGCACCGGGCCGGCGTGCGGGCGGCGTCCGGCCTGCCAGACGCCGAGCTGGGCGGCGAACCAGGGCCGCCGGTCCACCCGGCGCTCCAGCAGCCGGGTGAGCGGCGGGAGCAGGCGCAGCGCGAGCACCGCGCCCGCGAGCACCCCGAGCGGCCCGGCCGCGGCCAGCAGCGGGTCGATGCCGAGCTTGCCGGCGACGCCGGACAGCGGCGACTCGTACTGCTGCAGCTGGTACCAGGCCAGCCCGGCGAAGCCGACGAGGGCGAGATCCAGGCCGGTGCGCTGGGCGGCGGCGGCGCGGCTGGGCCGCGATCGGGCCGCCAGGTCCGCGACGTAGGTGCCGCCGCCGCGCATGGCGGGCAGCAGCATCGCCAGTACGCAGCCCAGCCCGGCGGCCGCGGCGACGGCGATGGTCGTCGGCGTGATCCCGGCCTCCAGCCGCAGGCTCACGTTGCTCAGCGCGGGCAGCCGCGCGACGAGGCCCAGCAGCGGGGCGACGAGCAGCGGGGCCAGCACGGCGGCGGGCCCGGCGATCAGCAGCGCCTCGCGGGCGGCCAGGCCGGCCAGCTGGCCGCGAGACGCGCCGCGGGCGCGCAGCAGCGCGGTCTCCGCCCGGCGGCCCTCGGTGAGCAGTGCGGCGAGCAGCAGCAGCGCGTACCCGCCGAGGATGGAGATCAGCAGCAGCGGGGTGAGCAGGTCGGACCGGCCGACGAGGCTGGCCTGCTGGATCCGGTCGACCAGTCGCTCCAGATGCGTGCCGGCCTGGCCGCCGTCGCCATAGCCCAGCTCCTCGGTCACCTCCGGCAGGGTCCGCACCGCGTTGCGGGCGGCGATCAGCTGCGGCAGCTCGGCCCGGGACAGGTCCGGCGTCACCACCCAGCCGCTGTTGCCGAGGTAGGACCAGTCGCGGAAGAAGTCCTCACGGGGCAGCACCAGCGGGCCGTACGTGCTGCGCCCGGCCTCGACGCCCTCGGCCATCTCGGGCACGAGCAGCCAGTACGGGTCCTCTTCCCGGTTCGCGGCGAAGACGCCGCTGACCACCACGCGCTGGTTCTTCTTGGTGATGCCGTTGGCGAAGGTGACCTCGGAGCCGACCTGCAGCCCGAGCGCCTGCGCGGCGGCCTCGCCCACGACGACCTGCTGCGGGTTCGAGCCGGCCGCCGGCCACGTTCCGGAGACCAGGCGGGCGTGCTCGGCCAGCTCGTCCAGGAACATGACCCGGGCGTACACCACGCCGTAGCTGTCGGCCGTCGCGTCACCGGTGTCGCTGGTGAACCGCAGGCCGCTGGCGTAACCGGCCGAGCCGAACTCGACCTTCGTGCCGGAGAACCGGGCCGCGAACGACTCGCGCAGCTTGCCGTCGGTCTCCCGCCAGGACTGCTCCGAGAATGACTTGCCGACCTCGGTGCCGGTCGAGGACCAGCCGCTGCCACCGGTGCGGGAGGGCAGGCGCACCTGCACGGCGCGCTCGTCCGGCGGGGCCGCGGCCACGGCCGCCCGGCCGCCCGCCTCGATCACCGCGCCGCTGTAGCTCGCCAACCCCACCAGGAGCGTCGTCGAGATCAGTGCTGCCGCCGCGGCGGCAGTCAACAGGCCCTTCGCGCTATAGGCCCGCCGACGTGCCAGCATGACGCCTCCCTGATCGTTTGCGCTTCAACTTCTGTATGAGTTGAGACGACAGGGAGGGGGTTCGCAGACAGTGGCGGCTGTTACCCGAATGTGATGACCAACGGGGCGGTATGCCCCTTTCACCCCGGAGCGCGAATACCCACAGTGAGCTGCGCGAACGCCGAACGGCGCGCATCGGCCAGGTCGGGGCTGTGCCCGCCGGCCCAGGACCAGAGCGCGCTGTCCCACGCGGCCTGGGCAGCCCCGGCGACCAGCAGCGGGTACGGGTGGGACTCGGGCACCCCGCACCGCACCGCGACGAAGCGGCTCACCAGGCTCCGCAGCTCCTCGCTGATCACCAGGTACGCGCTCAGCAGCGTCGGCTGCTCGGTGAGCAGACGCAGGCGGGCTCGGATCTGCCCGAGCTGGGCCTCGTCGGTGATGTCGGCCCCGTCCAGCACGGCGCGCACCGACTCCAGCGGCGGCTCCCCGCCGGGGCGGGCGGCCAGGGCGGCGCGCAGCTGCTCCACCCGCGAGTGGCCGACGTCGCCGAACAGCACGTGCTGCTTGGACGCGTAGTAGCGGAAGAAGGTGCGCACCGAGACGCCGACCTCGGCCGCGATGTCCTCCACCGTGGTCTGCTCGAAGCCCTGCCGGGCGAACAGCGCCAGCGCCGCGTCCTCCAGCGCCTCGCGGGTGTGCTGTTTGTGCTGTTCCCGCCGGTTGATCACCCGTCCGGTCATTCACTCATCCTGAAGGCGTTGTTGCATACCGTCAAAGTCCCCCTCGGTCATGCGCCCGGGTTGTTCGATATAGCAGCATTCAAGTTCTATGCCCCGCTACCGTCGGACCATGGTCGCCCATCGACTGGTGCGGAACCTGCTGGGAGGGGCAGCGGTACTCGCTGCCCTGCTCTTCGTCGTCTTCGGGCTGCCGGCCCTCAACCGGGCTGTGCCGACCGACCGCTCCCTGGCCGGGCACCTCTACGAGGTGGGCGCGGGCGTCAGCGTGCAGCCGCCGCCCGGAGCCCGGGTCGACGCCAGCAAGACCCGCCCCGGCGACGAGCGCGCCACCGTGCTGTTCCTGGTCGGCGACGTGCGCTACGCGATCGTGGTGCAGCCGTTCGGCGGGCAGATCGCGGAGGCGGCCGACAAGCTGCGTACGAAGATCAAGGCGACGCAGGGCTACCAGGTAACCGGGGACGAGGGCGGGGTGAACACGGCCAGTGGGCTGTCCGGCCTGGCCGGCGGCTACACCGCGCCCGGCCGGTGCGGCCGGTACGCCGTCTTCCTCGCCGACGGGCGCTCGATCGAGGTCACCGTCAGCGGCGCGCAGCTCGAACTGCAGCGCGAACTCGCCGGCATCGACGACTCGATCAGCTCCATCCGGTACGGCGGTGGCCGGTGACGGTCGCGGACCGCTCCGGCGGGCGGCGCTGGCGGTTCTCCGTACGCCCGACGCCCCGCGCGGCGCGAGCGCTCAAGTCGCTGCAGCTGCCGGCGTTCTGGCTGCTCGGCCTGATCATGCTGGCCGGCCTGCTGCGCCTGCTGGAGATCCTGCGCACCGACATGGCCCGCTTCCCGATCGCCACCACCTCGGCGGTACTCCTGTTCGCCCTGTACGCCGTGCCGTTCTGGCTGTTCATAGCGTCCATGGACTTCCTCGAACGCGAGCCGCCGCTGCTCATGGCGACCGCGTTCGCCTGGGGCGGCGCGGTGGCCACCACGGCGGCGATCCCCGGCACCCAGGCCGTGCACGACCTGGTCGCCAAGCTGATCTCACCGGCCTTCGCCGCGACCTGGGGCTCGGCCATCGCCGGGCCGACCATCGAGGAGCTGCTCAAGGCGCTGGGCGTCGTGATGATCGTGCTGGTCGCCCGCAAGCAGATCAACAGCGTGCTCGACGGCATGGTCTACGGCGCGCTCATCGGGCTCGGCTACCAGGTCGTCGAGGACATCGTGTTCGCCGTCAACGCGGTCGCGCTGCGCGGCCAGGGCGACGGCGTCGGTCCCGTGATCGCCACCTTCTTCCTGCGCGGCTTCCTGGCCGGCCTGTGGAGCCACACCCTGTTCACCGCGCTCGCCGGTGCGGGCATCGCCTGGTTCGTGGTGCGCACCGACAAGCCGATGTGGTGGCGGCTCGGCGGGCTCGGCCTCGGCCTCGGGCTGGCCTGGCTCACCCACTTCGTGTGGAACTCGCCCCTGTTCGCGGACGGCCTGGGCTCCGGGGCCGCCGGGGTGCTGCTCGGCATGCTCGGCAAGGGGCTGCCCGCGCTGGCCATGGTGCTGGCCCTGCTGTGGGTGGCCCGGCATCGCGAGGCCCACTACTACGTCGCGCAGCTCGCCCGGCTGCACGACCGGAACATCGCCACCCCCGGCGAGCTGCAGATCATGGGCCACGGCCACCTGCGGGCCGACGCCCGCCGCTACGGCCGGGCCCGCTGCGGCCGGGCCGGTGAGCGGGCGGTACGCGGCCTGCAGACCGCGCAGGCCCGGTTCGCGGTGGAGCTGAGCCGGGTCGACCACATCGCGCCCGGCGACATGCTGCTGGTGCACTGCCGCGACGAGGTGCTCGCCCAGCGGCAGCGCCTGGTGAACCTCGGCCACCCCGAAGCGGTCGTCTCCCCGATGCGCCCCGCCGTGCCCCGCGTGGTCGTGCTCGGCGCCCTCTTCGCCGTCGCCCTCTTCCTGCTCATCTGGCAGGCCATCCGCCACCTCAACGCCGCCTGACCCCCGCCCCCATCACCTGACCGGTCTCTCGCGTCCGCCACACCCTCCGCCACACCCTCCGCAACGCCCTCCGCCACCCCCTCCGCCACGAAAAGACGCTGGCCTATCTCATCGAAAAATCGTGCACCAGATTCGATGAAATAGGCCAGCGTCTATGAAAAGCGCCGGCGCGGCGAGCCGCGTCAGTTGGGGGCGTGGCCGCCGTCGCCGTCGACCGTGATCTCCGGCGTGCCGTCCTGGTCGAGGTCGACCAGGGTGATGTCGACCTCGCCGTCGTGGTCGGTGTCGAACTGGAACAGGTCGGCCTTGCCGTCGCCGTCGGTGTCGGACACCCACACGTCGGTGCGGCCGTCGTTGTCGGTGTCGCCCTTGATCAGGTCGCGGCGGTCGTCGCCGCGGGTCTCCACGGACTCGCTCATGACTTCTCCTTAACGGGGGTCGTACCGCAACACGTTAGTGGCGGATTTTCGCACCGGCGGCAGCGAGGGCCTTGATCGCTCCCGCGGACTCGGAGTAGCCGATGACCAGCACGCCGTCGGGGTTCGTGGGCAGGATCTGGTTGGCGATCTTCGCCAGCTCGGCCTGGTCCTTGACCGAGCCGTCGTCGGTGATCTCGTAGATGTACGTCTGCACGTCCACCTCGCTCACGCCGGCCTTGACCAGTTCCTTGGTGACACCCTCGGCGAGCTTCTTGCCGTAGTTGTCGCTGTGCGTGACGATCGCGACCCGCTGCAGGCCGTCGCGCAGCATCACGTCGGCCAGCGCCCGCGCCTGCAGCAGGTCCGAGGGCGCGGTGCGGAAGTACAGGCCCTTGTCGTCGAAGCCGGTCAGGTCGGGCGAGGTGTTGCACGGCGAGAACATGACCATGCCGTACTTGATCGCATCCGGCAGCGTGGCCAGCGCGACGCCCGAGGCGCCCGGGCCGATCAGCACCTGCACCCCGGCCGCGTGGTGGCTCTCGATGGTGGCCTTGGCCTTCGGCACCGAGGTGCCGTCATCGCCCTCGATCCACTTCACCGGCTTGCCGAGCACGCCGCCGGCGGCGTTGATCTCCTCGATCGCGAGCTTGGCGCCCGCGTCCATCGGCGGGGTCGTGTATGCCAGCGCGCCGGTCTTCGGCAGCAGGCCGCCGAAGGTCAGCGGCTTGTCGGTGGTGCCGTTCTTCACCGGCGTCGGCAGCTTCTGGCCGGTCACGTCGCGCTCGTTGCCGGTGCCGAGGTACTCGGTCTTGCCGTTGTCGAGGGCGTTGCCGTCACCGAAGTGCACGGTGCCGTAGCTCGTCGTCGCAGGCTCGCCGACCTCGCTGAAGCCGTATCGCACGGTCATGCCGCGGTAGGAGATCGGCTTGCCGCTCTTCGCCAGGGTCAGGCACTGCTTGACCGAGCGGCAGATGGTGCCGCCGACGGTCACCGCGTTGATGTACTTCGCGATCTTGGCGGGCTCGGTGCTGCCGGCCTGCTGCGCGGCCAGCGCGCTGATCACGACGGCGTCGTACGCCTCGCCGGCGTACAGGCGGTCCTTGAGGCCGGGATTGATCCGCTTTATCCCCTGCAGAAACGCCTCCTCCGCTTCGTTCAGCGGCAGCGTGCCCTTCATGCCGTTGAGCAGGCCCGGCTGCTCCTTGAACTCCGCGCCGAACTCGTTCGCCATGTTGCCGTCGGTGCCGTAGAGGTACGCCCCCTGGTACGCCGGGTTCTGGGAATCGTCCGGCCCCGAGCTGCAGGCAGACAGGGTGAGCAGCGAGACGCAGGCAGCGGCGATGACAGCTCGCGAGAAACGCATGAGGGTGCCTCCATGGCGATGGTCCAACGGGCACCTTAGCGTTGTTCCCTGCTTTGGGGGAGGGGCCAATACGCCCGATGGGTGGCGAGTGCTCCGGTACGGTTGCCGCCGCCCGTTAGGCTCCCACCGTGACCGTCGATCCAGACCACTCCTTCGAGGACGCCGCTCTTGTACTTGACCAGGCACTTGCCGGAGACGGCAGCGCGGTGGCGGGAACCCTCGACGAGGTGGTGAAGCGCGACGGCAGTGAGGGTGCCTACAACGTCGCCTGGTGCCTGGCCGGGGAGCTGGCCGGCGACGGCGTCCGCGCGGGCGCCTGGGCGCTGGACTTCCCCGGCATAGACGAAGCGGCGTACGACGCCCGCTGGGTGGCCAGGTTCGTCAGCGCGTACGTCAACAGCGACGAGCCGACCGGCGAGGCGCTCATCGGCGCCGCGCTGGCCGACGGCCAGCTCCCCCAGTGCCTGCTGACCCTGGCCGGCTCCACCGTCGCCACCAAGCGCCGCCGCGAGTCCTGACCCGCTCGCGGCGCTAGCCCAGCTCGATCCAGTAGCGCCGGGTCCGGCCGAGTTCGGTGTCGCGGACGTCCTCGAGCACCCCGCCGTTGCGCTCGATGGTGCGCGCCGAGGCCGTGTTGGTGTCGTCGCAGGTGATGAGGACCCGCTCGATCCCCTTCTCGCGCGCGCACGCCAGCACCTGCGCCACCGCCCAGCCGGCCAGGCCCCGGCCGCGGGCCGACGGGCGCACCGAGTAGCCGACGTGCCCACCGGCGTGCAGCAGGAACTCGTTCAGCCGGTGCCGCAGCGAGATCGAGCCGACGACCGCGCCGTCCTCCACCATCCACCAGTACGAGGCGTGCACCAGCCCCTCCCCGATGGGCACGGACTCGTCCGAGGACGTGACGAGCCGGTCGACCCAGGCGGCGAAGGCTTCGGGCGAGTCCACGTCGGTGGCGTGGTGCAGCCCGCTGCCGGGCTGCACCACCCCGAGCCCCCACTCGTCGCGCGCGTCGAGCCACGCGCGGTGCAGCAGCATGTCCGGGACGACCAGTTCAGCCATCGGGCGACCGTAGTGCCGGCGGAACGCTCGCGGCCACGGATTTACCCGCGCGAGCGGAAGAGGATCGCGCATATGAAAAGGCCCCGAGCCGCTGCCTGATCACTCAGGCGCAGTTCGGGGCGACAAAGCCCGGCGAAGAGCTTTGGTGGCCAGGGGCGGGGTCGAACCGCCGACCTTCCGATTTTCAGTCGGACGCTCGTACCAACTGAGCTACCTGGCCGAAACCACCGGGGGTGGTCGAACATTGGCGGTCCTGACGGGACTTGAACCCGCGACCTCCGCCTTGACAGGGCGGCGAGCACTCCGACTGCTCCACAGGACCTTGCTACTTGCCTTGCTCTTCCTTGCTACCGGGAGACCTTATCAGGTCCCCGGTCCGTGCCCCCAACGGGATTCGAACCCGTGCTACCGCCTTGAAAGGGCGGCGTCCTAGGCCGCTAGACGATGAGGGCGGCCGAACCATCATCGCACACAGCTGCGATAAAGCTTGCAGCTGCCTGTGATGGTGGCTGTTGCTCCCATCCGGCCCCGCCGGAGGCTCGGAAAGCATATGTGACCAGCGGCCGTTCCGCCAAATCGGGGTCAGAACGTGTCGGGCAACCGGATCAGCTGGTACTTCGCGCGCAGGCCACCGATGATGCCGGGCAGCGCGGCCAGGGTCTGCGAGCGGTCTCCGCCGGCGTCGTGGAGCAGCACCACACCTCCGGCCCGGGTGCCCTTGACGACCCGGCTGGTGATGGTGGAGGCGGCCGGGCGGCGCCAGTCCTGCGGGTCGACGGTCCAGTGCAGCGGGCTCATGCCAAGGCTGCGGGCGACGCGTACGGCGGCGGCCGTCCAGTTTCCGCCCGGATGCCGGAAATAGCGGATCGGGGCGCCGGGCGCGGCGGCGTGGATCGCGTTGTTGGTGGCCCGCATGTTCGAGCTGATCTTCGTCTCGGACCAGGTGCCGAGCTTGAACTCGTGGTTCCAGCTGTGGTTGCACAGGGTGTGGCCCTCGGCGACGATCCGCCGGACCAGCGCGGGGTGTGCCTGGACCTGGGTGCCGACCAGGCAGAAGGTCGCTTTGACGCCCCGGGCGCGCAGCGCGTCGAGCACACGCGGGGTCCAGGTGGGGTGCGGCCCGTCGTCGAAGGTCAGCGCGACGCCCGCCGAGCCGCTGGTGCGCTGCAGGACGTACGACTTCTCGGTGGTGGGCCGGGTCGTGGGCGCCTTGCTGGGCGTGGGGCTGGCCGACGGGCTGGGACTGGGGCTGGGGCTGGGGGAAGGACTCGGCGAGGGCGAGGGCGAGGCGGAGGGCGATGGCGCTGCCGTGGGCGCTTTGCCGCCGCAGCCGGTCGCCAGCAGGAGTGTGAAACCGGTCACCACGGCGACGAGGCCGTGGGCGCGCCGCAGCTGCATCGCCGCTCCCCCAGGTCGGTCCACCCCCGTGGAGACCTCAGGGTGCCACAGTCAGGCTCGTGGCGAAATGGGGCGACGATTGCGGTTCAGGACACCTCGCCGAGCGCGGGGACGGCCACCGCGGTAACCCCGGCCAGCCAGGGGGCGAAGTCGTCGGGCCGTTCGTCCAGGGCGGCGAGCAGCTCGGCGGGGGCGACCCAGCGCAGGGCCGCGACCTCGGCCGGGTCCGGGCGCGGGGGCTCCGAGCCGGAGCCGACGATGCCGAGCAGCACGTGGTCGTACTCGTCCTCGACGCGGTCGGTCGACGGGTCGACGGCGCGGTAGGCGTACACCCCGATCTCGGTGAGGGTGACGCCGCGCACGCCGATCTCCTCGGCCAGCCGGCGCGCCGCGGCGGTGACCAGGTCCTCGCCCGGACCGGGGTGGCCGCAGGTGGCGTTGGCCCAGCGCAGCGCGAACCGGGTCTTCACCGCCGCGCGCTGCTGCAGCAGCAGGCGGCCGGCGGAGTCGAGCAGGTGCACGGAGAAGGCGCGGTGGCGGATGCCGGGCGCGGTGTGCGCGTGGGCGACGGTGGCCTTGCCGCAGGGCGCGCCGTGCTCGTCGACCAGCTCGACCAGATCCTCTTCGCGAGACCTCATGCGCGCGCTCCGACCACTCGGCGGGCCGCGGCTCGGCCCGAGATCAGCACCATGGGCACGCCGACGCCGGGGCGGGTGCCCGAACCGGTGAAAACGACGTTACTCAGGGTCGGGTGAAGGTTACCCGGTCGCATCGGACCGGTCTGCCGCAGCGTGTGCGCGCTGGCGAACGGGGTGCCGTGGGCCATGCCCAACCGTGCCCAGTCGTCGGGCGTCACCACATAGGACAGCGCGAGGTCCGCGCCGAGGTCGAGGTAGCCCCGCGCCTCCAGGGTGGCCATCAGCTCCCCGGCGTACCGGCGGCCGACCGGCCCGTCCCAGCGCACCGGCGCGGTGCGCAGGTTCGGCACGGGCGCGACGACCTGGTAGGTCTGCCGGCCGGCCGGGGCGGCCGTCGGGTCGGTCCGGCTCGGGTTGGTGACCAGGATCGACGGGTCGCTCATCAGCTCGCCGCGGTTGACGACCTCGTCGAAGGTCTGCCGCCAGGAGCGGCCGAAGTGCAGGTTGTGGTGGGCGATGCGCTGGTAGCCGCCGCGGTCGTCGCGGGTGCCCAGGTGCAGCACCACGCATGACGGCGACGGGGTCAGCCGGCGCAGCCGGGCGGGCGGCATACCGGGCAGCAGGCTGTACGCCGTGGGCAGGTCGGGGTTGAGCACGACGGTGTCGGCGGTGAGCCGCTCGCCGTCGGCGGTGTGCACGGCCACCGCCCGCCCCGCGCGGGTCTCCACCGAGGTCACGTGGGTGTGGTAGCGGAAGTTCACCCCGTGCTTCTCGGCCGCCGCGGCCAGCGCGCGCGGGACCGTGTTCATGCCGCCGCGCGGGTACCAGACCTCGGTGATCGTGTCCAGGTAGGACGCCGCCTGGTGGTCGCGGCCGGTGAACAGGTTGCGGAAGGAGAACAGCCGCTGCGTACGCGGGTCGGCGAAGAAGTCGGTGAGCCGCCGCCGGGCCCCCTCGGTGGCCAGGGTGCGCCAGTGCCCGGCCGGGTCGCGCCGCTCGAACTGCTGCAGCCGCCGCGCCCAGCGCAGGAAGCGCAGGTAGCCCGCGGCCTCCTTGCCGCCGCACAGCTTCGCGATCGCCGACACCATCTTGTCCGTGTCGGCGTGCACGTCCAGCGTCGTGCCGTCGGGGAAGTGGGCGCGGTAGGCCGGGTCGAGCCGGATGAGGTCGATCCAGTCGTGCAGGTGCTCGCCGACCGCGGCCAGCGGCTCGGCCAGCAGGTCCGGCGCGGTGATCATCGTGGGGCCGGTGTCGAACCGGTGCCCGTCGAGCTCCAGCACGCCGACCTGGCCGCCGGGGTTGCCGGAGCGCTCGATGACGGTCACCTCGCGGCCGGCCCCGGCGAGGTGCAGGGCGCAGGAGAGCCCGCCCAGTCCTGCGCCGACGACAATCACATGATTTGTCGGCCCCATTACGGTTCGCACGAATTCATGGTGGCACGTTCGGCCGAACCGACACGCCAAACAGCTGGCGATGTGTGCCGTTTGCCCGATATCTGACAAGTCCGGGAAAACCCCGCCACCGCACGCGGATCGATGCGATACCGGCTGCGTCGACCGGCGACCCGAGTGCGGCGGCGAGGCATCCATGCAGGTCAGCGTGGTTCGCCGACGATGATGCCGCGGCCGTTGGTGCCCACGTAGACCCGCCCGTGCACCCGCGGGTCGCCGATCACGACCGCCCCGGTCCACGCCCACTGGTGGCGGTCGTCGTTCAGCCGGATCCAGTGCCGCCCGGCGTCGTCCGAGCGGAAGATCCCGCGCGTGCCGCGCACCTTGGCGCTGGTGAAGACCGCAGGGTAGGAGCGGCGCGGAGCCGCCTTGCCGAAGCCCACGTTGTCGGCCTCGTCCACACCCGCGAGCTGTGTGAACGTGCCGCCGCCGTCGGTGGAGCGCCACATGCCGTACGCCCCGCCGGTCTTACCGCCCGCCAGCCAGACGTGCCCGGCGATTCCGGGCACCGCCTGGAAGCGCACGTCACCCTCGGCGGGCAGTCCGGCCGCTGCGGCAGTGAAGCCGGCCCCGCCGTCGGTGCTGACATAGAAGGTCCCGGCGGCGAACGCGTACATGCGAGCCGGGTCCACCCGGTCGGCCTCGACGCGCGCCCCGGCGGGCACGCCCGAGCTGGGGGTCCAGGTCGTGCCGCCGTCGGCGGAGTGGTGGACCGCCGCGCCGTCGGGCGACCAGAGCACGTGTGTGCCGTCGGCGTTCACCGCGACCCGGCCGCCGGCCGTGATGCCGTCCGGCTGCGACGCCGCCGGGGTCCAGGTCGCGCCGCCGTCGTACGAGATGCCGAAGCGCTGCCCGCCCGTCGGGTTGCCCACCCGCACCACCGTGCCCGGCGTCAGCCCGGCGAAGTCCAGGCCGGTGGTGCTGCCGTGGGTCGGGTTGGCGAACATCAGCCCCGGGTTGGCGAAGTCGTGGTGCACGAAGCCGCCCACGTCCCCGACCGCCGAGATCAAGTGCGCGCCGACCGGCGGGCTGACCAGGTCGAGCACCGCCGTCTCCTCCAGCCCGCGAGCCCGCACCGCGATGTGCACCGTGCCGCCGGTGTCCCAGTCGGTCAGGTTGTCCGTCGCGTAGATCGTCGCGCCGGTCCCGTAGAGCAGCCGGTCCGAGTCGAACGGGTCGATCTCCAGGGACTCCGTCATCCAGCCCAGCTTCGGCGCCTCCTCGGGCAGCGGCGGGGTCGCGTTCCAGGTCAGCCACGGGGCGTCGGTGATGTCGAGCTCGTAGCGCTTGATCCGGTTCGGCCAGGCGCCCCAGTCCCAGGAACGGGTCCAGGTCGCGCCGCCGTCGGTGGTGCGGAAGAACACCACGTCCGGCCACCAGGCGATCTGCGTGGCCACCAGCAGGGTGCCCGGCCGCTGTCGGTCGATCGTGAGGCCGGAGTAGCCCCAGCTCCCGTTCTCCGGCGTGATGTCGGTCCAGGTGCCGGTCGCGGTGTCGAGCTTCCAGACCTTGCCCGAACCGCCGTCGTACGGCCCGCCGGTGTCGCTCGTGGCCAGATAGAGGAAACCACCCACGTGGTCGAGCACGCCCTTGTGCGGCACGTGCCCGGTCGGCGCGCCCGGCACCGCCGCCCAGGTCGCCCCGCCGTCGGTGGAGCGGTAGAGCGGGTTGTCCTTGTCGGCCACGCCCACGTAGATCGTCTGCGTGCGCCGCCGCCGGGTGCCGGTACGCGGGTCGAACACCACCCAGACCACGCCCTGCAGGTCGCTGGAGTAGCCGCTGGTGTCGTTCGGGTCGGCCCGGTAGGAGCCAGGGTTCGGGAACGCGCTCACCTGCGCCCAGCGCTCGCCGTGGTCGGTGCTGCGCCACAGCCCGTGCCCGCTCGGCGCGCCCAGGTAGAGGACCTCGTTGCGGTTCGGGTCGATGGCCAGCCGCTCGCCCATGCCCCGGCCGGGCATGTTGCCGCCGAGCTTGAACGGCAGCTCGGTGACCTTCCAGGTGCGGCCCCGGTCGCGCGAGCGCAGGATCGCCCCCGGGTTGGGGTCCCAGTCGTTGGTGTACGTCCCGACGGCCGCGTAGACCCGGTCCGGGTCGCGGGCGTCGGTGGCCAGGCTGGCCACTCCCGACCAGCCCCACCTGTCCCAGCCCACCCAGTCCAGCAGCGGCACCCAGCGGCCGGTGGACCGGTTCCAGCGGTACGCGCCGCCGATGTCGGTGCGGGCGTACACCAGGCCGGGTTCGGACTGGTTGAACACGATCCCGGGGACGAAGCCGCCCCCGACGATCTCGACGTTGTCCCAGCGGTAGCCCTGCCCGCCGGCCAGGGCCGGCGCGCCGAGCAGGGCCGCTCCGGCGGCCGCGCCGACACCCGCCGCGCCACCCAGCAGGCTGCGGCGGGAGATCCGTGCCTCGTCCATCTGCTTCCTTTCCACGCACGAGCGAGGCGTCCCTCGGGGATGAGGGACGCCTCGGTTCTCAGGGGGCGATCACAGTGCTGTGCAGGTCACCGGCGACGGGATCGGGTTGGAACTGTTGTTCCAGGAGGCGTTGAAGCCCGCCGTGGTGCTGGTGGTGGGCGCGAGCACGCCGTTGTAGCCCTCGTTGACGGCCTGCACCGCGGACCCGGTCTGGGTCTTGATGCCGCCCCACATCTGCGAGATCACCTGTCCGGCGGTGAAGGTGAAGTTGACCCGCCAGCCGGTCGTGGCGACCGTGCCGGTGCTGGTCACCTTCAGCTCTCCGGTGAACCCGCCGGGCCACGAGTTGAGCACCTTGTACGTCGCGGTGCACGCCTTGCCGCCCTGACCGGACGGGCTCGGCGACGGTGACGCGGACGGCGACGGCGAGGCGGACGCACTGGGCGAGGCCGACGCCGACGGCGACGCGGAGGTCGACGCCGACGGGCTCGGCGGCGGGCTCGACGGCGTCACCGTGGCGTCGCCGTAGATGATGCCGCGGCCGTTGGTGCCCAGGTAGACGCGGCCGTACGTGCGCGGGTCGCCGGTGATCGCGTCACCGGCGTTGCCGTACTGGTGCTGCGCGTCGTTGATGCGGACCCAGGTCGCGCCGACGTCGTTGGAGCGGTACACGCCGCGTACGCCGTCGATGGTGGCCATGGTGTAGACCGCCATGTTGGTGCGCCCCGGCGCTGCCTTGCCGAAGCCGATGCCCACGCCGCTGGCCGACGCCGCGAACTTGGTGAACGACGTGCCCGAGTTCGTCGATCGGTACACGCCGGTCTCCCCGGCCAGCCAGAGCTCGCCCTCGACGCCCGGCATCGCCTTGAAGTTGCCGGTCGCGCCCAACCCGGTGGCGGTGCTGGTGAAGCTCTGCCCGCCGTTGGTGCTCACGTAGAACGTGCCGTTGTACAGGGCGTAGAACTTGTTCGGGTTGACCCGGTCCGACTCCACCTTCGCCGTGGCGGGCACACCACTGGCCTGGCTGAAGCCGCCGCCGAAGCTGGTGGCGTAGAAGACGCCGTTGGCCTCGGTGCTCCAGACCACGCGGGTGCCGTTGGCGTTCAGCGCGACGGTGCCGCCCTGCGCGCCGCTGGGCGAACTGCCCGACCACCAGTTCGCGCCGCCGTCGCTGGACACGCCGATGTTGGTCTGCCCGTTGGTGGTGCGCGCGCCCTTGCCGACCCGGACCACGTAGCTCGGGTTCAGCTCGGCGTAGTCGAGGCTGTTCGTGCTGCCGAAGTACGGCATGTCGAACATGTCCGGGACCACGTCGAGGTTGGTGTGCCGGAAGCCGCCGATGTCGCCGACGCCGGAGATCAGCGGGGAGGTGCCGGTCGGCGGGCTGATCAGGTCCAGCACCGCGGTCTCCTCCAGGCCCTTGATGAACGGGCTCAGCGCGACCGTGCCGCCGGTGTCCAGGGCGGTCATGTTGGTGGTGCCGTAGATGGTCGCGCCGGTGCCGAACAGCATGCGGTTGGAGTTGAACGGGTCGATCTCCAGCGCCTCGGTCATCCAGCCCAGCTTCGGCGACTGCTCGGGGGCCGACTTCTGCTCGTTGAAGTCCAGCCACGGCACGCCGGAGATGTTCAGCGTGTAGCGGTTGGTCCGGTTGGGCCAGGCGTAGTCGTAGAACTGCCGCCAGGTCGCGCCGCCGTCGGTGCTGCGCCAGATGAACGTGTCCGGGTACCAGGAGCTGTAGCCGGTGACCATCAGCGTGTTCGGGCTCTGCTTGTCGATCGAGAGCCCGGAGTAGCCGAACCAGTTGTTGTTCGTGTCGCTGGACGGGACCGGGCTGATCTGGGTCCACGTGCCGGTCGACAGCTGCATCTTCCACACGTCGCCGTGGCCGCCGTCGTACGGGCCGCCCTTGTCGCTGGTGGTGATGTACAGGTAGCCGCCCGCGATCTCACCCTGGTGCGCCAGGTAGCCGGTCGGCTGGCCCGCGACCCGCTCCCAGCTGGTGCCGCCGTTGAGGCTGCGGTACACGGTGTTCTGCAGGTCCGCGACGCCGACGTAGATCGTCTGCGTGGTGTTGCCCGCGGTGCCGGTGGACTTGTCGAACGCCACCCAGCCGATGCCCTGGCTGAAGTTCAGATAGTTGTTCGTGTCCGCCGGGTCCTGAACGTAGTTGCCGGCGTTCGGGAAGTTCGTCACCTTCGCCCAGGTCACGCCGGAGTCGGTGCTGCGCCACAGGCCGTTGCCGGCCTCCGCGCCGAAGTAGAGGGTGCTGTTGCGGTTCGGGTCGATGGCCAGGCGCTCGCCCATGCCGCGGCCGGGCATGTTGCCGCCGACCTTGAACGGCAGCGTGGTGGCGGCCCAGGTCGCGCCCTTGTCCGAGGAGCGCAGGATCGCCCCGTTGTTCGGGTCCCAGCTGTTGAGGTACATGCCCACCGCGGCGTACACCTTGTTGGTCTGCACCGGGTCGGTGGCCAGGCTCAGCACGCCGTTGTAGTTCCAGTTGTCCCAGCCGGCCCAGTCCAGCAGGGGGATCCAGCTGCCGGTGGACTGGTTCCAGCGGTACGCGCCGCCGATGTCGGTGCGCGCGTAGATCAGGTTCTGCTCGGTCTGGTTGAAGATGATGCCGGGCACGAACCCGCCACCGTCGATACGGACGTTCTTCCAGGTGTACGGCTCGGACGCGGCCGCGACGGCCGGGGTGCCCCCGGCGAGCTGGGTGACGACCGCCAGCGCGCCCGCCGTCAGGGTGGCGGCGAGGGTGCCGGCGAGGGTGCGGGTTCTTCGGGCACGGGGTTGCATCTGTGGCACTCCAGTGGGGACGGGTGCCGCTGGCGCACAGATGGCGGGGCGGGCCCGGGCAGTGACAACCGCCGCACCGCCTGTGCCGGCAACGGCGACAGAACGTGCGTATGAGTTGCGCGGGACTGCCCTCGGCTGCGCGCACCGGTCCCGTGGAGAGGTTCACACGCTCGTCACAGGCATGTCAATAGTTTGATGTGCCAACGAACTCCAGTCCGATATGGCTGTTCGCCAGGCACGCACGGGGCGGTCGGGCTCAGATCACATAGGAGACAATGGTTAGGTGCGGCTTGCCCGGACGTTGTAGGGTTCGCCCGCGATCCCTCAACCTCTCCGGAGCTCGATCATGAGTGAATACACCCCTCAGGTGAACCTGGTCAGCCGCACCGGCGCCGGCGTGGTCGGCGGTGTCGCCGGCGGCCTGTTCCTGGCCCTCGCGCTGCAGATCACCAGCCACATCAAGCCGTACGCCCAGCTCGTCGGCGAGGTCGAGGCCTCGACCGCCTGGGTCATGGTGCTGATGGTCGCGGGCGCGGCCGGCGGCCTGTTCGGCGCGTTCGTCGGCAAGTTCATCCGCGGCCAGATCATCCCCGCGGTCGGTGTCGGCCTGGTCTGGGGCATGATCACCTGGCTGGTGCTGGCCATGCTGATCCTGCCGCTGTTCGGCGACGGTTCCGTCTTCGGCATCAAGGAGGCCGGCGGCATCGTCATCCTCGGTGTCTACGTCGTCTTCGGCGTCATCACGTCGATCGTGTACGCCATCGCCGGCCCGCGCCGCCGCCACTACTACCGCCGCCGCCGCGAAGTCGGCTTCGTCATGGCGATGCCTTCCATCCGCCGCCGTCGCCGCCGCCGCGCCGACGAGGACCTCGTCGAAGAACTCGAAGACTGACCCGGTCAAAGGAAGGGCACCTTCTTAACGCTCCGCGTTGTAGAAGGTGCCCTTCTTCACGTCTACAGGCTGCGGGCTATCTCGGCGAGCACGTCGGAGGGGACCTCGACGACGGTCTCGTGGGCCGGGACGTCGAGTTGGCGCAGGGCCTCCGGGTCGGTGACCCGCCACCCCTGGACCACGAACGTGTCTCGGTCGGTGCGGTACAGCGACGGGCAGTTGGTGTCCCCGGACAGCACTGTCTTGCGGATGAACGTGAGCTGCACTGGTCCCCCTGGGTAGACGGCACGGGCGCGTCGTCAGCTTAGCGAAGGGAATGGTGCAAATCGCGTAAGCCAGACGTCTCGCGTCCCGGCCGGTGCCGCGCATCGCCGCGGGACCGGTCAGCCCCGGCGCACCGCCCACAACGCGGCCTCGGTCCGCGACGCGGAGCCCGTCTTGCGCAGCAGGTTCGACACGTGCACCCCGACGGTCCGGATCGAGATGTCCAGCGTGCGCGCCATCTGCTTGTTCGACATGCCGGCGGCCAGGCAGCTGAGCACCTCCCGTTCCCGCGCCGTCAGCTCGGCGGACTGCTCGAAGCAGGCCCGCTCGGCCGATGCGGCACCCGGCCGCAGGTGGCCCGGCAGCGGCTCGTCGAGCAACGCCTGCGGTCCCCGTCCGGCCGTCGCCGCGAGCAGCTCGACCAGCCAGTACGGGTTGCCGCCGGTCCGCTCGCAGACCGCCCCGGCCAGGTGCTCGGGGATCACGCCGTGCACCTGCCTGACGATCTCCGCGACGTCGGCGGGACCCAGCGGGCCCAGATGCTGGCGCACCGCCCCCGGCGCGCCGGACAGCCGGGCGAGCGTCCGCGCCACCAGCTCCGGCGAGTCCGCCGCGTCCGGCGGGCGGCTCGTCACCAGGATCAGCGCCGGCAGGTCGGGCGCGGCGGCCAGCTCGCCGACGAGATTGAGGCTCGCCGGGTCCAGCGCGTGCAGATCCTCCACCACCAACACCGCCGGGCCCGCGCCGACCAGCGCCCGCACCGTACGCACCGCGAGCCGCAGCAGCGCACCGGGTGCGTACCGCTCCTTCGGCGCATGCGGGTCCTGCGCCAGCCACGCCAGGCCGTCGGCGGGTACCGGCAGATCCTGGGTGTCCCGGCCGCTCAATACGGCCGCCAGCCAGTCGTACGGGGCCGGGGTGTGCACCCGGGCGACGCCGTACAGGACCGCCGCCGGCTCCGGGGCCAACGCCGCGAGCACGCTCGTGACCAGTCGAGACTTGCCGACACCTGCTTCACCGGTGATCGAGACCACCGCCGCCGGAGTGATCCCGCCGCTCCTGACGTGCGACCAGCGCCGGACGAGCTCCGCCAGCTCGGCCGCGCGTCCCACCATCGGCACCGGCGTCATCGCTTCACCATACGTACCAACGTCACGCGCACTTCGGCTGACCTGCATGCGCTCGGGTCGGTGCGAGGTGCCGTGACGATGCGGGGCGGTGTCGCTCCGCCGGGTCGCTCCGCAACGGTGTGGTGGCCGTGTCGAGCGGCCGCCCCGGCTCCGCGCCGAGTGGTCTCGGACACGCCGCGGCAGCCGGGTCCGGACAGAACGAAGTCGGCAGCGGTCGGTCCGCCGTCCCGTTCTGTCGCTAAAAGCGCAGCTCAGCATGGCTGTGACCGGTCACGACCAACGTCCGGTGGGCATCCGGCGGTTCGACGCCCGCCGGGATAAGTACTACTGCTTAAAGACAAACCGCGTCTCAGTAGGCAGGCTATGCACCATGACCCTGAGCCTGCACGCCGTCGCCCGCACCGATGCCGGACTCGTCCGTGAGAACAACGAGGACTCGGCGTTCGCGGGCAGGCGTTTCGTGGCGGTCGCCGACGGCGTCGGCGGCTCCCCATCAGGAGAGGTGGCCAGCCGGATCGTCATCGAGACCCTGGCCCCCCTGGAGCAGGACGACCGGCACGGGGCGGACGTGCTCCTGGCGGAACTCGCCGTGGCCAACCGCCGCATCCGCGAGGCCATCGAGGCCGAACCCGCGATCGACGGCATGGGCACGACGCTCACCGCGGTGCTGCTCGGCCCGGACGACGCCACGCTGCTGCACGTCGGCGACTCCCGGGCCTACCTGGTGCGCGGCGGCCGGCTCCGCCAGCTCACCGTGGACGACACGCTGGTCCAGGCGATGGTCGAGCGCGGGCTGCTCGCCCCCGAGGAGGTGCGGCACCACCCGCACCGGTCGATCATCACGCAGGCGGTGCAGGGGCGGGAGTTCACGCCGACGGTCACGACGCTGACCCTGGAGATCGGGGACCGGCTGCTGTTGTGCAGCGACGGGCTGTCCGACATCGTCACGGACGAGGCTCTGGCCGAGGCGCTGCGGGGGTACACCGACGCGGAGGCGATCGCCGACCGGCTGATCAAGCTGGCGCTCGCGGCGGGCGCGCCGGACAACGTGACGGTGGTTGTCGCGGATGTGACGGCGTACGCCTTCTGAAGCTCCGGGAATTACGCCGCGCATAGCCTTCGGGCACCTGTTCGGCAGCGTATCCAGGCTGGGCGTATGCGGCCCGCAAGATGGTTGTTAAGGGCCTGCGGGGCCATTTTGCCATTCGCTTCGGGGCCGTCGGAATAGCTTTCGGGTGGGCTTTGCGCCTGTCCCACGCGCTTTACCCGGCCCCGCGTGATGGTGCCGCCTGGCCGGGACGCCGGTGCCCGGCACCCTCACTTTCCGCGCCTTCACGCCGCATGACGCCGGCTGCGTCACGTGAATGAATAAGGCGCGCCTGCATGACCCATGGTCCCCGTCGTACCTGCGATGCGGTGTTGTTCATTTACCCGATCGGGTTACTCGGGACACCGATTCGTGTTCGGCCGTCGGCCGCGCGATGTCGTCGTTCGGTCAATGTTGGCGGGCGACCGGCCCGGTCACGTGTGACTGCTCAGTGTCTTGTGACCGTTCTCGCCACATGAAGTAATTACGCTCGTCGTTTCGCTTGGCGCCGATCGCCTATCGAGAAAACGAGCCGACTGCGGAAAGGAAGTGGCGGTCATGTCCTCGAATGACCCCGCACGGCACCCGATCAGGGACGGCATTGTCACCGCGGTCATCGTCTCGGCCGAAGCGCTGGCCACTGTGCAGGGCGAGCTGCCTCACCTGTTCCCCACGCCGACCCTGCCTTCCGGCCGGCCGCTTGTCACGCAGGAAGAGCGGGATCTGGCTGACCACAAGAAGAAGCTGGACGAGGACCGCCAGTTCGATTTCACCCGCCCGGTGCCCCGGCCAGAGCAGGTCGAGCAACGCTTTCATGATTCGCGGCCGGAGCGCTGATGGGTTGGGTCGGCACGCTGTGGCGTGCGTCCACGTCGATGACGGGTGCGGCGGTGTCGGCCGGCAACATGATGGCCGAGGGCTGGGCGCGGCGCCGCAACGCTGCCGCCGTGCGCCCCGGTCGCCGGGCCATGCAGACCGGGATCCTCGCTCCGGGCGACGGGCCCCCGTCAGGGACGGTCGGCACCTTCCGCGACTACCGCGAGGTGCTGGTGCCCGACGACGTCAAGCCGCTCAGCGCCGGACCGTTTCCGATGGGCCGGGTGAAGCATCCGCAGGACGACCACGGGGCGTTCCCCATCTATCTGGGATGGGAGGAGGTGCGCCGACACCTCGTCGTGGTGGGCTCCGCCGGTAGCGGGAAGACGACGAACGTGCTTGTTCCACTGACCGTGGGTGCGGCGGAGGCGGGGCTCGGCTGCGTGGTGGTGGACACCAAGGGCGACTTCCTCCAGGAGCTCGTGGCCTACCGCGCGCGATACGGCATCAACCGCCGGCACAACGTGGTGCGCTGGGACATCGCCGACCCGGCGAACTCGCATCCGTGGAACCCGCTGGCGGAGGTGCACGACCAGAACGACGCGGCCCAGGTTGCTCTGGCCTTCCTGGGCGAGGTCGATCCGGCGAGACCGCACGCGGAGTTCGCCGAACGCGACCACCGGTGGCTGCGTGGCCTGGTCTATCTGCTCGTCAGGACACGAGGTCCCCAGCCGCACCCGCGGGATCTCTACATGTTGGTGGTCAACCAGCAGGCGCTGGCCACCCTGGCGCGGCAGGATCCGTCCGCCGCGATCGACGTCATCGACCTCATGAACTTCCCGCCGGCTGACTTCAGTAAGGCGACCTGGGCCCTGGCCAACCGGCTCTCGTGGCTGGCCGAGCCCGGTCTGGCCACCATGCTCGACGGCTCGGCTCCGCGCGCGTTCACGTTGCGCCAAGCCATCGACAGCGGAGCGATCATCAAGGTGGGCGCGCGGGTCAGCGGCGGCGAGCGGACGATGGCCGCGGCTGCGTTGATGCTCAACCTGCTCAAGCTGCGCTGCATGGAGAACTTCGGTAGCAGCGCCGGCCCGCGCATGCTGTGGATCCTCGACGAGGCGCCCAAGTACGCCCACCGGATCAAGCTCGACGAGGTGCTGGACTTCATGCGCGGTGCCGGCGTCGCCGCATGTGTCGGAGTGCAGGACGTCACCCAGTTCGGCGGCGAGGTCGATCAGGAGCGCATGCTCGCCAACGCGGACACTCTCATCGCCTTGCGCGGCGCGTCCGCCGCGACAGCGGCCTTCGTCGCGAAGCGGCTGGGCGACGTGCAGGCCGCCACGGTCTCCAACGCCATGGACGCGCGCGGGGCCTGGAGTCCGACGCTCTCCCACCAGGCCAAACCGATGCTCGGGGTGCAGGAGATCATGCAGCCTCCGGTGGGCCAGTACGGCGGGATCATCCACATCAGAGGATCGTCACCGCATCCGTTCCTCGTGACCTTCGACTAGTTCCCGGACCGGTGTTTAGACAGGGCGGAGCGATGATGCACAGATCAGACGGATTCGACGAGTTCGGCAACCCGGAGAGCAGAGCGTACGACCTGGGCGGCGGCGACGAGGACCGCATCCGTGGCGAGCGGATCCTCTTCTACACCTGCCACATCCCCGACGGCCCGGTCGCCATGGCCGAGCTGAAGCGGATGATGGCCGAGCGGGGCCTGCAGCTGGACATGCATTTCGGACCGGCGACGGGCCCGAGCGACCTCACCGCCGGGCTGCTGGCGGGCTACACCCAGCTGTGGTATCTCTCCGGCGACCGGTCCACCCTCAGCACCCAGCAGGTACAGCTGGTGGCGGATTATGTGCGCCGGGGCAACGGGCTGGCGATCTGGGCCGACAACGAACCCTTCTACGCCGACGCGAACCTGCTCGCGCAGGCGCTGATCGGATGCCGGTTCTCGGGCAACAAGCAGGCCGACCGGGTCATGGTGCCTGGTGCGGAGCGCAGCCGGGGCCACTTCATCGAGCATCAGTTGACCCAGGGTGTGAACAACCTCTACGAGGGGATCACCATCTGCACCATCGAGGCAGCTCCAGGCACTGTCGCGCTGCTCGGTCAGAGCCATGACGGGCAATTCTGCATGGGCTGCTACGAGCACGACGGGCAACGCATCGTGCTGGACAGCGGCTTCACCAAGCTCTACCCCGACCGCCTGCACCGCAGCGCGGGGCTCGGACGCTACCTCTCCAACATCGCGTTCTGGCTGGCCAAGGGCAGCCGCGACATCGAATACCGGCTGCTGACCACCGGCCGCCGGGAGATCGCGGCGGTCGGGCAGGGCGTCACGTCGCCGGCCTACGCCTTCGACGTGGACAAAGCCGCGGCGACGACCTGCGTCCTGCAGTGGGAGTCGTCCGCGACGCTGGGCCTGACACTGCGGTCGCCGGACGGCACCGTGGCCGGCCACGTCTCGTCGCACAGCCCGGTACGTGTGGGCCTGCAGGCATACGAGCCGGGGACCTGGTCAGCCGAGGTGACCGGGGTCGATACGCGAGGTGCGCAGGTGCCGTACGTGCTGCGAGCGACGCAGAGCACCGAGGTGGACCCCGTCGTCGCCGCACCGCCTGCCCGGCTTGGCGGGGATGCCGAAGGGCAGGTCATCATGCCCTTCTACGTCCTGTGCGACGTGTCCGGTTCGATGGCCGGTGACCTGGACCAGCTGGCGAAGGGACTGGACGAGCTGCATCGGGGCCTGCTCGCAGAACCGCTCATCAACGACCTCGTGATGATGAGCGTGATCACGTTCAACGACAGCGCTCGCACCCTGGTGCCGCTCGCGGCGCCGGAGGACATCGTGCTACCGCAGCTGCCGGCGGCTGCCGGTCTCACCAACTACAGCGCGGCCTTCCAGGAGTTCAGGCGGGTCTTCGACGCCGACCGAGCGCGGCTCAAGGCCGTGGGGCACCGGGTCTACCGGCCGTGCGTCTACTTCCTGACCGACGGCGAGCCCACGGATCACAACTACCTCCAGACCTACGAATCCCTGCTCACCAGCAGGAACAACCCGGCCTACCCCTACCTGTGCGTCTTCGGCTTCCGGGACGCGACCGAGGCGACCGTGCGCGGCCTGGCGCATGCCGACGCCGGCGGGCCGCACAAGCGCGGCCGCTGGTTCCTGGCCGGGCAGGGCCACTCCGTCCGGGAGACCCTGGCGTCGCTGGTCGAGGTGATCGGCAACTCGATCCTCCAGTCGGCGCAGAGCGCGATGAGCGGTGTGCCGGAAGTGACACTCCCGACGGCCGTCCCCGGCATGGTCGGCGGCCCGAACCAGGCCTGACCGTCGGGTCCGGCGACGTCGCCGAACCCGACATACGAGCCGGCGCGCCCGAGCGCTCACCGGCCCGGCAGCAATCACCGGAACGGAAACGCACAGCGACATGGATTGGGGAAGCAAGTGAGCGATCACATGGGTGAGCGGATGATGGACACCGAGGGTCAGGTCATCATGCCCTTCTACCTGCTCTGCGATGTCTCCGGCTCGATGGTGCCCGACATGCGCGACCTGAACAACGGCATCAGTGAGCTGCACCAGGCGCTGCTCAGCGAACCGATCATCAACGACCTCGTGATGCTGAGCATCATCACGTTCAACCACACCGCGCAGACGGTCGTACCGCTCGCCGCCCCGGAGAACATCACCCTGCCTCAACTGACGGCCAGCGGCGGCACCGAGTACGGCCCGGCGCTGCGTGAGTTCCACCAGAAGTTTCAGGCCGACCGTGCCCGGCTCAAGGGCGAGGGCAAGCGGGTCTACCGGCCGTGCGTCTACTTCCTCACCGACGGTGAGCCCAACAACAAGAACTACCTCAAGGACTTCACGTCGCTGATCACCAAGGAGCACAACGAGGCGTACCCGTACGTGTGCGCGTTCGGGTTCCGTGACGCGACGGCGGCCACCCTGCAGACGGTCGCCTACCCCAACTTCGGCGAGCAGAACAAGCGCGGCCGGTACTTCATCGCCAAGCAGAGCGCGAAGATCACCGAACTGCTGACCTCCATGGTCGGTGTGCTGGCGCAGTCGATCCTCCAGTCGGGGCACAGCGCGCAGGCGGGTGCGCCTGTCGTCGCCATGCCGCAGCCGCAGGCGGTCTCCGGAATGGTGGGCAGCTTTGTCTGAGATCAGCGTCATCGCCATCGGGGAACCGGGCCGGGCGGCCACCGAGCTCGGACCTCGGCTGCCCACTCACTACCCGGAATCGGCCGATCATGAAATCACCGAGGCCGAGGTGCCAGGCGCGCAGATCCGGGCCGCCAGCGTGCGCGGGCTCATGCACCGCCGCAACCGCAAGCCACGCCAGGATCGCTTCTCGGTCACCTATGACGACGACACGCAGACCTTGCTGATCGTCGTTTGCGACGGTGTCGGCCAGTTCGAGCTGTCGCAAGAAGCGGCTGCGTTCGTGGCGGCTGACGCGCCGCGTGCCTACCTGGAACACGGCACGTGGCGGCCTGCGGTCGACGAGGTCAACAAGAGGCTCACCGACTACGCCGCGGGTGCCGGCGAGCGGGTCAGGTTCGGCCGGGCGCCGGAGGACCTTCGCATGGCCACGACCTTCGCCGCCGCGGCCGTCCGTCGGGACGGCACCCGATGGACGGCCTCGGTCGCCTGGACCGACGACAGCACGGTCTGGCTCCTCGACGAGGGGCACTGGACGCCGGTGGCCGGTGCGGAAGCGGTCGAGGACGGGAGCGGGTTGCACACGACGAAGGTGCGAGCGTTGCCGCACGCGGAGCCCCAGCTGACCGTGGTCGATACGGAGCTGACCGGTGGAGCGTTGTTCCTGTTCACGGACGGAATCGGCGAACCGCTCCGGCATGCGCGACAGGTTCAGGACACGCTCGCCGATTGGTGGGCGACGCCACCGGACGTGTTCACCTTCGCCGGGCAGGTGGGTTTCGCCCGCAAAGGCAACCTCGACGACCGTACCGCGGTGGGGGTCTGGTTCGAGTGACCGCCGATCTCGACTGGCGCGACCTGGGTATCGCCGCCGGTGCGCCGCCGTTCGCCAGCGGTGCCGTCGGTGAGCTGTTCCACATTCCGCAGCCGATCCCCGCCCTGCCTGGCAGGAAGCTCGTGTTCAAGCGGGTCAAGCTGGCTGACGGCGCCGACCGGGACAGCGCGCTTGCCCAGATGCGGGCGATGGTCGAGTTTCGCGAGAACCTGTCCCGCGACGAGCGTGCCGAGATCGACGAGGTGGCGGTCTGGCCGCTGGCGATGGTCCTGGAGAAGGGCAAGGACGTCGGGGTGGTCATCGAGCTGATCGCCGACGAGTTCTTCGTGGCCGCCAGACCCCCCGACCGCCAGCTTTTCGAACTCGGATTCCTGTGCGTGTCGGCGAACTACTTCACGAGGATGGGCATCGACCCGGCGGTGACCGGCGACGAGGTCATGCGGCTGGCGGTCGCGATGCGGCTGGCGTTCGCGATCGAGGTCGTGCACCGCCACCGACTGGTGTTCGGGGACCTGCATCTGAAGAATGCCGTCGCCGCCACCAGGCCGTTGGCCCGGGTGCTGCTCATGGACTGCGACGGCATCGCCGAGCTCGGCAACCAGCAACGCGTGCAACTGCACGGTCTCGGGTTCAAGCCGCCCGAGATCACCGCCGGCCTGCAGAAGCTGCAGGACCAGGAGACCGACGTCTACAAACTCGGCCTTTGCATCGTCAAGATGCTCTCACCCGGTCCTGGTGCGACGCAGGCGACCGACCCGGCGAAGACGGCCCCGGGGCTGCTCGACGCGGAGGGCGTCGGGCTGCTGCAGCGGGCGGTGGGCCGCGACCGGACAAGCCGGCCGCAGGCGCACGAGATCCGGGCGTACCTGGTCCGGCGGCTCCGCAGCATGATCCAGCTACCGGAGATACTGTCGGCCGAGCTCAGCCACCGCGTAGTGCTGCGCGGTTCGCAGCTGTTCGTGCGCTGGCGGCAGCAGCACGGGACCGAGGTGCGCATCTACGGCACCAACGGCTTCGTCGTCGACGGGATCGACCCGGCGGTGCATGCCGACGGGTTCGCGATAGATCCCCCAGCCGCCGGACCCATCGACGTCGAGGTGTGGAACCGGCACGGCCCCACGCGAGTCCGGGCCGGCGTCTTCGACTACTACGAGCTGCCCGCTCTGGACATCACCGGGCAGCTGCGGGGCATCCTGCGGGCTCCGGTGCCGGACATCCCCGCGATGGACGCCGGTGTCCTGGCGACCCTCCAGCCGTATCCGATGATCAGCACCCCCGATCTCGGGATCGAGGTCGCCGCACCGGCGCTCGAGTATCCGGCCCTGACGATCGACCTCGGTCTGGCCACAGCGGCAGGCGCGCCGGGCAACCCGGCGAAGGCGATCGAGAACGTGCACCGTACCGCAAACGAGATCATCGGCGGAGCCGTCAGTGACGTGATGTCCCGCCTCAACCGACCCGGCCCTTGAACCTGGTGCCCCTTCGTTAAGGACAGGAAAGATGCAGATTCCCGACCGACACGCAGTCGGCACCCATCTCGCTCGGCTCGGCGGCGCTGACCCCAACGTGCTGGATCTTGCGCCTAAGGCGAGAAGAGAGTATTTCGCGCTGGCACTCGTGCTGCTGGCGACCTCCGGCATCGCCGTGGCGTCCATGGCGTTCGCGATGACCGACGGGCTGCGGGTGCATGTGGCGGCCGCCATTCCGATCGGGCTGTTCTGGGGCGGTGTCATCCTCGTCATCGACCGTGCGCTGATCCTGAGCCTCAAGCCCAAGGGCGGCAAGTGGCGCACCTTCTGGATGGTGCTGCCCCGAGTCGTCATGGCCGCGCTTCTCGGCTTGGTGATCTCCACGCCGCTCACGCTGCGGATCTTCGCCGATGAGATCCAGGAGCAGATGACCCGCGATCAGATCGCCACCGCCAACGCCGCCGCGAAGGAGCTGGCGAACGGCGACCTGAAGCACCTGCTCGAGCTGAAGGAGGCGGAGGTCAAGAAGCAGGAGGACATCCGTGCCGGCGACGTCCCCTACACCAGCCCTGGACTTGCCCAGGCCCAGCAGGAACACACGGCGGCGGAGGCGGACTACAAGACCAAGCAGCTCGCCCAGGAGACCGCCTATCGCAAGTGGCAGTGCGAGCTCTACGGGGTCGGGTGTGAGGGCGCCACCAAGCGCCGTGGCAACGGCCCGCTGGCCCGAGCACTGGAGAAGGAATACCGCAGCCGCATGGCGGAGGCCAAAGAGGCGAAGGCGCTCGTCGACGCCAAGCAGCAGGCTCTGCTCAAGGCACAGGAGCAGAACGCCGCCGGTGCCCAGGAGGCATTGGAGAAGGCCAAGACGGAGGCAGAGGCTCAGCTGAGGATGCTGACGCCCCAGCGGGACGACCTTCGGCAGCAGCTGCAGAATCTCAACAACAGCGCGCAGCAGCAGCGCCAGGACGGCCTGCTCGCGCAGCTCGTGGCGCTCGGCCACCTCGGTGACTCGGACGGGCTGGCGAGGTGGGCACACCTCCTGGTAGCAGCTCTGCTGTTCATGATCGAGCTCCTACCGGTCGCCATCAAGACGCTCACCCTGCTCGGCCCCACGACGCTCTACGAGCGGGCGGACAAATTCGACGACGAACGCATCCTCAAGCTCGCCGCGGCCCGCACCGCCCGGCAGCACGTCAAGCAGGAGGAATTGGACAAGCTGGCGATCGAGAGCGAGCGCAGGGTCGCCGTCAAGGTCACCGCGAAAGTGGAGGAGGTGGTGACCGATCTGGCCATGGGCGCGGTGGAGAGGTGGAGTCACCAGACCCGGCAGGCGGCCATCGCGTACATACAGGAGGCCCCGACCATGGAGCTGCCGCAGGCCTGCCTGCAATGCGGCCAGCCTCGGGTCAGCGGACACGTCTGCCCGAACGGCGGCCAGTCCGGCGGTGTTCCCACCGGCGGGCCCTCGGGCGGGGGCAGGCACTCGGGCTCGGGCCTGATCAACCAGCCGTGGTACCCGAGGACCGCACCCCAGCAGCCAGGCCCGTACAACCTGCCGCCGGACGGGAGCGGCTCGCGCGGCAAGCACGTCGCGCCGAGCGGAGACGCCACACCATGAGCGCCCCTGATCTCCTACCCCACTGGGGCGACGACGACTGGACCAGCTTTCTGCTGCTGATCGTGCCGGTGGCCGCGTCGCCGGTGCCGCCGGGCGAGGTGGAGCGCGCGGTGCGGGATCGGATCGAGCGGGACCCGGCTCTCTTCGACCTGGTCTCCGTCGCCCGCGGACCCGGACCGGACGGCTTCGAGGAACGCGGCGACTGGAGCCGCGCCCTCCTGTCATCGCTGCTCGACAGCGCCATGCCAGGAGGACGGTTCCTCGCGCCACGGGTCGTGCTCACCATCGTGCTGCTCGGAGAGGACACCTCGGCCGTCCGACGGCTCGGCAACGAGCTTCAGGAATGGCAGTCGCTCGAACAACTGAATGTGCGCTTCTACGGCTGCCGGCTTGAGGTGGACCCGCGGCACCGCAGCGTCGGGGCCGTGACGGTGAGCGCGATGCTGGGCATCACCAACAAGATCATGTCTGCCTTCGAGCAGCATCCGGAGATAGCGATCCAGGAACGCACGTTCCTGGCGGCGGCCATGGAACTTGCGCGGCAGGGGTCGGTCGCCCTTGCCGGAGGCAAGCTCGCCGACCCTCCCACCGCCCCGGTGCCGACCGCCGCGTTCGTGCAGATCTCCCCACCGGACGCCGGGCCGGTGCCGTCCCGCCCAGCCGCGATGCCGTCCCAGCCCGCGGAAACCTCACCGCGGCCGGCTCCGACAGCCGATCAGCCGGCGGTGGCGTCACCCCGCCCCAGCCCGACCGCCGCTCAGCCGGCCACCGTGGCAGGGGCGCAGACCCGTACTCCGACCGCGCAGGCGCGGCCAAGCCCGCGGAACCAGGGCGCGGACGCGCCCACGCGGCCCGCCCGACCTCCGGTCTTCCACCGCAGCGAGGAGATCGTCGTGGTCGACGGCCGCTCTCCGCTACAGCGCCTTCGAGGAGAACAGGCACGCACCGACGCCGAGACGCTGGACCGGATCGCGGAGATCACCGACGCGGTGTCGCTGGCCTATCTGGTGATGGTGCCGGACGAGGTGTCCAGCAGAGGGAAGACGAGCCGGGAGTACCGGCGGATCGCGCTCGGCCTCGACCGGTTGCTGGGCACGGTCGTGGGTGACGCCTCGTCCGGCCGCCCGATGCGGGTGGCACTGGAGGTGTTCACCGCCGCCTCCCCGCTGCGCAAGCACGGCGTAATCCACCAGGCCGGCGAGCTGACGGAGAGCGATCTGCCCCGACCGGCCGCCGAGATCTACGAGCACGCGAGGACCGTCGAAGGGCTGATCGGTGCCGCCCAGCGCACCGCACACGCCTTCGCGGCGCGAAGCGTCCAGGTGATGAGCCTGCACTTCATCTTCCTGTCCGGCATGCCGCTGGCCGATGCCGGCACCGAGGGAGGCGATTGGGACCTGCTCCTGCGGTACGCCCGCGCCACCTGGGTGGAACTGGGTCCGACCCGAGCCCACGACGGCGACCTGCCGTTCAGCGAGCTTCCGGTCATCGCGCCCTCGCCGTTCGGCTTCCACCTCATGCCCGGCGACGGCGATGTGCCAGCCCTCGTCGGCCGGGAGTCGACAGCCCTCTACGTGTACGGGCCGACGCAGGTCGAGCCGCCACGCGTCGAGGCCGACCACCGTCGGCTGCCGGATATTCCTGTGCTGGACGCGGTACGCCGCTGGTGGCCGGCGAGAGACCGGACGCCGCAGGGCTGAGCTCTCAGGAGATGCCGGGGGTGGCGATGCTGTGGCCAGGCCGTCGTTGTGATCTCTGCGGAGACCTGTTGTTGTTCGGCGCGCTGACGACGACTGCCGGTGGTGTGTTCTGTCCTGCCCATCAGGACCTGCCCCAATGCCATTCGTGTGGCGCGCCGTTCGACGGCCGGGGCAGGTTGTGCGCCGGCTGCGCGACGAGCACCGTCGACACGCAGGACCAGCTACGAGCGTTGATTCCGAAGGTGCGTGCCGGGTTGCGGGCGATGGGCATCGTCCTGCCCCAGCCGGTGCACGTTCAACTGGTGGATGGCGCCCGCATGCAGGCCGAGAGCGCCGGTGAACCCGGACGGGTCAGCGGCCTGACCAGGATGCGCGGGCACCAGGTGACAGACATCCTGGTGGTGGCGGGGCTGCCGGAGGTCGGGTTCGGTGCGACCGTCGCCCACGAGGTCATGCACGCCTGGCTGAAACAGAACCGGTTTCCTCAGTGCGACCCCCGGGTCGAGGAAGGGTTGTGCCAGATCGTCGCCCACCGCTGGTTACGCGACCATCCTGGTCGCCCGGCCGAGGCACTGCGCACCGGCATCGAACGTGATCCTGATCCCGTATACGGCGCCGGATTCCGCATGGTCAAGGAGGCCGTGCGAGGCCACGGCATGAATGCCGTCCTGACGGCAGTCCGGGCGACGGGTCGCCTGCCCTGAGCGGTCCGTCGCGGGCAGGCGTGCTGGTCGCCGTGTTTCTGGGCAGCCACCGAAGTGTGCTGTGAAGTGGGCCGCCAGGGACTCGAACCCTGAACCTACGGATTAAAAGTCCGCAGCTCTGCCATTGAGCTAGCAGCCCTCGATCGCTCAGGCTACCGGATCGCCCGCTGCGCAGTCGTGGGGTATCTGTCCGGAGCGGGTCGCGTCCCGTCCGGAAGGGGCTCTCTCGTGCCCGCAGTGCCGCGTGTCCGTTCTGGGCAGGCGTCCCACCAGGTTGCCTGGGAGCGCTTCCAAATAAAATGATCGAAGTGTTGTGTGCGCGTTACGACTGTGCAAACATAAGCCCGTTCGCGTATGGGAGCGCGCCCACGCGATCTTTTCGCCGCCGAGGGCACCCGGTTCACCGGGACGGCGGAGGTGCCACCGGAGCGATCCGGTCGATCACATCGCGCCTGGCCGGGCCGGGCGTACGTACCACCTGCGACCCTCAGCGCGGCCGACCTCTCGGGCCGTGACCGCGGGTCTACACCGTGCCCTGATCGGGCCACGGTCACCGCCCAAGGAGATGGTATGAAATTCCCGATCCGGCTCACCGGAAGGCGCAAAGTCGTCGCGCTGACCGGTGCGAGCACCCTGGTGTTCGCCGGCCTCGTCACGATTCCCGCGACCATGGCGCACGCCGCCCCCGGCTGCGACATCACGTACACCACGAACGACTGGAGTGAGGGCGCCGGTACCGGCGGCTTCACCGGCACCGTGGTGGTCAAGAACACCGGTGACGCGATCACCAGCTGGACCTTGAAGTTCGCCTTCCCGGGCGGGCAGACGTTCACCCAGGGCTGGTCGGCGAACTGGACCGCCTCCGGCGCGAACGTCACCGCGACCAACCTGTCCTGGAACGGCAGCCTCGGCACGGGCGCTTCGACCAGTATCGGCTTCAACGGCCGCTGGACCGGCAGCAACCCGAAGCCGACCGCGTTCACCCTGAACAACGTCGCGTGCACCGTCGGCGGGGTCACCCCGACCGCGAGCCCCAGCGCGCCCACCAGCCCGAGCGCGTCGCCGAGCGCCAGCGCGAGCCCGAGTGCCAGCCCGAGCGCGTCGGCCAGCCCGAGCGCGAGCCCGAGCAGCAGCCCGAGCGCGTCGCCGAGCCCGACCGTGCCCGGTGTGAAGGTCGACAACCCGTACGTGGGGGCGCGTGGTTACGTGAACCCGGAGTGGAGCGCGAAGGCGGCGTCGGTGTCGGGTGGCAGCCGGGTGTCGAACATCTCGACCGCGGTGTGGCTGGACCGGATCGCGGCGATCGCGGGCACGTCGGGCAGCAGCTCGAACGGGTCGATGGGTCTGGCCGACCACCT
>NZ_JBEZEB010000064.1:0-36582 GCF_040648615.1 Catellatospora sp. NPDC049111 | reverse complement strand
AACCTACACAGCGCTCCGCGATGTTATGGTGCCCTTCTTAACAAGCAACAGCCTCTGAGCTGCGCCAGGCCGCGCCGCCCCGGGGGGCGGCGCGGCCTGAGGCTGCGTGGTGGTGCGTTATGTCAGGCGGCGTACGGGCCCTGGCCGTACTTGGCCAGCACCAGGTTCGCGGCCAGCTTCTCCCACTTGGCGTAGTGGTCGGGGAAGGCCGAGACCTGCACCGTCTGGGCGGCGTCGGTCAGCGCCATCTTGTCGTACCCCTCGACGTTCTTCAGGCCGTTGTAGAAGGCCTTCGAGGAGTAGACCGGGTCAGTGATCTCAGCCGGGGTGCCCCAGCCGGACGACGGGCGCTGCTGGAACAGGCCCAGCGAGTCGTGGTCGTTCATGTCACCCAGGTGACCCAGGTTGCGCAGGGTCGACTCCTGGGCGGCGGTCGCGACCGCGATCACCCACGCGCGCGGCGGCAGGCCCATCTTCTGGCCGGTCTCGATGATGACCTCCGCGTTGTGCTTCTGCTCCGCGGTGGGCTGGAAAGTCTCCTGGTATTCCGCGACCGGAGCCGGCATGAGCTGCTGGCGGCTGGGCGCCTTGGCGGACTGCTGGGCCTGCTTGATGGCGGGAGCCTTGGTAGCCGGCTTCGCGGCGGGAGCCGCGGCGACGGCCTTGGCCTGCACAGCGGCGGCCTCGGTGGCGGGCGCCGCGAATGCCTGGGCGACAGCCTTGGCCTCGGGCGCGGTGGCAGCCGCGGGGTTGGCGCTGGCGGGCGAGCCGGCGATGCCGGTGAGCACTGCCATGCCGGTGGCGGCGAGTACTGCCCGGAAGGACACGCGCTTGAGTGCGGGCAGGTGCCGTGCCATCAGGTCGACGTTGACCACGAGTAGGTCCCTTCGTTGGGATTGCGTACGAGGGGTTTCAACCGAGGGGGCGTTTCCGGTGTTCCGGACTTGTACCCTTTGTGGTCCAGGTCTCGCGTTCCCGGCAGCCGGCCCCTCGGCAGCCGGGATGAACTACGCAGGTAGCCCCTGACCTGGCCATATCTCCGGCCGCCGGTGAGCTGCGAGGCGATAAGGTATACGAAAAGCTGTCATAATTACCTAATTCGGGCCGCATGTCGCCCCGCCGGAAGGAGGAGCGTGTCAGCCCGCAAAGTGATGGCCTGGTACGGCGCCTGGATGGCCGTCCTGGCGGCGCTGTTCTATGCCCTGCCCGGCTGGCACATCCTGCTCTGGAGCGCGATCGGCCTCAGCAGCGCCGGCGCCATCGGATACGGGCTGTACCGCTACCGCCCCCGCCGCTGGTCCCCCTGGTTGTGGATCATCGCCGGGCTGCTCCTGCTCTCCTCCGGTGACACGCTCTACAACGTCATGACCGACGTGCTGGGCAAGGTGAACCCGTTCCCCTCCCCGGCCGACATGCTCTACCTGGCGATGTATCCCGCCGTCACGATCGGCCTGCTCGGCCTGTCGAAGGCGGGCGCGGCCAGCCGGGACCGCACCGTGCCGCTGGACGCCCTGATCGTCACGGCCGGGCTCGGCCTGCTCTCGTGGATCTTCCTGATCAGCCCGCAGATCCTCAACCAGGACCTGACCATGAGCCAGCGCCTGGTCTCGGTGGCCTATCCGCTGGGCGACATCCTGATCCTGGCCACGGTGGGGCGGCTGATCGCCGTGGTGCCGTTCAGCCCCACGGTGGCGCTGCTGACCGTGGGCGCGGTCGGCCTGCTGGCCGCCGACGTCATGTACGGCCTGGTCCAACTGCACGGCTACTGGACCGTCGGCGGCCCGGTCGACCTGGGCTGGATCGTCTTCTACGCGTGCTGGGGCGCAGCCGCGCTGCATCCCTCGATGGCCGACCTGACCACCCCTCGCGTGGTCAGACCGCGCGAGATGCGCGCCCTGCACCAGGCGCTGCTCACCCTGTTCGTGCTCATCCCGCTCGGGGTGCTGGTGGTGGGCGTGGGACAGGGGCGGCTGAAGTACCCGATGGTCATCGTCGCGTTCGTGGTGATCACGGTCCTGCTGGCGCTGATCCGCCTGTTCGGCGTGGTCAACAGCTATCGCGGCAACACCATGCGCACCAGCGGAATCCGCGCCAGCAACGCCGCACTGATGTCCGCGACCACGGTCGAGGGCGTCACCTGGGCCCTCAAACGCACCGCGGAACGGCTGCTGCCGCCCGGCTCCGACTACCGCGTCGCGATGGTGATGAACGACGGCACGGCGCCCGAACTGTTCCACCCCGCGCCCACCACCATGGGCTCCCGACTGCGCTTCACCAAGTCGCTGCCCCCGGACATCGCGGCCCAGATGGGCGATTTCGAGATCACCATGATCTGCCCGCTCGCCCTGGAGGACCGCCCCACCGGCGACCCGCACATCGGCATGCTGCTGATCTCCTCCGACGAGAACTCGCTCAGCTACCTGCAACTGCCGATGGAGCTGGTCGCCTCGCAGGCGGCCCTGGCCATCGAGCGGATCATGCTGAGCAACGAGATCATCCGGCACAACAGCGAGCAGTACTTCCGCACCCTGGTGCACAACACCTCGGACGTGATCCTGATCGTCGAACCGGACGGCGGGCGCATCCGGTACGCCAGCCCCTCCGCCCCGTCGGTCTTCGGCACCGCGGAACTTCCCGGCAAGAACCTGTCGCAACTGGTCGACAGCCCGCACCACGCCCTGGTCGCCGACCTGTTCCGGCTGGCGGCGGCGGAGGACGACGCGGTCGACACCGCCGACTGGACCGTGCTGCGGCCCGACGGCACGGCCGTGCAGACCGAGGTCTCCTGCCGCGACCTGCGTGACGAGACGACCGTCAACGGCCTGGTGGTGACCCTGCGCGACGTCACCGACCAGCGCCGGATGGAGTCCGAGCTGACCCATCTGGCCTACCACGACTCGCTCACCGGGCTGGCCAACCGGGTGCGCTTCGCCGAGCGCATCGGCCAGGCCATCGCCCGTGCCGACGCCGACGGCAGCGTCGTCGGCGTGCTCTTCATCGACCTCGACGACTTCAAGGTGGTCAACGACACCCTCGGCCACGAGCACGGGGACCGGCTGCTGCGCGCGGTCGGCCAGCGCCTGGCCGCCGTGCTGCGCACCGACGACGTGGCGGCGCGGCTGGGCGGCGACGAGTTCGCCGCCCTGATCGAGGGCGCGCCGGACGCGGCCACCATCGACGACGTCGCCGACCGGATCGTGGAGGCGCTGGCCGAGCCGTTCACCATCGACGACCGGCTGGTCTCCGGCATCGCCAGCATCGGCATCGCCACCAGCGCCGACGCCCGCAGCGCCCCGGAACTGCTGCGGCAGGCCGACCTGGCGCTGTACGTCGCCAAGGGTGAGGGCAAGGGCCAGTGGCGGCGTTACCAACCCGACCTGCACACGGCGATCGTGGAACGGCTGGAGCTGCGCACCGAGCTGGACCGGGCCATCGCCGCCAAGGAGTTCACGGTCGAGTTCCAGCCCATCGTCGAGCTGCGCACCGGGGTCACCGCCGGATACGAGGCGCTGGTGCGCTGGAACCACCCCACCCGGGGCCGGCTGCTGCCCGGCGAGTTCATCGAGGTGGCCGAGGAGTCCGGGCAGATCGTGGGGATCGGCAACGAGGTGCTGCACCAGGCCGTGGCCGCCGCCGCGCGGTGGCAGCGCGAGGCCGGGCCGGCCGCGGTGCCGTACGTCAGCATCAACGTCTCCGCGCGCCAGTTCCGCACCCCGGGCTTCGTGGCCAGCCTGCACGAGACCCTGGCCGAGGAGGGCCTGCCGCCGCACCAGCTCATGCTGGAGATCACCGAGAGCCTGCTGCTGCGCGACGACGACGGCGTCTGGGAGGACCTCACCGAGCTGCGCACCACCGGCATCCGGGTGGCCATCGACGACTTCGGCACCGGGTACTCGTCACTGAGCTACCTGCGCCACGTGCCGCTGGACGTGGTGAAGATCGACCGGCTGTTCACCAGCACCATCGCCTCCTCGGCGCAGCAGGCCGCACTGGTCGACGGCATCGTCCGGCTGGCGCACACGCTCGGCCTGCAGGTGATCGCCGAGGGCATCGAGCGCACCGTGGAGCGCGACCTGCTCTCCCGCATCGGCTGCCGCTACGGCCAGGGCTTCCTGTTCGCCCGCCCGCTCACCGGCGAGCAGGCCATCAACCTCATCACCGAGCAGAAGGTGGCCGCATGAGCGAGCGCAGCGAGCGAATCAGCAGGCTCCCCGGTCGTGCCGCCGACGAGCGAAGCGAGGAGAAGGCATGAGCGAGCGCAGCGAGCGAATCAGCAGGCTCCCCGGTCGTGCCGCCGACGAGCGAAGCGAGGAGAAGGCATGACCAAGGCGTCGCCGCATCTGCCGGATGCGCACAAGGTGCCGTCGGTCGACCAGCTCGACCGGCTGCGCGCGGTGACCCCGATGTACGACGCGGTCATCGACGAGGTCGACGGCAGGCGCATCCGCGTGGGCGGCACCTGGCTGACCGACTTCGCGTCCTGCAACTATCTCGGCTTCGACCTCGACGAGGAGATCATCACGGCCGGTGAGCGGGCGGTGCGCCGGTGGGGCACCCATCCGGGCTGGTCACGCCTGCTGGGCAGCCCGCGGCTCTACCCGGACATCGAGCAGCGGCTCACCGACCTGCTCGGCGCGCCCGACACCCTGGTCCTGCCGACGATCACACACATCCACCTGTCGGTGCTGCCCGCGCTGGTCGGCAGCGGCGCGGTGTTCGTGGAGGCCGGGGCCCACAAGACGATCTACGACGGCGGCTCGTACGCCCGCGGGCTCGGCGCGCAACTCCACCGCTGGCACGCCGACGACCCCGACGAGCTGGTGCGGCTGCTGCGCTCGGCCGACGCTTCGCACCCCCGCGTGGTATGCCTCGACGGCGTCAACAGCATGACCGGCAACATCCCCGACCTGCCCACCCTGGCGAAGATCTGCCGCGAGTGGGGCGCGCTGCTCTACGTCGACGACGCGCACGGCTTCGGTGTCATCGGCGAACGCAGCGACGGTGCGACCACGCCGTACGGGACCCGCGGCAACGCGGTGGTGCGGCACTGCTCGGAGACGTACGACGACGTGGTGCTCGTCGGCGGGTTCTCCAAGGCGTACTCCGCGCTGCTGGCGTTCGTCGCGGTGCCGACCGCGCTGAAGGAGCGACTGAAGCTGGCCGCGCCGCCCTACCTCTACTCCGGACCGTCACCGGTGCACTCGCTGGCGGCGGTGCTGGCCGGGTTCGACGTCAACGAGACCCGCGGCGATCAGCTGCGGCACACGCTGCACCGGCTGACCGCCCGGGTGCTGGCGCACCTGCGCTCGCTGGGCGTGCACACCCCCAACCGGGACCAGACGCCGGTCATCGAGCTGCCGCTGGCCCCCGGCCAGGACCTGGCTGACGTGGCCCGCCTGCTCTGGCAGCGCGGCGTGTACGTCACGCTCGCCGCGTACCCGCTGGTGCCCCGGGGGCAGGTCGGTTTCCGGGTGCAGCTGACCTCGGCGCATACCGACGAACAGGTCGACCACCTCACCACGGTGCTGACCGAACTGGACGGCCGCGGCGCCCTGCGCCGCGCCCTGGCCTGACCACGACGGGCCGGGGCAGGATGGGGCGATGAGCGCTGGAGCGGATCGGGATCGGGATGTGGCGGGGCGGCCCCGGAACGCGCGGCCCCGGGACGAGCTGGGACGCCCGCTGCCGCACGGTGCGCCGGGGGTGCCGACCACCCCGGACGATCTGCGGCTGCCCCCCGCCGAGGCTCTCGCGCAGGCCCAGCGGCTGCTGGACGAGGGCCGCGCGTTCCACGCGCACGAGATCCTGGAGGGCGCCTGGAAAGCGGCCCCCGAACCGGAGCGGGAGCTGTGGCGCGGGCTGGCGCAGCTCGCGGTCGGCCTCACCCACGCCCGGCGGGGCAACGCCACCGGCGCCCCGCGCCTGCTGCGCCGCGCCGCCGACCGCATCGCGCCGTACGCGCCGAGCCCGCCCCATGACGTGGCCGTCACCGGCTTGGTCGGCTGGTCCCGTGCCCTGGCCACCCGCATCGAGCAGGACGGCCTGGACCGGCTGGGCCCGGACGCGCTCGTCCCGCGGCTGCGCGATCGGCCCTGACGGTCGGCTGTGCCGCTCAGCCGAGCGTGATGCCGGTGATCGGGGTGCCCGGCGGCAGTCCGCGGACCTGCTCATGGATCTGGCCGGCGATGTTCACCGCGACGGTGAAGCTCTCCACGACCACGGACTCGATGGTCACACCTCCACCGATGACCGGCGGCGGCATGAACGTGTACACCTGGTCGGGTCCGAGTTCCAGCCCGAGGTCCGCGGCCTGCGCGGCCAGCCCGCCCAGCAGGTAGCGGTCCTGCCCCTGCTCGGTGGACAGGTCGCGCTCCAGCTCGTCGGCCGAGGCCCAGACCCGGGTGAGGGCACCCTCGATGGTGTCGAGATACCAGCAGCCGTCCCGGCCGGCCAGGAACACGTCGCCGAACAGCGAGGTGAACAGCGGCTTCCTGCCGTCGAGGCCGAGCCACGACCACGCGTCGAGGGCCTGGGCGTACTGCTGCTCGCTGAACGTCTTGGTGAACCGCATCCGGGCAGTATGCACGACCGGGCGCAGGTCAGCCCGCGGCCAGCGCGAATCCGTCGCCCGCGGCCAGGCCGTCGACGCGGTCGAGGCTGGTCTGCACCGTCACCGGCAGGCTGCGGCGCACGGTGCTGCCGTCGCCGAGCTGGCCGGTGCTGTTCCTGCCCCAGGACTGCACGATGTCGTCGTCGGCGCGCGACAGGGCGTAACTGGTGTTGAACCCGGCCGCGACCGCGCGGGCCCGGGACAGCCCGGACACGGTGACGGGACGGTCGCGGACCCCGCCGAAGGAGCCGATGCCGAGCTGGCCGTCCTCGTTGCCGCCCCAGGACCGTACGGTGCCGTCCTTGCGCAGTGCCAGGTGCGGCGGGATCTAGGAGAGTTGTTGTCGCTCTGGCGACAACAACGCTCCTAGATCTACGGCGCGCTGGTCAGCGGGAGCGTGGGTGAGGGTGTGGTTGGGGAGAAGGGAAGAGATTGTCTGCGGGGAGGCGGATGTCAGAAGCCGGATACGCGGATCGACGCGACGACGGACCAGAGGGCGATGCCGAGACCTGCGGAGCAGACGGCCGACGCCGGGTAGACCGCCCAGGCGAAGGGTGTGCTGCGGCGGGCGGCCAGGACGGTCACGACGGCCAGGGCGAGCGGCACCTGGATCGCGTACGACACGACGTATGCCTGGACGAAGGGGCCGTCGATCATCGACCACGACGCGGTGGCCAGGCCGTACATGCCTTCCGCGGCCAGCAGGCCGTACGACAGGCCCGCGGCGGCCGCGGACAGCCCCGGCGAAGCGTTGCGCACGACGTGGCCGAGCAGGCCGAAGACCAGCCCCGCGCCGACGGCGAGCCCCAGCCAGAAGCCCGCCGCGCGAACCAGGCTGATCAGCCCGTACAGGTCGTACGACGAGCCGTCCTCGGTGTAGCCGCCGCTCCAGCGCCGCGACACCACCAGGATGAGCAGGTAGTACACGGCGGTGGCGACGAGCAGCAGGCCGGTCGCGACGACGGGGGCGCGGCGGGCCCGGCGGACCAGGTAGCCCGTGACTAACGCGGCCGCTCCCCAGGCGAAGCCGTTGCTGGTCAGCGTCAGCACGATGCGCCCGACGCCTTCGGGCAGCTCGTCCCCGAGGAAGGCCAGCGTGCCGAGCAACGCTCCGGCGACCGACACCCAGCGCAGGGACGGGCCGACCGCCACGGGCGGCTCGACCTCGGCAACGTTTGTCGCGGTCTCCACCATGGCCATGACCATCCCCCACTCCGGCACGGAACACCGACTGCGGTTCCACCATCGGCGAACATCATCGCCGAGGCAAGGCTTCGTCGCGGGGCGGCGGGTTCGCCGCGGGTGCAGTACCGTCGCGGCCGTGACACGGGGTGAGAGCACGGTCAACGGGATACGGCTGTCCTTTCTGGAGGAAGGGATCGCGGACGGTCCCGTGGTGGTGCTGCTGCACGGGCTGCCCAGCGAGGCGGAGACCTGGGCGCACACCATGGCGGGGCTCGCCGCCCTGCGGGCCTTCCTGAAGGACGGTCTCCGGTGACGCTCGACGAACTGGCCCGAGCGGTCGACGCCGCCTGCCGCCTGCGCGGCGAATTCCTGCTCCGCTCCGGGCGCACCGCCACCGAGTACTTCGACAAGTACCGGTTCGAGGCCGATCCCGTGCTGCTCGACGCGCTCGCCGGGCGGCTGGCCACGCTCGTCCCGGCGGGCACCGAGGTGCTGGCCGGGCTGGAGATGGGCGGCATCGCCGTGGTCACCGCGCTGGGCCGGCACACCGGGCTGCCGTGCGCCTTCGTGCGCAAGACCGCCAAGGAGTACGGCACCGCCCGGCTCGCCGAGGGCGCGGACGTGACCGGCCGCCGCGTGCTGGTCGTCGAGGACGTGGTCACCTCCGGCGGCCAGCTCGCGATCTCGACGCGGCAGTTGCGCGAGCTGGGCGCGACGGTCGAGAACGCGCTGTGCGTCATCGACCGCGAGGAGGGCGGCGCGGCCGCGCTGGCCGCCGACGGCATCACGCTGGGCGCGCTGCTGACCCGCTCCGATCTCGACCGGGCACGGGACCGCGTCGGCCGGTAGCGGCGGCTACATTCATACCCGTCTCATCCGGTGTCGCGAAGGGAACGGGATGGTCCGACTCACCCGCAGGCGCCTGGTCGTCGTGGTGGTCGCCGCGGCGCTGCTGATCGCGGGCGGCGGGTACGCCGTCCACCGGGCGGCTCGGTTCGACCTGGCCGCGACAGCCCGGCGGCTGGACGCGCTGACCATCCGGATCACCGGCTCGGCGGCTGAACTGCGCGCCAACGAGCTGCTCAGCTACCACCGGGTCGAGGGCGGCACCGCGGCCTGCATGCGCGAGCGCGGCCAGCCCTGGCGGATCCGCCCGTACGTCAGCTACTACCAGGACTTCACCGACGCCGACGTCGGTTACGGCGACGGCTGGGCGGGTGTGCTCGACTCGGTCACCCACCTCGGCCGCAGGGTCGTGCGCAACGCGATGGGCAGTGCCCGGATGCCCGACGAGACCTCGCCGGAGCAGTGGCACCTGCGGCCGGGCGACGACGTCACCGCCTGGGTGGCGGCGAGCAACGCCTGCCGGGAGCGGTACGAGCATCGCGACTACCACGACACCGATCCGCCGGCGGGAGCCTACGACCTGGTGAACCTGCCCGGACTGCTGAACCGGATCGCGGCGCACCCGACGGTGCTCGCCGCGGCGCTGCCGTACTCGCCGTGCATGGCGGCGCGGGGGCACACGGTCGGCTGGGACGGCCGGGACGACTTCCTGTTCCGCAACTGGGACCTGCGGCGCGAGGAGGCCCCGATCGACGGCCGTCCGGCCGGGCCGGCGTGGGTGCGGGCGGAGGCCGAGTTGACCGCGCTGTACCGCGACGACGCCGAGTGCCGGATGCCCGCGTACACGGCCGCGATGCGGCTGCTGTCGTGGCGGCTGGACGATTGGGAGGCCGAGCATCGCGAGCAGCTCGACCGCATCCGCGCCGACTGGGAGCGCCGCCTCGCCGAGGCCGCGCGGCTCCCCACGGAGATCACGCTGCCCCCGATCGCGCCACGGCCCTCGCCGGGCCCCTGAACCCGCAGGTCAGGCCACCGGCAGAGTCAAGAAGGGCACCTTCTACAACGCATGGCGTCGTGCCGGGCTGCTGCTCGTCTCGCTGACGCGAGCCGACGACGCCCTTCCTTTCGGCTTAGGCGACAGTGCGGCCGGCGGTCGCTCACCCCCGTTAGCGACCGCCGGCCTTTCACTGTCCGGGTGGACGCCGTCCCCCAACGGCATCTGTCCACCCATCCCCCTGTGCACTTCGCTCGGCGCCACCAACCTGAAGAACCTGTCTTCCGGCCGGGCCGGCCCGCTGGGACCCCTGGGGCCTTCATCGAGCGTCGCGCCACTGGGGATCACGCTACGTCGCCTGACCTGGGGTCGTCCAGGGCAAACTCAAGATTTTTTCACTGAAAGTAATCGCGGCTCCACTCTCCGCGTTCATCGCCCAGTGCGGATTCCGCACCCGGCCGCTGTGCGCGTGCGTGCGGTTTCCCCCGTTTCACGCCCTCTGCGCCACCGGATCGTGCCCGGCTGGGCGATTCGGCTACAGCGGCTGGTACATCACGTGCAGACCGACGCGGCCGCGCTTCGGGTGCTCGAACGCCTCCGGCACCGTGGCGAGGATCTCGAACCCGATCGCCTGCCACAGCCGCACGGCCGCCGTGTTGGTCTCCACCACCGCGTTGAACTGCATGCCGCGGTATCCCTGCGCCCGCGCCCAGTCCAGGACGTGCTCGCCGAGCGCCCGGCCCACGCCGCGGCCCCGGTGGGCCGGGTCGACCATGAAGCTGGCGGTCGCGATGTGCGCGCCCCGGCCCGGCCGGTTCGGGCCCATCTTGGCCGACCCGAGCACGGCGTCCCCATCCACGGCCACCACGGTCCGGCCCGGGGCCTGCTCCATCCACCACGGCCGGGCCTGCTCGGCGTCCATGCCCTCCGGGAAGGCGTAGGTCTCCCCCGCCGCGACGATCTCGGTGAAGAACGGGTAGATCGCGAGCCAGTCCTGGCCGCTCGCCTCTCGAATGATCACGCCGGGACCCTACCGCCTCCTCGATCATTCGACTTGCCTGGCACCTGTGCGTATCTTGAGCGCCTTTCGCCCGGTTGCCAGGCAAGTCGAGTGATCTTGGGGGTCAGATCAGGTCCGCGAGGGTCACGTCGGTGGGCGGCGTCGTGACGCGGCGGGTGACCCGGCGGGCGCGGACGTTCGCGGCGTGGGCGGCCGCGCGCAGGGACGCCGCGGCGGCGGTCGCGGCCTCGGTGGCCAGCCAGGCTTGCTTCTCGGTGTCGGCCGCCCGGCGGTAGGCGGTGCGCAGCGAGGCGCGGGCGAACTGCGACAGCATCGTCTCCTGCTCGATCGGGTGGCGGCGCGGGTCCCAGCCGGCGCGGTGGGCCAGCGCATCGCTCAGCTCCAGGGCGGACAGTTGCTGGTGCGAGCACGCCGACATGGCGGAACGGTGCAGGTGGCGCTCGCGGAAGGCGTACTCGGCGGGGGTCTGCGGGGTGCGCGGCAGCGGCAGCGCGGCGGCGGTCAGCTTGCGGCGCGCCTCGGAGTCGGCCTCGTCGTAGCGCTGCCAGGCGGTCTCCGCCACGTCCTGCGCGGCCAGCCACTCCTCCCGGCGGCGGCGGGCGGTCGCCGCGGCGCGCTCGGCGGCGACGGTCGCCTCGCGGGCCTTGCGGACCAGCGCCTGGGCGTGCGCGGCCAGCAGCGCCTGCTGCTCCAGCACCTCCGGCGCGGGCGCCACCGGCTGGGGCTCCGGCTGGCGGGTGTACAGGGTCAGCGCGCCGATGGCCACGACGGCGAGCACGGCGAGCAGCGACCAGACGAGCGCGGCGTTCGGCAGGTCACGGAGGAACAGGTCCAGGACGACGTTCATGATCGACACCTCGGGGTGGTGGAGGGGTGGACGCGACACCAGGGTTCGTCGCGAGGTGGGGGCACAGCGGTGACGGGGCGCGGCACGGCAGGCGGCCACGAAAAAGCGGTACGCCGCGAACAGGGGCGCGGCGGCGGGAGGTTACGCGGGCGGGGCGCGGCTGCCCTGCGCCCGAAGGTGCGCCGATGCCGGCAGCCGGTCGGTGTCCACGACGATGCGGGCCGTCACGGCCGGCGCGGTGGTTCCGATCTGGACCGGTGCGGCCGCCACCGGGGCGGGTGCCGCCTCGTGCCCGGCGGGCTCGGTGCTCGCGGCGGCCTGTGCGGCGTGCGGCCGCGGGGCGGCCTGCGCCGCGGACTGCCCCGCCGAGGGGGCGAGCAGCAGGCTCATCAGGGCCAGCGCGGTCAGCAGACGCGCCGAAAGGCGCGCGACCCACCGGATTGGACCGGTGAGCGCGCTGAATGTCACGAAATGAAAACTACCCCGTTCGGGCGAACGTCGCATCCGGAGTGATCGAGACCACAGGACACGGCCGCGCCGGTTCTCTGACAGACTGGCGACCGTCGCTGCCCGACGAACCCGGGGGATCACATGAGCAGCACCGCCTCACCGATCGTGGAACCCACGCCGACGCTGACCCGCCTCGCCCCGGACGTGTACGCGTACCTGCAGCCCGACGGCGGCTGGTGCGTCAGCAACGCGGGAGTGCTGCTCGGCGAGGACGCCGTGACCCTGATCGACGCGACCGCCACCGAACGCCGCGCCCGCCTGCTGGCCGAGCACATCGCCGCGCTGACCTGGGCGCCGGTGCGCACCCTGGTGGTCACTCACCGGCACGGCGACCACCACTACGGCGCGCGCACGGTCGCGCCCGACGCGGTCGTCGTCGCGCACGAGAGGGCGCGCGCCGACATCATCGGCGACGGTCTGAACCTGCCCGGCATCTGGCCCGACGTGGCGTGGGGCGAGGTCGCCCCGGCCGTGCCCACGCTCACCTACACCGACCGGCTCACCCTGCACGCCGGGGCGCTGCGGGTGGAGCTGTGGCACCCCGGTCCGGCGCACACCACCGGCGACACCCTGGTCTGGATTCCCGAACACCGCGTGCTGTTCACCGGGGACGTCACGTTCTCCGAGGTCACGCCGCTGTGCCTGATGGGCTCGATCGAGGGCTCGCTGGAAGTGCTGGGGCAGCTCGCCGCACTCGACCCCGCGGTCGTGGTCAGCGGGCACGGTCCGCTCGCCGGGCCGGAGGTGTTCGAGGCCAACGCGGCATACCTGCGCCTGGTGCAGGAGCTGGCCGCCGACGGGCTCGCGGCGGGGCTCACCCCGCTGGAGGCCGCCCGCCGCGCCGACCTGGGCCCGTTCAAGACCTGGCTGGACGCCGAGCGGCTGGTCGCCAACCTGCACCGGGCGTACGCCGAGGCGCAGGGCGCCGAACGCGGCGCCGAACTCGACAACTACGCGATCCTCGCCGACGTGGCCGCGTTCAACGGCGGACGTATCCCCACCTGCCTCGCCTGACGTGGCCGGCTGGTTCCCGCCGCCCGGTGAGCTGCGCAGCGCCGCCTACGCCACGTTCGCCAACACCGTCGGCGGCGGGCTGTGGACCGCGGGCGGCGCGCTGTACCTGACCCGGGTCGCGGGCCTGCCCGCCACCGTGGTCGGCACGGGCCTGTCCGCGGCCGCGCTGGTCGGCCTGGCCGCGAGCGTGCCCGCGGGGCGGTTCGCCGACCGCCGCGATCCGCGCTCGCTGCGCGCCGTGCTGCAGGTGCTGCAGGCGGGCGCGGCGCTGATGTTCCTGCTCGTCGACTCGGCGGCGAGCTTCCTGGCGGTCGCCGCCGTCGAGGCGCTGCTGGTCACCGGCAACCTGACGGTGCGGGCCGCGCTCGTCGGCGCGCTGGGCCGGACCGCCGGGCGGGTGCACGTCTTCGCGACGTTGCGCACGGCCGCGAACACGGGCACCGCCATCGGCGCGGGTCTGGCCGCGCTGGCCCTGGCCGCCGACAGCCCGGCCGCGTACCGGCTGCTCGTCGTCGCCGACGCGGCCACCTACCTGGTCTCGGCGGCGCTGCTGATGCGCCTGCCCCGCTACCCGGCCGCCGACCCCGCCGAGCGGCCGCGCACGTGGGAGGTCTGGCGCGACGGCCGCTACCTGGCGGTCACGGCGACGACCTCGGCGATGTACCTGCGCCGGGTGATCCTGACGCTGGTGCTGCCGCTGTGGATCGCCACTCGCGCCGACGTGCCCGCGGTCGTCGTCTCGGCCGTGCTGGTGACCTACACGGTGCTGACCGTGGTGCTGTCGGCCCGCTCCGGCCGGCGCGCGGAGCAGGCCGAGCCCGCCGCGCGGATGGTCCGGCGCGGCTCGCTGGTGCTGGCCGTCGCGATGCTCGGGTTCGCCGCCGCGACGACGCTGTCCACGGCGGCGACGGTGACCCTGCTGCTGGCGTCCACCGCGGTCTACTCGGTGGGCGAGCTGTGGCACGTCAACGGCGCGACCGGGCTGTCGTACGCACTCGCGCCCGAACACGCCGTCGGGCAGTACCAGGGCGTCACGGTGCTGCTCAACGGCCTGGCCATGGCCGCCGGTCCGGCCCTGCTCACTGCCGTGATCGTCGGCTCCGGCTCGCCCGCCGGCTGGCTGGTGCCGATCGGCCTGGTGACCGTGTGCGGGCTCGCCGTGCCGCCGCTGGCCCGCTGGGCCGGGGCCGCCCCGGCCCGGCCCGCCCCCGCGGCGGAGCCGGTCACCGGCTGACCGGGTCCGGCATCGGCAAACGCCCTCGCCACGCCGAGCCGCGCTTCTAGGCTCGGGGCGTGGAACTGCGCGTGTTCACCGAACCCCAGCAGGGCGCCACGTACGAGCAACTGCTCGCGGTGGCGCGGGCCGCCGAGGACGCCGGGTACGGCGCGTTCTTCCGGTCCGACCACTACCTGAAGATGGGCGACGTGACCGGGCTGCCGGGGCCGACCGACGCGTGGACCACGCTGGCCGGGCTCGCCCGCGACACCAGCCGGATCAGGCTCGGCACGCTGATGACCGCGGCGACGTTCCGCCTGCCGGGGCCGCTGGCGATCAGCGTGGCGCAGGTCGACGCGATGAGCGGCGGCCGGGTCGAGCTGGGCATCGGCGCGGGCTGGTACACCGAGGAGCACGAGGCGTACGGCATTCCGTTCCCGCCCGTCGGCGAGCGCTTCGACCGGCTCGGCGAGCAGTTGCACATCATCACCGGGCTGTGGTCCACCCCAGCCGGCGGCGCGTTCGACTTCCACGGCAAGCACTACACGCTGACCCGGTCACCCGCGCTGCCGAAACCGGTGCAGCGGCCGTACCCGCCGATCCTGCTCGGCGGCGGCGGCAAGCGGCGCACCCCGGTGCTGGCGGCGCGTTTCGCCGACGAGTTCAACATGCCGTTCGCGAGCGTCGAGGACACGGCAGCGCAGTTCGGGCGGGTCCGGGACGCGTGCGTGCGCACCGGCCGCGACCCGGGCGCGCTGCGCCTGTCGAACGCCCTCGTGCTGTGCTGCGGGCGTACCGACGCCGAGGTGGCCCGCCGCGCGAAGGCGATCGGCCGGGAGGTCGACGAGCTGCGCACCAACGGCCTTGCCGGGTCGCCGGCGGAGATCGTCGACAAGATCGGCCGGTACGCCGAGATCGGCGCGCAGCGTGTCTACCTCCAAGTCCTCGACCTGACCGACCTCGACCACCTGGACCTGGTCGCCTCGGCGGTGGCCCCGCAGGTCGCCTGACGCCGGGCCCGAGCGCGGTTCCGGGGCGCGAAGCACACCAAGATCGTTCGACTTGCCTGGCAGTTGGGCGAATAGGCGGTCTAGATACGCCCAACTGCCAGGCAAGTCCGGCGATCTTGGCAGCGCCGCACCCTGGCCCGGGTTCAGCCCGCCCAGTCGGGCAGCGGTTCGCGCGAGGCCAGCCACTCGGGCGGGATGCCGGCGAGTCCGGTGTACGCGGCCACGATGCCGCCGACGATCGCCGCCGTGGTGTCGACGTCCCCGCCCGCCTCGACGCAGGTGCGGATCGCGGCCGGGTAGTCGTGCAGCATCCGCGCCGCGACCCAGACCGTGAACGGCACCGTGTCCTGCGCGGTGATCGCCGCGCCGTTGCCCAGCTCGTACGCCGCCTCGGCGGCCGGCAGGTGCAGCATCCGCCGCGCCCGGCCGAGCCCCCGGTGCACCCGGCCGGGCGGTGTCAGCGCCCGCACCGCGTCCACGAACGGCCCCGGCTTGGGGCGGATGCCCGACAGCCGTCCCGCGCAGGCGTGACTCGCGGCGACGGCGACGGCGACCGCCCCGGCCACCCCCTCAGGATGGGCGTGGGTGACCACCGCCGATGCGACGGCCTGCTCGGCGGCGCGGACCGGATCGTCGGGGAAGTACGCGCCCAGCGGCGCGACCCGCATCGCGGCCCCGTTGCCGCACGAGCCCTGCCCCTCGAACGCCTCGGTGGCGGCCTGCTGCCAGGGCGCGCCACCGCGCACCCGCCGCAGGATGATGAACGCGCCCACGCCGTACCCCCGGTGGGGTTCGCAGCGCTGCGCGAACGCCTCGACGAGCCGGTCCGGGTCGATCCCGCCCGCCTCGTTCAGCATCCAGGTGATGGAGCAGGCCATCTCGGTGTCGTCGGTCCATTCCCAGACCGGCGGCGGGACGACGCCCGCCACGAGGTCGGCGACCCTGCGGCCGACCATGAAGTACTGCGCTCCCAGCGCGTCCCCGACGGACAGACCCGCCAGGCTCTCGGCGGCGTATCCGCGCCGCGTGTTCTCGTGTAGGACGAACCTCATCGTGCCGCCGATCATGTCCCACCGCGTCCACCCCGGCAATCACTTAACCGACCGCGGACCGGACCTCTGCCAGTAGCGCCATGGCGGCGTCCACATCGGTGACCGCCGCCTCGGCGAGTTCCGCGAACCCGGTCGGCGCGATCGGCAGCCGGGCCGCGGAGGCCACGATGCCCTTCTCGTTGACCGTCCAGCGGCCGGCCCGCCCGTGCAGCGCCTGCGCCATCACACCGACCGCGCGGAACAGGCAGCCCGCGACGTACACCCGGTCCTGTGGCACCTTGCGCGCGCCCGCGATGGAGAACTCCGCCTCCCACAGCCCCGCGACCAGCGCATCCCCGAGCGCCGCCGGGTAGTCGAGCGTCCGCTCCCGCAGCTCGGCCAGCTCCCCGGCCGGATCGGCCAGCACCCGGCACAGCGCGACCTCTCCCGCATAGGCGTGGCTGTAGAACCCGAGCGGGTGCCCGACCTGCCGCTCGACGGTGTACCGGCCCTCGCGGCAGTCGTCCCACACCGCCCGTACCCGGTCGAGGTCTCGGTAGATCCAGTCGACGGCCTGGCCGTCCACGGTGAGCCAGCCGCCGCCGTCGACCCACGGCCCCCAGTCACCCGGCCGGTACACGTCGTGCGCGGTCGCCACCTCGGCGGCCAGCGCCCGCAGCGCGTCCACGTCGAGCGGGCCGCGGTAGTACAGCCCGAGGTCGGTGTCGCTGTCGGGCCGGTGCTCACCGCGGGCCCGGCTGCCACCCAGCACCACCGCAACCACGCCCGGCACCGCCAGCAGCCGGTGCGCAAGATCCATTTCCACGGCAGGTGACATTACCCGCACGGCCCCGAGCGGGCCATCGCGTTCAGGGCCGCGCGGCGCGCCGCAGAGTCGGCACGCACCGGTCAGGACCAGTGGCCCTCCGGTCCGGCGCCGGTCTCGGCAGGCACCCGCAACCGCATCGCGGTCGCCACGTCGCGGCCGGTGCACAGCAGCCAGCCGTGGCGCAGCTCGCAGTCGTCATGACCGGTGCCGAACCGCGCGACCGGTGTCACGCGCAACGCCGCAGCGTCGAGATCGACCCGGCCCAGCCGTCCCGGCTGCCCGAGCCCCAGCTCGACGACCCAGAGCCGGTCCCCGTCGTTGAGCACCGGCGACCAGCCGACCAGGTCGGCGAGCACCGCTCCGGTACGCCGGTCGAGCACCTGGCTGTGGGGACGGTCCACGCCCCGGCGACCCGGGTTCGGGAATCCGGCCACGACGGTGCCGCGGCTCGGGGAGTCCACCGACCCGCCCAGCGCGAAGTTCGGCAGGTCGCTGAGGAGCTTGCCGCTGTCGAGGTCGTACAGCTGGGTGTCGTGGAAGTCGGGCCGGGCGCACACGGTGTCCTCGCCGCACAGCGACAACTCCCACGGCACCATGCCCGGCTTCGGCATCGGAAAGGTCTGGCCCTTGGCGAGCGTGGCGCGGTCGTACACCGTGACGGTGGTCGGCAGGGCGATGCCGCTGCCCTCCGGATACTTCGCCTCGGGTTTCACCAGCAGGTGCCGCTCGGTCGCGTCGACGATCCACGAACCGGCCGGCAGTGTGCCGAGCGCCGTCAGCCGCCCGGTGCGCAGGTCGAGTGAGCGCAGCGTGCCTTTGTCGTCCAGGAGAAGCGCCTCATCGCGCCGCACGACGGGGGCCAGGCCGTGCCACGGGGCCCGCCACACCTGCGCTCCGGTGTGCAGGTCGACCCCGACCGAGTCCTCCCGGCAGCCGTTGCAGCGAATCGGAACCACCGAGCCGGCCACCCGCCCCACGAAGCTGTGCGGACGCCGCCACAGCTCACGGCCCGTGCGCAGGTCCAGGCCAACGGTCTGGCTGTACGAGAGATTGACCATGTCGGGGTCGCGTCGGCTGCCGAGCACCACCAGCACCCCGTCCGCCGCGACATGCGCGGTCACCGCGCCGACGCCCGGATCCGCCGACCACAGCTGTCGGCCGTCGTTCAGGTCGAACACCGCGAGGGTGTCGTCCGGCTGCTCGGTGGCGTAGCTGCGGCGCAGCGCGTAGCCGTCCGCGACGACCTCGTATCGCTGGCCCGCGTCGAGCGGCGGCAGCTCCGTGCTCACCCGGAACGGCCCGCTCCCGGTCGGCCCCGGCAGCGACAGCAGCAGCGCCGCGCTCACCACACCGGACAGACCCCTGGCCCACCACCGCATCGCGGCCTCCCCGTCACCATCGGACGGTCGGCACAGTACGACACCGCCCCCACCGCCCGCTGCCCGTTTACCTCGAGCGGCCGCCGAGTCCGGTCCGGGCAATCCGCGTACACTCGCGGCGCCGCCGCATAACGTGGAGATACGCCCTGGTCACCTGCCGGGTGAATACAGCACGAGAGGCCAGCGATGACGCCGAGCGGGGCGGTGCCCGACGCGGCTCCCCCGCGCCCGGCCCTGGTGCTGGGTGCGCTGATCCTGGTCGCCGCGGTGGCCAACCTGAACCTGAGCGTGGCCAATGTGGCGCTGCCCGCGATCGGGCGCGCCTTCGACTCGTCGCAGACCATGCTCAACCTGGTGGCCGTCGGCTACTCGCTCGGCCTGGCCGCCTCGGTGCTCTACCTGGGCGCGTTCGGCGACCGGTACGGCCGCAAGCTGCTGCTGATCCTCGGCGTCAGCCTGTCCGTGCCCGCCTGCCTGCTGGCCGCGCACGCCGGCTCGGACGTGACGCTGGTGTGCGCCCGTGTGCTCGGCGGCCTCGCCGCCGGCATGGCCTATCCGACCACGCTGGCCCTGATCGCCGCCCTGTGGCGCGGCGCGCCCCGCATCCGCGCCATCGCGCTGTGGTCGGGCATCGGCGGCGCGATCTCGGCGATGGGCCCGCTGCTGGCCGGAGCCGCGCTGCAACGGTGGTGGTGGGGCTCGGTCTTCCTGCTCACCCTGCCGCTCGCGCTCGTCGCGCTGATCCTGGCGGTCCGCTGCGTCCCGGCGCACGTCAACGAGTCCACCGAACCCGTCGACCACCTGGGCGGAGTGCTGTCCGTGGTGCTGGTCGCGGCGCTGGTGCTGGCCGTCAACTTCGCGCCCTCCCCCGGGTCCGGCGCGGCCGCCGCCGGGCTGGCCGTGGTCGCGCTCGCGGCGACGATCGCGTTCGTGCTGCGCCAGCGCAGAGCGAAGAATCCGCTGTACGACCTGACGATCGCGTCCCGCCGCACGTTCTGGGTGGCGGCGGTCGCCGGGGTCATCGTGTTCGGCTCACTGATGGGCGCGCTGTTCATCGGGCAGCAGTTCATGCAGAACGTGCTCGGCTACACGGCCCTGCAGGGCGGCGCGGCCATCCTGCCGTCGCCGCTGATGATGACGCTGGTCGCGCCGTACTCGGCGAAGCTGGTGGAGCGCCGCGGCTCGCGGTTCACGCTGCTGCTCGGCTACCTGTTCTGCCTGCTGGCGTTCCTCGCCATGCTGCTGCTCTGGCACGAGGACGTCGCCTACTGGCGGGTCGGGCTGTCGTACGCGCTGATCGGGGTCGGGATCGGGCTGGCCGGCACCCCGGCGTCGCGCTCGCTGACCGGCTCGGTGCCGGTCCGGCGCGTCGGCATGGCCTCGGGCACCGCCGACCTGCAGCGCGACCTCGGCGGGGCGATCATGCAGTCGCTGCTCGGGGCGCTGCTCACCGCCGGGTACGTCCGCTCGATCTCCACACAGGTACGCGAGCTGCCGCAGTCACCGCAGATCGCCCAGGCGGTCGTGTCCGAGTTGCAGAAGTCGTTCGCGAGCGCCGCCGACACCGCGCAGCGCTACCCGCGCCACGCCGCCGAGATCATCGAGGGCGCCCGCAACGCGTTCCTGGCCGGCGACCGCTGGGCGTACACCGCCGCGATCGTCGCGATCGGGCTCGGCATGGCCCTGGTCGCCCGGTACTACCCCCGCCACGCCGAGGAGAACCGGCTGCTCGCCTCGTACCAGACGGAGGTCCTCGCCGGACGTTCCGCCGGCTGAGGTCCGGCGGGGACAGTGCGCGGCGGCCGCCGTTGCTAATCTCCCGCGGTGACCCCTCCCCGCCGCCTGCTCGCCGCGCTGCTCCTGGCCACCGTCCCCCTCACCGCCTGCGCGGAGAGCGGCTCGCCCGCACCGGCCGCCGCCGGCGCCTCGGCGGGTGCCGCGGCGCTGGCCACCCCCGGCACCGCCGCCGAATCCGTCGACGACTGCGCCACGGTCAAGACCGCGATGCTGATCGTGTCGATGCGCACGGCCGGGGTCGCGGTCGCCGTCACCCAGGCCGAGCAGGGCGTGAAGACGCCGCGCGCAGGGCTGGACGAGGCCGCGGCGACGCTCGACATGCCGCTGACCATCCTCGACGAGGCCCTCGCCCAGACCGCCGGCGAGGACCTGAAGGTCATCGCCGGATCGGTCCGGACCGAGGTCACCACGCTCCAGCAGGCCCTGCGTTCGGGCAGCGACCCGGCGGCGGCCCAGCAGGCGATCGAGAAGTACACCACGGCGCTCGAACAGAAGTCGCAGCTCCTGAAGACCCGCTGCCCCTGAGGCCGACGCCCGGCTCAGCCGTGGAACTCGTGTACGACCTCGATCAGGCCGACGAGGTGCCGGTTGAACTCGGCCAGCTCCTCGGCCGGCACCCACAGCTCCAGGATGTCCCGCCCGCCGACCTGCTGCACCGGGTAACGCTGCGCGAACTGCCGGTCCACGGCGAACCGGGTGACGTAGCCGGAGCCGCTCGCGGGCACGTTCCAGTCCCGGGCGATCATGATGGCGTACTGCTCGTTGAGCACCGGATAGAAGATCGGCTGGTCGGGCAGGCGCGGCGGCCAGGCCCGCCAGCCGGACTCCTCCACCAGGGCCAGCTCCTTCGGGCCGGTGGGCCGCCACAGCGTCAACGTCTCGGTCATCACGCGCTCCTCTCGCAGCGGCGCACGTTACCGGCTGGCAAGGCGGCCCGGCCAGCGGGTTTGCTCAGGTCGGCGGGCGCAGGTCGGTCACGTGCGGACGGCTGTCCAGCCCACGCGGCACGGCGGTGCCGGGCGGCAGCCACTCGGTGTCCAGCTCCAGCACAGCCCGGTAGCCCTTGCCCTCCGCAGGCCCGGTGGGCCGGACCGGGCCGATCGCCGCCATGTCGGCGAAGTCCTGCGCGTAACGCCGGCCGTCGTACCAGGTCTCGGCCGATACCGTGGAACAGAACGCCGACATCCTGCACAGTTGCTCCGCCTCCTCGTAGCGGCACCAGTGGCACGACGTGAACATGTTGGTGAACTCCGGCGACCAGGTCCCCGGTCCGCGATCGACGGACAGCGCCACGCCGTCGACCGTGAGCACGGCACAGGCGTCCGAATCGATCGTGAGGTGATAGCCGTCGATCCTGCCTTCCGCCACCGCCTCCGCGTGGGCGTCCAGCAGGTTTTCGAAGAGCCGGCGGGGCATCTCAGGATGGGTCCGGTCGACGCCCACGTAGATGGTCGGCCTGCAGCGAATCGCCATTTTCCCCTCCAGGACGACGATGTCGGCGGCGCTGTATTCGGCCACGGAACGCCGCGGTCCCTTCACCAGTTCAAGCCAGGCGGCACGTTCCACCGGCAGTTCCAGTGCGCGAAGCACCCGGGTGCGGGTCTCGCCTTCCGCCTGCCACAACTCGTCGCGCTCGGCGACATGGCAAGCGATCGTGCGCTGCGTCGTCGTCGCATCGACAGAAGCCGTAGGCCAGCCCTGCGGGAAGACCGCGCGCAGGTACGGCTCGAAATCGGGGCAGAGCGCGGTCCGGAAAGCCCGCGGCAGCGCCATCCGGGCGCCCTGATCGAGGTCACGGAGGTCGGACACCCGCGCACACGCCGCCGCGATGAGGGTCCAGCGGGGCGGCCCGGCGAAGTACGGCAGCGCGGGCGACGCCGGATCGAGCCCGTAGCCGAGTGATCGGTCGAACGCCCGCGGCGCGACGCACAGCCTCGTCAGGACCTTCACCGCTTGCGGGTCGTCAGCCAGCGCCGGAGCCAGCGCGGCGCACCCGCGTACGCCCGGATGCTCGTCGGTCAGCCACTCGCGCGGCTGCCCGCCGTTCGCACCGAGGTCGAGCAGGGAGGCGCACAGCTCATACGTCTCAGTCGTTTCGCGCATGCGCGGATCGTAGAGGCGGCCGGCCGCCCGCAGGGGGCGTCAGACGGCCGGGGCCGGGCCGGTCGAGGCGCGTACCACCAGCTCGGGTTCGAACAGCAGCTCGTCGTCGGGCACCTGCTCGGCCTCGATCTGGCTGAGCAGCAGCGCCACCGCCGCCTGCCCCATGGCGACGATCGGCTGGCGCACCGTGGTCAGCGGCGGATCGGTGAACGCCATCAGCCCCGAGTCGTCGAAACCGACCACGGACACGTCGGCGGGCACCTGCCTGCCGGACCGGCGGACGGCCCGCATCGCCCCGATGGCCAGCACGTCACTGGCGCAGATCAGACCCGTCGCGCCGTCGGCGACCAGGCGCGCGGCGGCGGCGTGGCCCTCCTCCATGGTGAGCGCGCCGTGCGCGACCAGCTCGGCCGCGCCCTTGCGGGCGGCCCGGTAGGCGGCCAGCTTGCGGGCCGACGGCACGTGGTCCGGCGGGCCGAGCACCAGCCCGATCCGTTCGTGGCCGAGCGCCGTCAGGTGGGCGTACGCCTGCTCGACCGCGTGCTCCTCGTCCGTGCACACCCGCGGGAACGCCAGCCCGTCCGCGCTCGCGTTGATCAGCACCGTCGGCAGCCCGCGCTCGCGCAGCAGCACGTAATGCTCGTGCGCCGCCCGGGTCTGCTGGTAGAGCCCGCTCGCGAAGATCACGCCGGAGACGTTCTGCTCCAGCAGGATGGTGATGTACTCCGACTCGGCGACCCCGTCGACGGTCCGCGCGCACAGCACCGGCGTGAACCCCTTCTTCGCCAGCGCCCCCGCCATGACCTCGGCAAACCCGGGGAAGATCGGGTTCTGCATCTCCGGCAGCACGATGCCGACCAGCCGGGCCCGTTCGCCGCGCAGCTTGGTCGGCCGCTCGTACCCGAGCACGTCGAGCGCCGACAGCACCGCCGCCCGAGTGGCCTCGGAGATCCCCGGCTTGTTGTTCAGCACCCGCGACACGGTGGCTTCGCTGACTCCGACATGTTGGGCCACCTCGGCCAGCCTCCGCGCCATCGCGCAAGTGTAGAACACTCCCGTGCAAGCCACTTGCAAGAAACCGCATGGCTCAAGCGTCACGAACAGGCGGCGGGGCACAACGACTACCCTGCTGGATCTTCGGGCTCGAACCAGCTAGATTGACGTCCCTCATTGTTGATATCTTTCAATAACGCCTGGGTTCACACGGGTACAAGTGCGGTGGTCGATTTGTCTGTCCTCGCCGATCTGGACATAACGAAGAATGCCCGCATGCAACCGTTGCTGGAACACAGAGCAGCCTCCAGTGTTCAAGCAACGGTTGCGAGGCCGTAAAGCAAGGGGCAAAGCCAGATCAGTCCGGCCAGTTTCCTTGCCGCCTTGCGTGCCCTGAGCGCCGCTGGCCCAGATGTAGAAGTCGGGCCGGTCGGGCACACCCGCAACCCCTTTGATCGACATATTCGTATCGCCGTGGGCTCTAGTGTGGAGGCACGGTCGCAGACGGACGAACACTGGGGGTAGCCATGGATCCGGTAACGCTGGTGGTCACGGCCTTGGAAGAGGGCGCGAAGGCGGGGCTGGCCGGCACGGCGACAAAGCTGATCGCTGACGCCTACGACATGCTCAAAGGCCTGGTGGCCAACCTGCTGCGCCGCAACGGCACCGACGACGAACAGAACCTCGCCTTGGTCGAGCGGGCCGACGGCACCACCGCCGACAGCCAGACCGCACTCGCCGCGCAGCTGGCTGCCGCTGGTGTCGACGATCCGACCCAGCAGGCCGCCCAGAAGCTCCTGGACCTGCTCCACGCGACCAGGACGAAGTACAGCATCAACGCGCCTGACGCCAAGGGCCTGATGATCGGCGACCAAAACACCCAGTACAACACCTACAACTGAATGCGGCCTGGCCCATGATCGACGACACCTCCTCCCGATACGACGTCACCGCGCCACGCGCCAGAGGCCTGCACATCGGTGACAACGGCACGCAGGTGAATATCTTCGGCGACCGGCCTGAGCCGGCCTGGCCGATCGGCGTGGGACGGGTGCCGCCGCTGGCCGACTGCTGGCAACTCCGGCCCGATGAGCAAGCACTGCTGCCCGGGTGTGACGGACAGGCGGTAGTGCTCACGCAGGTGCTGTCGGGGATGGGCGGCGTCGGCAAGACCCAACTGGCCGCAGGCTGGGCAACGACACTGTGGCAGCGCCGAAGTGTCGACCTGTTGCTGTGGGTCGATGCCGGGTCGCGGCAATCGATCGCGGCAGCCTACGCGCAGGCCGCCACCGCATGCGGTGCCGACCCTCGGCTGGACAGCGAGCCTGCCGCGCAATGGCTGCTGCGTTGGCTGGCCGACAGCGGCAAACGATGGGCAGTGGTCCTGGACGACCTGACTCGGCCGGCGGACCTGACCGGATTGTGGCCACCGGCGACCGGAACCGGGTCGGTGGTAGTCACCACGCGCCGCAGCGACTCCGCTCTACGGCGCGACAACCGGGTTCTGGTTCAGGTAGGCCTGTTCACCCCCACGCAGGCCCACGAATACCTCGCCGCGAAACTGAAAAATCATCCGTCGCTGGCCGACGACATCGCCGGGCTGGGCGACGACCTGGGACACTTGCCCCTGGCCCTGGCCCAGGCAGCGGCATACATGATCGACCGGGACATGAGCTGCGGCGCCTATCGCCGGCGGCTTGCCGACCGCCGCCGCGGTCTCGAACACTTCCTGCCCGAGCCCGAGTCGCTGCCCGACGAGCACCGGGCGACCGTCGCAGCGACATGGTCGCTGTCGATCGAACACGCCGACACCCTGCGCCCGGCCGGCCTGGCCAGGCCACTGTTGCGGTTGGCGAGTCTGCTGGACCCGAACGGCGTTCCCGCGCTCATGCTCACAGCCCAGCCGGTGTTGGTCTGGCTGTCCGCCGCGGCCGGCGTGCAGGTCACCGCGGACGACGTGCGCGACGCGGTGCGTAACCTGCACCTCCTTAGCCTGGCCACGCACGACCCCGGCAACCCAGCCCGCAGCCTGCGCGTACATGCCCTCATCCAACGTGCCACGCACGATCAGACCCCACCTGGCACACGTGACAGCGCCACCCTCGCCGCCGCCGACGCACTACAGTCCGTCTGGCCCGACATAGAGACCGACGCCGACCTCGGCCAGGCCTTACGCGCCAACACCGAACACCTGCACCACACCAACCCCGACCCGCTATGGACGCCCGACAGCGGCGTGCACGCCGCGCTGTTCACCGCCGGCACCAGCCTCGGCGAAGCCGGCCAGGTCACCGCAGCCGCCGACTACTACCAGCGCCTGCACCAGACCGCGCACCAGCGCCTCGGCCCCGACCACCCCGACACCCTGACCACCCGTAACGACCTCGCAGACTGGATTGGGCAGGCCGGTGACGCGGGTGGGGCGGTCACCGCATTCGAGCAGTTGCTGGCCGACCGGCTGCGGGTCCTGGGTCCCGCTCACCCGCACACCCTGAACACACGCCACAACGTCGCCCGCTGGCGTGGGCACGCAGGTGACGCAGGCGGAGCAGTCACCGCGTTCGAACAGGTGTTGGTCGACGACCTGCGGATCCTCGGCCCCGACCACCCCGACACCTTGACCACGCGCAACAACCTCGCCTATTGGCGTGGGCAGGCGGGTGACCCGGCCGGAGCAGTCACCGCATTCGAACAGCAGCTGGCCGACTTCCTGCGACTCCTCGGCCCCGACCACCCCCACACCCTGACAACGCGCAACAACCTCGCCCACTGGCGTGGGCAGGCAGGTGACGCGGACGGCGCAGTCACCGCATTCGAACAGGTGTTGGCCGACCGGCTGCGGGTCCTCGGCCCCGACCACCCCCAGACCCTGAACACCCGCAACAATCTCGCCCTCTGGCGTGGGCAGGCGGGCGACCCGGCCGGCGCAGTCACCGCATTCGAGGAGCTGTTGGCCGACCGGCTGCGGGTCCTCGGCCCCAATCACCCCGACACCCTGACCACCCGCAGCAACCTCGCCGACTGGCGTGGGCAGGCAGGTGACGCGGACGGCGCAGTCACCGCATTCGAGCAGGTGTTGGCCGACCGGCTACGGCTCCTCGGCCCCGACCACCCCCACACCCTGACCACCCGCAACAACCTCGCCCACTGGCGCGGCAAGGCAGGTGACGCGGACGGCGCAGTCACCGCATTCGAGGAGCTGTTGGCCGACCGGCTGCAGCTTCTCGGCCCCGACCACCCCCACACCCTGGCAACCCGCAACAACCTCGCCCATTGGCGAAACGACGCCGCGGGCAACGCCTGAGAACTGCCGCTTGCGGGCCTCAACACCCACGAACGCCGTGTTTTCCGCAGTGGGAGGGCGAGTCCAATCGCCTGAAACAGCAGGACAGAGGCTTAGGAGATCCGCCATGTTCCCCGGCCTGCTTCAACCGCTTCGAGCCTTGTCCATGGCCTCAATCGAAATCAAGCACGAACCTACATTCTTCGGTCATGAAGACCCGCGGCGGTGGTCCGCTCAACCACCGCCGCGGGTGGCTCTCACACGGTGCGCAGCCAGGCGGCGGCGTCTGCGGGCAGCCGTCCGCCGTCGAGCTCGGTGCTGGTCAGCAGGACCGCCGAGTGCTCGGGCAGGTCGACCGGCTCGCTGCACAGGTTCACCACGCAGGTGAAGCCGCCGGGCCGGGTGAAGGCGACGACCTGCTCCGGGGTGTCCAGCCAGGTCATCGGACCGTCGCCGAGCCCAGCCTCGGCACCCCGCACGGCCAGCGCCGCCTGGTAGAGCCGCAGCATCGAGCCGGGATCGGCCTGCTGCGCCTCCACGGTCAGGTTGGTCCAATCCGGCTGCGGCAGCCAGGCCGGAGCCGCGCCCGACGGGCTGAACCCATGCGAGGAACCCGACGACGACCAGGGCAGCGGCACCCGGCAGCCGTCGCGGCCCGGGTCGGTGCCGCCGGAACGGTGGTGGATCGGGTCCTGGCGGGTGTCGTCGGGCAGCCGCTCGACGTCGGGCAGGCCCAGTTCCTCGCCCTGGTACACGTACACCGAACCGGGCAGGGCCAGCGTCAGCAGCGCCGCCGCGCGCGCCCGGCGCAGGCCGAGCGCCTCGTCGGTGGGCGTGAGGTGGCGGGCCTGGCGCAGGCCGTGCTCGAAGCCGGTCTCGGCCCGGCCGTAGCGGGTGACGGTGCGGGTCACGTCGTGGTTGCACAGCACCCAGGTGCTGGGCGCGCCGACCCCGGCGTGCGAGGCCAGCGTGGCGTCGACGCAGTGGCGCAGCGCCTTGGCGTCCCACGGGCAGCCGAGGAAGTCGAAGTTGAACGCGGCGTGCATCTCGTCGGCGCGCAGGTACTGGGCGAACCGGTCGATGTCGGCGAGCCACACCTCGCCGATCAGGGCCCGCGGGGTCTCGTACGAGTCCGCGACCGTCCGCCACGAACGGTAGATGTCGTGGATCTCGTCGCGGTCGACGAACGGGTGCGGGGTCGGCGGCGCGGCCGGGTCGAAGTCGGCCAGCTCGGGGTCCTTGACGCACATCGCCGCCGAGTCGATCCGGATGCCGTCCACACCCCGGTCGAACCAGAACCGCAGGATGTCCTCGAACTCGTCGCGGACCAGCGGGTTCTCCCAGTTCAGGTCGGGCTGCTCGGGGGCGAACAGGTGCAGGTACCACTCGCCGTCGGCGACCCTGGTCCAGGCCGGGCCGTTGAAGACGGAGTTCCAGTCGTTGGGCGGCAGCTCACCGTGCTCGCCCCGCCCGGCCCGGAACCAGAACAGATCCCGGGCGGGCGAGCCGGGCCCTTCAGCGAGCGCCCGCTGGAACCAGGCGTGGGCGGCGGAGCAGTGGTTGGGCACGATGTCGACGATGATGCGGATGTCGAGCCGGTGCGCCTCGGTGATCAGCGCCTCGGCCTCGGCGAGCGTGCCGAAGGACGGGTCGATGTCGCGGTAGTCGGCCACGTCGTAGCCGGCGTCCGCCATCGGCGACGGGTACCAGGGGCTGAACCAGATCGCGTTGATGCCGAGGGAGTGCAGGTACCCGAGCTTCGCGCGGATTCCCGCCAGGTCGCCGACGCCGTCGCCGTTCGCGTCGGCGAAGGAGCGCGGGTAGACCTGGTAGATGACGGCGTGCCGCCACCAGTCGCGGGCGTCGTTGTGGAACACGGGTACCTGCCTTCAGTTCAGTGGATCGGTCAGAAGCCGCTGTTGCCGGGGCCGCGGTTGAGCGTGTAACCCAGGTGGTTGATCAACCCGCCGCTCGCGGCGCCGGAGACGGTGACGTACGTGACGTACGCGCTGCCCGCGGCGTTGAGCTCGATCCCGTACGTCCCGGCGCCGTTGACGGTGACGTGGTCGAGCGTGAGGTTGGTGATGTTGCGCTGGAAGCTGAGCAGGATGCCCTGGTACGTGGAGTCGATGATGTCGACGTCCTTGACCAGCACCGGAGCCGTGATGTCGGTGGCCTCCGCGTAAATCCACAGGCCGCCCAGTGACGAGTTCCAGTTGCGCTCGAAGCTGGACGTGCGGGTCAGCGTGTTGCGAGCCACCGTGGTCGTGTTGCTGAACGGCAGCGCCCCGTGCCAGGTGCTGATGGCGATGCCGGACCCCGCGTACACCGAGTCGCTGATCAGGTTGTCCTCAATGCGGTTGCCGTTGCCGCCGTAGATCGCCGCGCCGTTGGCCAGCATCGGCAGGGCCACCGTGTTGAAGGTGAACGCGCTGTTGGTGACCGGAGCCGAGTTGGACCACATGGCCAGCGCGTCGTCGCCGGTGTTGCGCAGGGTGCTCTGGTCGACGCGCACGTTGGTCGCGCCGCCGTTGACGTTCACGCCGTCGGCGAAGATGTCGCGCATCCGGGTGCCGACGACGTACAGGCCGTTGGTGCCGGTGGTCGGCCACATGCCGACCTTGGTGTGCTCGATCCAGACGTTGCTGACCAGCGAGCCGGTGCCGAAGTTGCCCTCGATGCCGGCGTCGAACGCGCTGTCGTCGCGGTAGCGCACGTCCCCGGCCAGGGTGAAGTCGGCCAGCCGCACGTTGGAGCCGGTGGCGAAGAAGCCGCCCTTGCCGTTGGTGCCCTTGATGACGGTGTGCCACACACCCGCGCCGCGAAGGCTGACGTTCTGGATGTTGAGCCGGGCGTTCGTGACGAACGTGCCGGCCGGCACCCACAGGCCCTTGCCCTGGCTCTGCGCCGCCGAGATGGCGCTGTTGAACGCGTTGGTGTCGTCACCGGCGTCGTTGGCGACGGCCCCGTACGAGGTCACGGTGAGGTAGTCCGCCGGGGCGGACAGGGCCGCCGGGGCGACCTCAGCCTCGATCAGGTCGATCGTGTAGTACGACGCGCTCGACGAGGCGTCCTTCTGCAGCTTGATGACCGTGCCCGCCGGGTACGTGGTGCCGAGCAGCACCCGCACGTCGTCGAAGAAGCGGTGCGGCTCGCCACCGGCCGGGTTGTTGTTGTACGGGTAGGCCCCGTACACCCAGCTGTAGACCGAGCTGAGGGTGACGTCCTGGATCTTCGTGCCGCCCGCGTACAGCGCCAGCGGGTTGGTGTTGCCGGTGCCCGCCGCGTTGTCCGGGACCGAGTAGCGGATCACGAACGCGTTGGCCGGCTTGGTGAGCGTGACCTGCACGTACTGCCCGGTCGACGACAGCTTCACGGCGCGGCGACCGGACGCCTCCGACGGCTCGGACAGGTAGGCCCGGTTCGGCCCGATCAGCGAGGCGTTGGTGCTGCCCGACTCCGCCTCATACACGGTGTACGGCAGCGTCGCACCACGGGTGGCCAGAGCGGTGCCGCTGCCGACGGTGACGTTGTCCAGCAGCACGTTGCCGGAGTCGCCCGAGTCGTACTGGTAGGCGATGATGTTCAGCCCGGCGCGCAGGGTGAGGCTCTGTGCGGCGGTGAGCCAGCCGGACCCGGCGGGCAGCGACAGCTGGCCGGTCTTGAGGTCGTTGACGTACACCGACACGGTGCGGGCGGCGCCGTTGGTGTTCGTGTAGCGCAGCGTCACCGTGGTCACCCCCGCCGTGATGGCGTTGACGGTCCGGATGACGCGGGCCCCGGCCGTGGTCAGGCCGGTGACGTAGCCGGTGCCGGTGTAGCCGCCGGTGCCGGTCGCGGTCGAGGTGCCACCGGAGATGAAGCCGGTCTCCAGCTCGTACGACACCCCGGTCGGCGGCGGCGTCGGGCTGGTGCTCGGGGTCGGCGTCGGGCTCGGCGGCGTCGTCCCGGACACGGTGATGTTGTCCAGGTTGATGTTGCCGGAGTCGGTGCTGTCGAACTTCAGCGCGACCGTGTTGTTCCCGGCGTTCAGGGAGACCGACTCGGCGATCGTGCCCCAGGTGTCCCAGTTCGCGGTGGCCGGCAGGGTGATCTGGCGCAGCTTGCCGCCGTTGACGTACAGCGACAGCGTCATGTTCGCGCCGGTGCCGTTGGCGTAGCGCACGGTCACCGTGGCGGTGCCCGCGCTCGCGACGTTCACGGTGAACGACGTGTTCGCGTTGCCCTTGTTGCCGTCGGTGTAGCCGCCGACGAACCCGGAGCCCGTGTAGCCCGGGTGGTCGGTGGCGACCGTCGCGCCGCCGGACAGCGACGCCGACTCGGCCTCGTACTGGCCCGCGGGCGGGGCGGCGATGTCGGCGACGGTCAGGCTGTCCAGGTTGACGTTGCCCGAGTCGGCGCTGTCGAACTTGTACGACACCGTGCTGTTGCCGTTGGCCAGCGAAACCGTCTCCACCTGGGTGCCCCAGGCGTCCCAGTTGGCGGTGGCGTTGAGGACGATCTGCTTGACCTTCGTGCCGTTGACGTACAGCGACAGGGTCTTGGTCGCCGTGGTGCCGTTGGCGTAGCGCAGGGCCAGCGTGCGGTTGGCCGTGCCGGACACGTTCACCGTGAACGTCAGGTTGGCGTTGCCCTTGTTGCCGTCGGTGTAGCCGCCGACGAACCCGGAACCGGTGTACCCGGTGTGGTCGGTGGCGACGACGGTCCCGCCGGACCGGGCGGCCGACTCGGCCTGGTACGTCGTGGTGGCGGCGGCCGCGGGCAGGGCCGTGAGCAGGCCTGCGCCGAGGGTGAGCACGGCCGCGGCGAGAGCGGCCAGCAGGGTGCGAGCGGGGATGCGGGAAGCGGTGCGATGGTGCAGCGTCATTGCGTACTCCCTTCACTTGCGTCGGTGTGTCCCCCGTGGCGGAGCAGCACCGACCGGCCCCCGGGCATGGGAACCGGGCGGCGGTGCGTGAGCGGATCTCTTTCCGGCTCGGGCGGCCGGAAGTCTCAGGTGTGCCGGGTCAGCCCTTGATGGCTCCGGCGGACAGCCCGTTGAGGATGCTGCGTTGGAAGACCATGAAGATGATCACCATGGGTATGCTCGCGATCGCGAGGCCCGCGAACATCTCGTTGTTGGTGACCCGGCCGGTGCTGGCCAGCCGGCTCAGCGCGACGCTGATGGTCTGCCCCTCGGCCTCCTGCAGCACCAGCAGCGGCCAGAGGAAGTCCTTCCACGATCCGATGATCGCGAAGATGGAGACCACGGCCAGCACGGGGCGCGACAGCGGCAGGATGATGTGCCACAGCAGCCGCAGCCGCCCCGCGCCGTCGATGCCCGCCGAGTCCAGCAGGTCGTTGGGGATCTGGTCGAAGAAGCGCTTGAGCACGTAGATGTTGAACGCGTTCGCCGCGCCCGGCAGCCACAGCGCCCATGGCGTGTTGAGCAGGTTGAACCCGAAGATCGGCACCTCGGCCACGGTCAGGTAGGCGGGAACCAGCAGCGCCGCGGCCGGCAGCATCAGGCTGGCCAGCATGCCGCCCAGCACCACGTTGCCCAGCACCGGCCGCAACTTCGACAGGGCGTACGCCGCGGCGACGTCCACGATCAGCTGGAACAACCAGCCGCCGAGCGCGTAGCCCGCGGTGTTGAGCAGGTAACGGCCGATCTCCAGCCGGTTCCACGCGTCGAGATAGGTCTCGGGGTGCCACTCGGTCGGCCACAGCGTCGGCGACGGCTGCGCCAGTTCGATCGGCGTCTTCATCGCGCCGGTGAGCATCCAGTACAGCGGGAAGATGAAGATCAGCAGGAAGAGCACCGCCATCGTGCCCAGCACCAGGCGGTACACGAGACGGCCGCGGCCGCGGCGCAGGTCGGCGTCGGAGATCAGGGATCGCGTCAGGGAACTCATCGGGGATCCTCTCAGTCGGCCTTGCGGGTGAGCCGCAGGTAGAGGGCCGAGAACGCGCCGAGCACGATGAACAGCAGCACGCTCATCGCGGCGGCCATGCCGAAGTCGTTGTTGATGGTGAACGCGTACCGGTAGATCAGCACCATCACCGTGATCGTCTCGGGGTTGGTGGTGCCGGTGAGCTGGTACGGCTCGATGAAGACCTGCATCGTGGCGACGATCTGCAGCAGCAGCAGGACCAGCATGATGAAGCGCATCTGCGGGATGGTCACGTGTCGGACGCGCTGCCACACGGTCGCGCCGTCGAGCTCGGCGGCCTCGTACAGTTCGCCCGGGATGCCGGCCAGGCCGGCCAGGTACATGATGGTCGCGCCGCCCATGTTGGCCCAGGTCGAGACCAGCACCAGCGAGATCATCGCCATCTTCGGCGACTGGGTCCAGTCCGAGCCGGGCAGGCCGACCCCGGTCAGGATCGCGTTGAACAGGCCGTTGCCGGGGTCGTAGAAGTACTGCCAGAGCAGCACGCTGACGATCGGCGGCAACATCACCGGCAGGTACACCGCGAACCGGAAGAAGCCCTTGGCGTGCCGGAACTCGTTGATGACCAGCGCCAGCACGAACGGCACCGCGAACCCGAACAGCAGCGCCAGGCCGGTGAACTCCAGCGTGTTCAGCCACGCGGTGGCGAACAGCGGGTCGTCGAGCACGGCCGTGTAGTTGTCCATGCCGACCCAGATCGGGTCGGTGACGAAGTTGTCCTGCTGGAAGCTGAGGATGATGCCCTTGACCAGCGGATACCAGGAGAACAGGGCGAAGCAGAGCAGGCCGGCCGCGAGGAACGCGTACGCCTGGAGGTTGTCGCCGATCCTGCGGCGCAGCCGCGCCGTGCGGGCCGAACGCGGCCCCTCGGGCGCACCGGCGCGCCCCGTACCCCGTGTCACCGCTGCCGAGTTCTGCGGCGCGATCACCGTCATCGTCGTGCTTCCTTCCCTGCTGTGCTGAACCTGGGAGGCAGGTCCCGGGCCGGCGCCGGTGGCTCGTTCGCCACCGGCGCCCCCGCGGCCCGGGACCCTACCGCGTCACTTGACGGTCGACAGGATCTGGTTGACCTGCTTCTCGGCGTCGGCCAGCAGCTTGCTGATGTCGGCGTTCTGGTCGGTCAGCACCTTCTGCATGGCCGTGTCCAGCACCGCGTAGATCTGCTGGGCCAGCGGCGGCTCCAGCTTCAGCGGGATGGTGGTGGCGGTGGCCAGGAACGGGCCGAAGTTCTGCGACGGGATGTTGGCATGCTTCTTGGTCGCCTCCTCCCACTTGGCCAGCGAGGCGCCGGTCCAGATGTTCGGCTGGGGCAGGCCCACCGGCTGGCCTTTGGCGGCCGCCTTCTCGTTGTCGGCCGCGATGCGGTCCGGGTCGAGCGCGCCGCCCTTGAAGGACAGCCAGGTCAGACCAGCCTTGATCTTCTCCGGGCTGAGGCCGGCCTTGAACATGTAGCCGTCGCCGCCGCCCAGGGTGCCCTGGCCGCCCGGGATGCCGCCGAGACCGAAGTCCTCGTACTTGGCCTTGTACTGGTTAACGATGACGGGGAAGTTGTCAGCGGAGCCGATGTACATGCCGAGCTTGCCCGAGGCCATCATCTGCAGCAGGTCGGCCCACTCCAGCAGCTGGCGCTGGCCCATCGTGTTGTCCGTCCAGCGCATGTCCTTCAGCTGCTGCAGGACCTGCTTGCCCTTGTCGTTGTTGAAGGCGGCCTTCCAGGTGTCGCCCTCCTTGACCGCCACGTCGCCGCCGACCGAGTACATCTCGGCGGTGAAGTGCCAGCCACCGGTGTTGTTCTTGCTGTAGTCGCCGTAGCCGACGACGCCGTTGCCCAGCGCCGTGATCTTCTTGGCGGCCTCGCGGACCTCTTCCCAGGTCTTCGGCGGGCTGGCCGGGTCGAGACCGGCCTTGGTGAACAGCGTCCGGTTGTACACCAGACCCAGCGAGTAGTTGGCCACCGGAACGCCGTAGATCTTGCCGTCGCCGCCGGTGAACACCTTCATCAGGTCCGGCTTGACGTCCTTGATCGACGGGAAGTCGGCGAGCTGCGCCGAGATGTCCTGCACCTGGCGCTTGGCGATCAGGGCCGCCGGGTCGGTCAGGTAGACGTAGAAGACGTCCTCCAGCTGCCCTCCGGCCAGTTTGGTGGCGAACGTCTGGGGGTCCATGAACCCCTCTTTGGCGTCGATCTTGATGTTCGGGTACTTCGCCTCGAAAGCCTTGACGTCGGCCTCGAAGTTCGCGCGGTTGACCGCGTCGGTCGCCGGGGGCATGCCGTTGACGGTGATGGTCACCGGACCGCTGGGGGTCTCCGGCTCCTCGCCGGCGCAGGCCGCGCCGAGCATCGTCGTGCCGGCCACCAGCGCGAGCGCCAGCGACTTGCCGAGCAAACGTCGGTTCATCGGTTCTCCGATCCCTTCTGTATGCACACTCCGGCAGCGGCGAGCGCTCCGGTTTGTTAATCGCGCATTGCAGCCGCGTCGCTCGGGGGTTACCGCGCCGTGGCGTGAGCAGAAGGATAGGCGCGCTCGCGCGCAGAAGTCCAGAGGATGACGCAAAAACGTGATAGCAGCTTTGCCATCGGCTTGCACTGCACCGCAAGTTCGTGACTCATCAATACGGCCACCACCGAAGGGCGCGACCTGCACAATCCGTTATCGCCGGGCGGGCGGCGCAAGTCTTAAAAAGTCGCGCCCTCACGGGGCTCGTGAGGGCGCGACTCTATAGGACTTGCGGTACGTGAGCAGGTCAGGCGGGTACCGGGCAGGGGCCGGTGGTGCTGCGGACGATCAGCTCGGGGTCGAAGAGCACCTCTTCGGAGGCTGCGGGGCGGCCCTCCAGCTGCGACAGCAGGGAGAGCACGGCGGCGCCGGCCATGGCCCGGACCGGCTGGCGCACCGTGGTCAGCGGCGGATCGGTCACGCCCATGAAGGTCGAGTCGTCGAAGCCGACCACCGACACGTCGTCCGGGACCTCCAGGCCCTGCTTGCGTGCGGCCCGCACGGCGCCCAGCGCCAGCGCGTCACTGGCGCAGACCAGCCCGGTGCACCCGGCCGCGAGCAGCCGGTTCGCCGCGCCCCGGCCGCCCTCGACGGTGAACACCGTGTGGTCCACCCACCGCCGCCACCGGGTCTCGCCCCGCTCCTCCCAGAACTTCGCGAACCCGGCCAGCTTGCGGGCCGACGGCACGTGCCCGACCGGCCCCAGGATCAGCCCGATCTTCTCGTGGCCCAGCCCAGCCAGGTGTGCCAGCGCCTGCTCGGCCGCACCCGTGTCGTCGACGCAGATCCGGGCCACCCCGAGGTTCTCGTCGGCCGCGTTGATCAGCACTATCGGCAGCCTGCGCTCGGTGAGCTGCTTGATCGCCGCCGGTCCCGCGTCGGCATAGCTGCTGCCCACGAACACGATCCCGCCGACCTGCTGCGCCAGCAGCATCTCGATGTAGTGCGCCTCGGACACCCCGTCGGACGTACGCGTGCACAGCACCGGCACCAGCCCGCGTTGGATCAGCGAGACCCCGATCACCTCGGCGAACGCCGGAAAGATCGGATTGCTGAGATCCGGCACGACCAGCCCGATCAGCCGCGCCCGCTCACTGCGCACCGGCTCCGGCCGAGCGAACCCGAACACGTCCAGCGCCGTCAGCACCGCATCCCGGGTCACCTGGGAAACCCCCGGCTTCCCCCGCAGCACCCTGCTGACGGTCGCCTCGGACACCCCCGCGAACTTCGCCACCGCCGAAAGCCTGCTCGTAGTCACCCCCAACACCTTACAGCACCCAGTGCAAAAACCAACCCACCCCACGCAACCCGTTGCACACCCCCCTCCCCCCAGCTCACCACCCCTCCCACCCCTCCCACCCCTCCCCGCCCCTCCCCGCCCCGCCCCGCCCCGCCCCGCCCCGCCCCCGAGGGCAATAAAAAAAACACCGGAGTGGAGGCGGGGGTGCCCCCCCCCCCCCGGGACCCCCCCGCCCGGCACCAC
>NZ_JBEZEB010000063.1:0-37137 GCF_040648615.1 Catellatospora sp. NPDC049111 | reverse complement strand
GTGTACGGCGGCTACTTCGGCGCGGGCCCCGCCGCGCCGCCGCCCCCCCCCCGCCCCGCGCGGCGACTTTTAAACACTGGCGGCCACAGAGAGTCTCTGAGGCCGCAAGTCTTTAAAAGTCGTGCCAGGTGGTGGGGCCGCCGCCCGCGACGGCACGCCAGGTGGCGTGGTGGGTCGGGTCAGAGGAGTTCGACGACGCCGGTGTCGAGGTCGTAGACGGCGCCGACGATCTGGGCGCGGCCGGCGGCGGTGGCGGTGGCGAGCCGCTCGGCGAGGCTGAGCTGCTCGACGGTGCGGCTGACGTGGCGGCGCAGCGCCTTCTGGTGCACCCGCGGGTCGTTGAGGCCGACCTCGGTGACCGCGGGCGCGATCTGGTCCACCAGGTAACCCATGAACCCGTCGGGCCGGCTGCCGGTGCGCAGCGCGTCGACGGTCGCGGCCACGGCGCCGCAGCGCTCGTGCCCGAGCACCATCACCAGCGAGGCGTGCAGCTCGGAGACGGCGAACTCGACCGAGCCCACCACCGAGCGGTCCAGCACGTGCGCGCCTGAGCGGACCACGCACATGTCGCCGAAGTTCTGGTCGAACACGGCTTCGAGCGGCACCCGCGAGTCGATGCAGCCGAGCACCACCGCGTACGGCTCCTGGGTTCCGGACAGTGCGGCCGCCTCGCCGACGTGGTGGCCGTATCGGGGACGTCCGGCCGCGAAGCGGCGGTTGCCGGTCATCAGGTCGGCCAGCGCCTCTGCCGGCCCTCGGCGTTCGCCCGGCATCGTCGTATCACGATCCGACGGCGCGGTCCTCGACTGCGTCATGCCTCAAGGGTCGCCGGTGCGGACCCGTCACGGGAAGGTTACTCAGAAGTAGTGCGACCCTTCTCACGGCCGATCCTGCAATTGCATTGAAACTGCGCGAAAACGGTGCCGGGTTCCCGCAGTTTCCCCGAAACTGCGGGCCGCCCGACCACGCACCCGGCCCCACCCTGAGGCGGGAGTCCCGCGGGGTGAGGCCGTGATCCGACACCCCGGGGTGGCCACTTAGGGAGTTCAGCCGGGTGCGACGGGGTCCCCGGTCGGGTATCTTTCGAGCGTCCCGTGAGGTCACTACGGGCGATGACGCTCGGAGAAGGGGTGGCCGGTGGAGTTCGTCGGAGCATGGCTGGAGACGCTGCCGGCGGTCGCCATCTACCTCATCGTCGGTCTGGTCATCGGGACCGAGAGCATGGGCATCCCGCTACCCGGCGAGATCGTGCTGGTCAGCGCCTCCCTGCTCGCTGCCACCACGGATCACATCTCCCCGTGGGGCGTGGCCGCCGGCGCCGCGATCGGCGCGATCGTCGGCGACTCCATCGGGTACGCGATCGGCAAGCGCGGCGGCCGCCCGCTGCTGGAGCGCCTGGGCCGCCGCTTCCCGAAGCACCTGGGCCCGGAGCAGATCGTGCGGGCCGAGGCGATGTTCGGGCGCTGGGGCACCTGGGCGGTGTTCTTCGGCCGCTTCATCGCGCTGCTGCGCATCCTGGCGGGCCCGATGGCCGGGGCGCTGAAGGTGCCGTACCGCAAGTTCCTGCTGGCCAACGCGGGTGGCGGGCTGGTCTGGGCGTTCGGGACCACGTTCGCGATCTACGCGCTGGGCGCGGTGGCGGAGGCGTGGCTGAAGCGCTTCTCGTGGGCGGCGCTGGCCCTGGCCGTGGTCTTCGGGCTGGGCACCACCTGGTGGTTCAAGCACCGGGCCAAGAAGTCCCTGGTCGAAGCGGCCGCAGATGAGACGGTCGAGCTGCTGGGCGACCACGAGATCGACCACCCCACCGACGCGGGGGCCGCCGCGAAGGAGCGGGTCGGCTGACTTCCAGCCTATCCGGTGGGGCCGCGCGTCACATCGGCCCGGTGATCGATCTTCCGGTCGGAGGCAGCCCGTACCCTATCGGGGCACCATCGCCGCCATACCCGGCCCAGGAGACGCATGTCTGACAACACCCTGCACGACGAGATCGCCATCGAGCAGCAGCACGTGGACCGTGTCTACGCGCGGCTGGCCCGACTGCGCGCCGACGCCGCGAAGGCCGAGGCCGACGGCTATCAACTCGCACGGGTCGGCACGTTCGGTTCCCTGGTCGAGCGCGACGCGATGGTGTTCCACGCGGCGCGGCGGCGGCACGCGTTCGACGCCGAGCACGAGGGCCTGGTCTTCGGCCGCCTGGACATGCACCCCAGCCGCGTCGAGCCGGACGAGGCCGCGGCCGACCCCGAGGCGGCGGGCTGGGACGAGCGCCCCCGCTACATCGGCCGGCTCGGCGTGCGTACCGAGCAAGCCGAACCCCTGCTCATCGACTGGCGCGCGCCGGCCGCGGCGGCGTTCTACCGCGCGACCGCGGCCCAGCCGCTGGGCGTGATCCGCCGCCGGATGATCTCGTCGTTCGGTGAGAAGGTCACCGGCCTGGAGGACGACCTGCTCGACCCGTCGGCCGCACCCGAGGGCATGCGCGTGGTCGGCGACGGCGCGCTGCTGGCGGCGCTGAGCCGGGCCAAGGGCACCGGCATGCGCGACATCGTGGCGACCATCCAGCACGAGCAGGACCTGGCGATCCGCTCCCCCGCGTCCGGGGTGACCGTCGTCGAGGGCGGCCCGGGCACCGGCAAGACCGCAGTGGCTCTGCACCGCGCGGCGTACCTGCTGTACTCCGACCGGGCCCGGTTCGCCGGCGGCGGCGTGCTGATCGTCGGCCCATCCCCGGTGTTCGTCGAGTACATCGAGACCGTGCTGCCCTCACTGGGCGAAGACACCGCGACGCTGAAGTCGCTCGGGCAGCTCGTGCCCGGGTTCAGCGCCACCCGCGAGGAGACCGCCGCGGTCCGCGCGATCAAGGGTTCGACGCGGATGCGCCGGGTGCTGCGCCGTGCCGCCGAGGACGCCCCGCCCGGCTGCCCCGACGGCCTGCGGCTGCGCTACCGCGGCGAGTGGCTGGAGCTGAGCTGGCGGCAGGGCGAGGACATCCGGCGGCGGATCGGGCGCGGCAACCGCCGCAACGAGATCCGTGCGAAGGCGTTCGGCGCGGTGCTGGACCTGCTCTGGGAGCAGATGAAGGCCAAGCAGCCCCGGCTGGAGCAGGCCCGGTTCGACGAGGAGCTGACCGAGCACGAGGGCTTCCGCGACTTCCTCAAGGCGTGGTGGCCGCTGGTGCGCCCGGAGCAGGTGCTGGGCTGGCTGGCCGACCCGCAGCGGCTGCGCCGCTACGCCGAGAGCACGCTGTCGAACGAGGAGCAGCGGACCCTGGTGCGGGCGCTGGCCCCGCTGCGTGAGCAGGGCCCCAGCATCGACGACGTGCCGCTGCTCGACGAGCTGCGGGAGCTGATCGGAGAGAAGCCCAAGCCGCGGGTACGCCGGCGCGAGGCGTACACGGTGGGCGGGGTGCGCGAGGTGGCGACGGCGTACGAGCGCTCGCGCGCCGCGCAGGCCGCCGCGCCCCGGGAGAACGACTACCGCGACTACGCGCACGTCGTGGTCGACGAGGCGCAGGACGTCACGCCGATGCAGTGGCGCATGATCGGCCGGCGCGGCCACGCAGCGAGCTGGACCGTGGTCGGCGACCCCGCGCAGTCGGCGTGGATCGGCAGCGCGGGTGAGGTGGCCCGGGCCCGGGACGAGGCGCTGGGCGGCCGCAAGCGCCACCCGCACCAGCTCACCACCAACTACCGCAACTCGACGGAGATCTTCGAGGTCGCCGCCGAGGTCATCCGCAGGGTGTCCCCGGACCTGCCGCTGCCCAAGGCCGTACGCACCACCGGCATCGACCCCGTGCACCGGATCGTCGAGCGTTCCGCCCTGGACGACGCGGTCCGCGACGCGGTCGCGGCGCTGCTCACCGAGGTCGAGGGCACCGTCGGCGTGATCACCCCCGATGCCCGCATCCGGGACCGCGTCACCGCCCGCCTGTCCGAGTGGGACACCGAACGCCTGCGCGTGGTCACCGCGCTGGCCGCCAAGGGCATGGAGTACGACGCCGTCGTCCTGGTCGAACCCGGCCTCATCGACGCCGGCACCGACGCGGGCCGCCGCACCCTCTACGTGGCCCTCTCCCGCGCCACCCAGCGCCTCACCACCCTCGCCACCCGCCCCTGGCGCTGAAAGGAAGGGCACCTTCACAACGCTCCGCGTTGTGGAAGGTGCCCTTCTTCACCTTTTCCGACCCGCGTCGCAGGTCAGGCGACCGCAGCATCCGCGCCGCGCCGCTGCGCAGCTCAGCCCGGGTGAGACGTTGGGAAGGGCACCTTCTTTAACGCGGAGCGTTAAGAAGGTGCCCTTCCTTTGCCTGTCAGCGCCAGGTGTCGGCGTAGGTGGCGGTGCAGGGGGTGGTGGGGGTGGTGCGGGAGCGGTTGGGGTCGCTCTCCCAGGTGACGGTGCCGGCGGCGTCCTTCTTGATGTACTTGTAGGCGAAGGTCGTGCTGGTCGGCAGGGTGATGGTGGCGGTCCAGACGGGGTAGGCCGCGCTGGACAGGGCGACCGCGTTGGCGGTGTTCCAGTTGCCGAGGGCGGGGATCGAGCCGACGACGTACACGTTCTGGCCCCAGGCCGTGGTCGCGGACACGGAGAAGGCGGCCGCGATGGAGGCGCAGGCCGAGCCGCTGGGGGACGGGCTCGGCGAGGCCGAGGGGGACGCCGTCGGGGAGGCGCTCGGTGACGGGGTCGTGCCGCCGGGCACGTTCCAGGTCTCGGACCAGGTGACAGCGCAGGCCCCGGTCGGCACGGCGCGGGCCCGGTTGGCGATGCTCTCCCAGGTGACGTTGCCCGAGGCGTCCTTCTTGATGTACTTGTACTCGAAGGCCGTGCCCGCGGGCAGGTTCACGGAGGCCCGCCAGACCGGGTACGCCGTGCCGGACATGGCGACCGCGTTGGCGGTGTTCCAGGAGCCGAGCTGGGCGATGCTGCCGGCGATGAAGACGTTCTGGCCGGTGGTCGTGGTGGTGTTGGACTCGAAGGTGACCGCGGCGGACGAGCAGGCGGTGCCGCTGGGTGTCGGCGAGGGCGTGCCCGACGGCGACGTGCCGACCAGCGCACCGGTGTAGATCGCCAGCGCGCTGTTGGCCGCGACGGTGACCGCGGCCTGGCCGGAGCCGTTCACGGTGACGGTGCCGCCGGTGCAGGTCCCGGCGGTGAAGTCGCCGGTGGCGACGTTGCAATAGACGCCGGCGGGCAGCCCGGTGCTGAAGGTGGTGGTCCAGGCCGCGCCGTCGCGGTTGAACGCGGCGAAGCCGACGCTGCCCCGGCCGAACGCGATGCGCGACGACGACGGCGAGGTCCAGTTGGCGACCCCGGTGCCGTTGACGGCGTTGTGGAAGCCGACGAGGTTGGCGACCACGGTCTTGCGGTGCTCGCACTCCCAGCCCGAACCGCAGGTCACCTGGTTGGTGACGCCGTTGCCGGCGGCGGGCGGCCCGGCCTCGTTGTTGCTGAAGGTGAAGCTGCTCATCAGCTGGGGCGTGCCGTACGGATACGCCAGGCTGAACGCCGCCGCCAGCGCGTGGGTCTGCCCGTTCTTGTACGTCAACCGGGCGCGCCCGTTGCGCTGCGTGTCGTGGTTGTCGATGAAGTTCACCGCGTCGCCGCCGGCCAGCGCCATCTGCGAGGCGAGGTTGTTCAGGTTCGACAGGTTCGCGTCGCGGAACGCGTTGCCGACGACGTCGCCGTAGCGGAACTCGGTCACGTCACCGATCCCGGCGTACTCCCCCGGCGGGAACGCGCTGTCCTCGATCACCTCGTGGAAGACGTACGGCGAGCCGCTGACGCCGCCGAGGATCGCCTGCAGGTCGGCGACCGGCATGTGTTTGGCCGCGTCGACCCGGAACCCGTCCACGCCCAGCGACACCAGGTCGTTGAGGTACGCGGTGAGCTTGCCGCGCACGTAGGAGGTCTCGGTGGCCAGGTCGGACAGGTCGACCAGCTCGCAGTTCTGCACCTCCCACCGGTCGCCCCAGGCCACGATGTCGTCGTTGCCGTTGCGCCCGCAGTGGTGGAAGTCCTGGTTCTGGTAGATGCCCGGGTAGTTGTAGTGCGAGTAGGTGGAGCCGTTCGAGCCGGTGCCGGTGGACGCGCCGCCGGCCATGTGGTTGACCACCGCGTCGACGTAGATCTTCACCCCCGCGTTGTGGCAGGTGGTGACCATGTTCGCGAAGGCGGCGCGGTCGCCGCGGCGGCTGACGAGCTGGTAGCTGACCGGCTGGTAGTCCTGCCACCACGGGTAGGACTGCCCGCTGAGCACGACGTGCTCCTGCGGCGGGGACACCTGGACCGCGCCGAAGCCCTTCGGGCCGAGCACGGTGGTGCACTCGTTGGCGATCGAGGCCCAGGGCCACTGGAACAGGTGCACGATGACGTCGCGGTTGCCCGGGTTGGCGTCCGCTTTCGCCGGGACGAGGTCGGGGGTGGGTCGCAGGAGCGCGACCGCGGTGAGCGCGGCTGCCAGCAGCACTGAGGCGAGGGCTGCGGCGAGGGGGCGGTTGCGGGTGGACACGAGTCTCCTCCTGGGTCGGGGAGGGTCGGGGATGGAAACTCTTGCGCAAGTTTCAAGGATGTTAGCCCCGCGTTGACGGGACGTGAAGAGCGTCGATGCGCCGGATTTACCGTACAAATCAGAGCTGAGGACGGTTCCGTTTGCGCTGTCGATCATCGACGGTGGACATCGGGGCACGCTGCGGCCATCGATCGCGGACCCAGAGCTGCAAAATCTTTCAAAGATTCTTCCAGTCCTACACCGTCGGAGTCCCGACAGGACCCACGCAGAGCGCGTGAGCGGGCACACAGTGTCATCTACCGGACCGCATATTCGTTTTCATGATTGCGTCACCGCTTCTTACGGTGTGTGCACACCTCACACCGAGACGGAGAAAACCTTGTCTGCCAAGGAAAAGTCCGGGCACGCGATCGTGCTCGGCGCCAGCATCGGCGGCCTGCTCGCCGCCCGCGTGCTGAGCGAGTCGTACGCGAAGGTCACCATCTTCGACCGCGACGCGCTGCCCACCGACGGCGTCACCGGGCGTAAGGGGGTGCCGCAGGGCGACCACACGCACGGCCTGCTCGCCCGCGGCCGCCAGGTCCTGGAGGAGCTGTTCCCCGGCTTCGCCGCCGACATGACCGCCGCCGGCGCGGTCCCCGTCGACGTCCAGGGCGACGTCATCTGGATCAACGACGGCCGGCGGCTGGCCGCCGCGCACACCGGCCTGGCCGGGCTCGGCGTCACCCGCATCGGCCTGGAGGCGTACGTGCGCCGCCGGGTCACCGCGCTGCCCGGCGTGCAGCTGCTCGCCCGCCACGAGGCTGTCGGCCTGATCGCGAGCGAGGACCGCACCCGGGTCGTCGGCGCGCGCATCCTGCCCGTCGGCGGCGACACCGAACTGCGGCTGGAGGCCGACCTGGTGGTCGACGCCACCGGTCGCGGCAACCGGGGCCCGACCTGGCTGGCGGAGCTAGGCTACGACAAGCCCGCCGAGGAGCACGTGGACGCCAAGACGGTCTACATCTCGCGCGCCTACCGGCGTACGCCGGGACAGCTCGGCTTCACCGCCGCCGTGATCAGCCCGTCGCCCGAGTTGCCGATCGGCGGCGTGGTGGTGCCGGTCGAGGGCGACCGCTGGATGCTGACGCTGATCGGCGTCGGCGAGGGCGGCGCGCTCCCGTCCGACCCGGACGCGTACGCCGAGTTCGCCCGCCGGTTCGCCAGTGACGAGCTGCACCAGCTGCTCAGCACGTGCGAGCCGGTCGGCCCGGCGGTGCGGCTGCGGCTGCCGGTCAGCGTGCGCCGCCGCTACGAGCACCTGACCCGGCTGCCCGAGGGCCTGGTCTCCTTCGCCGACGCGGTGTGCAGCTTCAACCCGGCGTACGGCCAGGGCATGACCGTCGCCGCCGCCGAGGCGATGGTGCTGCGCGACTGCCTGCGCAAGGGCGGTGCGGGCCTGCCGAAGCGCTTCTACGCGGCCGCGTCGAAGGTCATCGACGTGCCGTGGGACATCGCGGTCGGCGCGGACCTCGGCTACCCCGAGGTCGAGGGCGTCCGCACCCGCAAGGGCCGGTTCCTCAACGCGTACGTCGCCCGCCTGCACCGGGCGGCCGCCCGGCACCCCGAGGTCGGCCTGGCGTTCCTGGCCGTGGCGAACCTGATGTCCCCGCCGCAGCGGCTGTTCTCCCCCGGCGTGCTGGCCCGCGTGCTGTGGTCCGGCCGGGCGGGCAAGCCCCGCACCGCGCCGGGCGTGCCGGTCGCCCAGGTCACGCTGGTGGAAACAGCCGGCTGACCTTCGTCGGCCCGCCGGCGGCGGTCGATCCGGGGTGCGACCGAATCGACCGAGCCGCCGGCGGGTGACGGCCGTCCGCGACACTCGTTCCGGGAGGCGCCCGCCTCACACCACGAGTGCCCGCGCGGCGCGCCCGGGTTCCCCGAAAGGCCGTATGCCAAACCTCCGCAGCGAGAGATTGGCGGCCGAGGTCGCCCGATCGGGTTCACAGCGTGGTGATGAGCCCGCCGTCGATGACGAAGTCCGCGCCGGTGACGTTGGCCGCCCGCGCGCCCGCCAGCAGCACCACCAGGTCGGCGACCTCCTCGGCCTCGGTGAACCGGCCGGTCACCGCCTGCGCGGCGACCTGCTTGGCCACCTCCTCGGCCGACACTCCGCTCGCCGCACCGAACGACTTGGCGACACCTTCCTCACCCACCCACAGCGGCGTGCGGACCGGACCCGGGCTGACCGTGTTGACCCGGATGCCCTTCGGGCCGACCTCCTTGGACAGTGCCTTGGAGAAGTTCGTCAGCGCCGCCTTCGACGCGGTGTAGTCGATGATCGCGGGATCGGGCAGGAAGGCGTTGATCGAGCTCACCGTCACGATGCTGCCCGCGCCCCGGGCCAGCAGGTGCGGCAGCGCGGCCCGGGTGGTCCGGATCGCGGACAGCAGGTTGACGGTCAGCGACCACATCCAGTCCTCGTCGGTGACCGAGACGAACCCGCCCAGCCGGGGCTTCACCCCGCCCACGTTGTTCACCAGGACGTCCAGCCCGCCGTACGCGGCGACCGCCTCGTCGATCAGGCGCTGCGGCCCGGCCGGGTCGGTCAGGTCGACGGCGACGGCACGCACCGGACCGTCGATCCCGGCCAGCTCCCCGGAGGTGTCCCGGGCCGCGGCGACCACGCTCGCGCCCTCCGCGACCAGCGACTTCACCACGGCCAGGCCGATGCCCTTGCTGGCCCCGGTGACCACCGCGACCTTGCCGCCCAGGTCAAGATCCATGACGCCTCCCCCGACGCGCTCCGGTTCAGGTTACGCGCGCGCAGGGCCGGCCATCCCGGGAACGGGCAGCTCAGTCGCCCTTGGTGCCGTCGACCAGCTCACGCACCACGTCCAGGTGGCCGTTGTGCCGGGCGATCTCCTCGACCAGGTGGAACAGGATCCAGCGCAGCGTCGCGGGACGTCCGGCCCGGCGCAGGTCGCGCTTGGCGAGGGTGTCCAGGTCGAGCGAGTCGACCAGCTCGCGGTAGCGGTCGCTCTGCGCCTCGTACTCGGCGAGCAGCTGCTCGATCGGCACGTCGAGGGCGTAGGTGAACTCGCGGTCCGGGTCCTGCTCGGTCCACGGCCCGGCGTCCTCCTCGCCCAGCAGGACCACCTGGAACCACGAGTACTCCACCCAGCGCACGTGGCTGACCAGGCCCTTGACCGTCATCAGCGGCGAATCCGGCAGCGGCGCCTTGCGCGCGTCCTCGTCGGTGATGCCCTCGCACTTGGCGCGCACGGTCGCGCGGGCGTAGTCGAGGAAGGTGGTCAGGGTGGCTCGTTCGTCCCAGGTGGCGGGCACGTCGGTTCGCGTCATGCCTGCGATCATGCGGGTCGCCCGGTGCCCTGTCGAACCGATAAGGCTCAGGCCAGGACGGCCCGCAGCACCGCGCCCGTATCGGCCAGCGACGGCAGCACCGTGTCCGCGCCCGCCTCGGCCAGCTCGTCGGCGCTGCACGAGCCGGTCGCCACGCCGATGGCGAGCGCGCCGTTGGCCCGCGCCGCCTCGATGTCGTGCGGGGTGTCGCCGATGACCACGACCTGCCGCGCGGGCAGCAGCGCGGTGTACTTGGCCTGCGCACGCTCGTGGGCCAGCCGCACCAGCACCGAGCGCACCCCGTCGTCGCAGCCGTAGCCGCCGACCTCCAGGTCGATCGGGCCGAGCAGGTCGAACGCGGACAGCTTCTCGTACGCGGCCTCGCGGATGTTGCCGGTCACGACGGACTGCACCACGCCCGTCTCACCGGCCAGGGCGGCCAGCGCCTGCGCCGCGCCGGCCAGCGCCCCACCGCGGGCCAGCAGCTGCGGCCGGTGCGCCCGGGTGTGCTCGGCGAGATGCACGAAGAACTCGGCGACGATCTCCGGGTGCGCCTCGCGGCCGTGCCACTCCAGCGCCGTCGTGAAGATCCAGTGGTCGGTACGGCCGCCGAACTCCGGCAGCCGCGGCGGCTCGCTGCCCACCACCGCCTGGTACGCGGCGACGAACACCTCCCGCCCGACCTTGCCGCCGTCGATGAGCGTGCGGTCGATGTCCCAGAGCACCAGGCGTCGCATCCCCCGACCCGACCACAGCCGCGGCGCGACTGTCAAGCGGGCCGGGCGCTCCCACCAGGGACGACGCCCGGCCCGATCGTGCCGGTCAGCGGCAGGTCCAGCGCAGTCTGCGATACACCGACTCGTGGTTCGCGCCCTCACTCACCTGGAAACCGAACAGAACGCGGGCATCCGGGCCGACCACGCCCACCACCAGCGGGGCGGTCCCCGTGACGTTCGACGGACGTGGCGTGTGACCTGGCAGGCCCGTCAGCCGGATCGCCACGTCGTCGCGGACCAGGGTCGTCGTGTCGTCCGCCGCTCGAAGCACCGCCCAACCTTGAGGGTTGACGACGCCCTCCCCCCGATCGGGCACGGCCAGCCACTCGACCTCGCCGCTGCCGAGCCGCCAGCGGGCCGGATAGGGGCGGATGTCCGCGCCCTCCCCGGTGATCAGCACACCCGAGGCCCAGCCGTCGGCGATCTGGAAGACCCGCGACGACTTCACCTGGACGCCGTCGATGGCGTCGGGCAGTGCGAGCCGCTGCGGCGAGCCACCGGGCGGCCAGACGTACGCCCAGCCGGCGCCGAACCGCCGGAACGGCGTCTGCTCGAACCGGCCCTCGAACAACTGTGTGACGACAGTGCCGTCGTCGGAGATCGCCGCTGGGTCACCCGCGGTCATGCCGTCGGGCACGGGCAACGGGACCGGTTTCGCGGTGGCATCCCGCCAGGTCATCAGCAGGTTGCCCTGGATCTGGCCGACGATGACGCCCGCAGAGTTGATGCCGAGGCCGACCGCACCCGGGCCGAGCAGCCGTGTCGTGGTGCCGTCACGGCTCACCACCCAGGACTTCAGCTCCGCCTGCCCGGCGCGCAGCAGCACGGTCCCCGTAGAGCTGACCGCATTGATCCGGACGGCCCCCTTCGGCCATTCGCTGACCACCCTGGGGCTGCCGTCCTCCCAGACGACCAGGAAATCGCGGCCCTTGCCGTCGGCGGCACGCGTCGCCTGAAAGCGGCCACTGGGATCACCCCCGAACTCGTGGTAGGTGTCCGCGCGCAGGCCTTCCGGCATCGGCAGTTCGGCGGCGGTGCAAGCGGTCAGGGCGACCGCGGGTGGCGACGGGGTCGGCGAGGGTGGCACGGCCGGGCCGGGCTCCGGGCGGGTGGGCAGGACCAGGGCACCCGTGATCGACAACGCGACCGCGGCGGCGATCCCGCCCACACCCGCGAGGCGGCGGGTGTTGCGCCGCCGACGACCCAGCACCAGCGCCCGCTCGGTGACGTCGTAGATCCGCGCCCGGTCCCCGATGTCGGCCAGCAGTTCGTTCAGGTCGCTCATGCCCTCTCCTCCCTTCGCTCGTCGGCGGCACGGATGCCAGGCGACGTGATTCGCTCGCTCATGCCCAGGCCTCCTTCGGCTCCCTGACCAGCACGTGCAGTTCCGGGGCCTGCTCGCGCAGCTTCTTGAGGGCGTACGACGTCTGGCTCTTGACCGTGCCCACGGAGACGCCGAGCGCCGCCGCGGCGTCGGCCTCGGACAGGTCCTCGACGAAGCGCAGCACGATCACCGCGCGCTGCTTGCGGGTGAGCTTGGCCAGCGCCTGCTCCAGCAGCACCCGGCGCACCGTCTCGGCGGCCAGGTCCCGGCCGCTGCCGCCCTCCGGCGGCTCCGCAGTGGGCCACTCCGCGCGCAGGTGGCGGCTGCGCCGCCAGGCCGACACGTGTTCGTGGTAGAGCACCTTGCGCAGGTACGCGTCCGGCGCGCCGCCCGCCGACACCTTCGACCACCGCGACGCGATCTTGACCAGTGCGTTCTGCAGCAGGTCCTCGGCCGCGTGATGGTCACCGGTCAGCAGGTACGCGATACGCGACAACCTGCCGAGCCGCGCGTGCACGAACTCGCGGAACCCGTCGTCGTCCGTCACACGTCACCTCCCCGTTCGTCTTTCCGACCTTCCGCCCCACCTACACGGCGGCATGCCGTGCAGAGGTTGGAAAGCCGGCAGGGGAAGTTAAGAAGGGCACCTTCTACAACGCGGAGCGTTGTGAAGGTGCCCTTCCTTGCCTTCAGTCGGTGAGCATGCGGCGGAGTTCGCGTTTGAGGATCTTGTAGCTGGGGCCCATCGGAAGGTCGGGGAGGAAGCGGACCTGGCGGGGGTACTTGTGCTTGCCGAGCTGGTCGCGGGACCAGGTGATGAGGTCGTCCTCGGTGACCGGGTCGGTGTCGGGGCGCAGGACGACGACGGCGCAGATCTCCTCGCCGTGGGTGTCGTCGGGCACGCCGATGACGGAGACGAGTTCGACGGCGGGGTGGCGGGCCAGGGCCTCTTCGACCTCGCGGGGGTACACGTTGAAGCCGCCGCGGATGACGATGTCCTTCTTGCGGTCCACGATGGAGACGAAGCCTTCGGCGTCCTTGGTGCCCAGGTCGCCGGTGCGGAACCAGCCGTCGACCACCGCCTGCTCGGTCGCGGCGGGGTTGCCGAGGTAGCCGGCGAACACGTTGTGACCGCGGATCACGATCTCGCCGAGCTCGTTCGGGCCGAGCAGCTCGATGCGCTCGTCGAGTTCGGCGCGGGCGATCTCGACCTCGACGCCCCAGAGGGCGTGGCCGACGGTGCCGGCGCGTACGCCGAAGTGCGGCTGGTTGGTGGTGGCGCTGGGCGAGGTCTCGGACAGGCCGTAGCCCTCGAAGACCGTGGTCCGGAACGCGGCGTTGAAGCGTTCCAGCACCGCGACCGGCAGGGACGCCCCGCCGGAGATGCAGATCCGCAGCGCGGGCAGTTCGGAGCGGCCCGCGGCGGCCTCCAGCAGCCCGATGTACATGGTGGGCACGCCGTGGAAGACGTCCACCTTCTCCCGCAGCATCAGGTCGATCGCCGCCTCGCCGGTGAACCTGGCCAGCAGCACCAGGGTCGCGCCGATGCGGAACGCGCCGTTCATGCCGACGGTCTGCCCGAACGTGTGGAACAGCGGCAGGCAGCCGAGCACGATGTCGGACTGCTTGGCGTCGTTGGCGTCGAAGGTGTTGACGGTCGCGTTCATCACCAGGTTGAGGTGGGTCAGCACCGCGCCCTTAGGCTTGCCGGTGGTCCCGCTGGTGTAGAAGATGACGGCCGGGTCGTTCGGGTAGCGGGTCTCGTACGAGCGCAGCGCCGTGACCCGGGAGCTGACCTGCTCCAGCCGCTCGGGGCCGCCCTCGTCGGGACGCGGGCCGACGCTGACGACCGGGACGCCCGCCTCGGCCGCGGCGGGCGCGCCGAGCGCGAGCATGCCGCTGTGGCAGACGACCAGCTTCGCCCCGCTGTCGCGCAGCACGTACGCCGCCTCGGCCGGGGTCAGCAGCAGGTGCACCGGGACGACGACGCCGCCCGCGGCGAGGATGCCGTAGTAGGCGCGCGGGAAGTCGGTCACGTTCGGGCAGACCAGCGCGACGGCGTCACCGGGCTGGACACCGAGTTCGCGCAGCCCCGCCGCGTACGCGAGGGCCTGCCGCCACAGGTCGGCGTAGGTCTCCCGGCCGAACGCGTCGACCACGGCGGTCTTCGCCGGGTGGCGGCGCGCGGCCTCGGCCAGGACGGCGGCCAGGGAAAGCGTGCTCACTGCTCCTCCTCGAAGTAGATACGGCTGACGGTCTCGGCCACGCAGCAGGGCTTGTCCTCGCCGTCGGCGCGGACGGTGAGCTGCGCGACCAGTTGCACGCCGCCGTCGACGGGCTCGACCTCGGCGATGCGGGCGGTGAGGCGCACCTGCGCCCCGACCGGGATCGGGGCCGGGAAGCGGACCCGGTTAACCCCGTAGTTGACGCCGAGGCGCACGTTGTCGAACCGGTACACGTCGCGGACCAGCAACGGCAGCATCGACAGGGTCAGCCAGCCGGGCGTGGCCGCCCCGATGCCGACGCAGTCGACGCCGCCGGCGGCCTCGGTGTACGCGTCCACCCGCGACCGGTCGACGCGCTGCCACGGCCCCGGGCCGATGCACTGGCCGACCGCCGCGGCCAGCTCCTGGGCGGACGCGAACACCCTCATGCCAGATGCCCTCCGATCTTCGTGTACCCGCGCAGCAGGTCCCGGGAGATGATCAGGCGCTGCATCTCGTCGGTGCCCTCGTAGATGCGCAGCAGCCGCACCTGCCGGTACCAGCGCTCGATGGGCAGCTCGCGGGTGTAGCCCATGCCGCCGTGGATCTGCATGACCCGGTCCACCAGCCGGTTGATCATCCCGGCGCCGTAGAGCTTCGCCATCGACGACGAGTGCCGCGGGTCCATGCCCTGGTCCACCGTCCACGCGGCGCGCAGCACCAGCCAGCGGGCGGCCTCCAGCTCGGTCTCCGCGTCGGCGATCATCCACTGGATGGCCTGGTTCTCCCCGATCGGCTTGCCGAAGGTGACCCGGGTGTTGGCGTAGTCGACGGCCATCTGCAGGGCGCGCTCGCCGATGCCGAGCGCGTGCGACGGGATGATGTACCGGCCCTTGCCGATCCACTTCATGCCCAGCTCGAAGCCCTGCCCGAGCTCCCCGAGGATGTTGCGCGAGGGCACCCGCACGTCGTCGAACACCAGCGACGCCGGGCCGCCGGGACCCATGGTGGCGATGAACTCCGACGTCCAGCCCATGGCCCGGTCCACCAGGAACGCGGTGGTGCCGCCCCCGCGTACCCCCTTGTCCTTGTCGGTGACCGCGACCACGATGGCGAAGTCGGCGTCGTTGCCGTTGGTGATGAAGGTCTTCTCGCCGTTGAGGATCCAGTCGTCGCCGTCCTTGCGGGCCGACAGCTTGATGTTCGCGGCGTCGGAGCCCGCGCCGGGCTCGGTGATGGCGAAGCAGGAGATGCGCTCGCCCTCGATGGTGGGCCTGAGGAACTCGTCCTGCTGGGCGGCGTTGGCGTGAAACAGGATGTTGTCGGCCTCGCCGCCGAACCGGAACGGCACCAGGGTGTGCCCGACCTCGGTCCAGATCAGCGACTGCATGACCGCGGGCAGGTCCATGCCGCCGTGCTCGGTCGGCGTGGCCAGCCCCCAGAACCCGAACTTCCTGGCCCTGAGCTGCAGTTCGCGCAGCTCGGCGCGTTCGATGCCCGGCTGCCCGGCACGCTCACGGCGCAGCAGCTCGTGTTCGAGGGGGACGACCTCCTTGCGGATGAACGCCCGGGCGGTGTCCCGGATCGCCCGCTGCTCGTCGTCGAGCGAGAAGTCCACTGTGCTTCCTTCCGGTTCGGGTGCTTCGCTTAGCGCGCGCCGCCGTTGACGTAGAGGGTCTGCCCGGTGACGAACGACGCGTCGTCGCTGGCCAGGAACGCGACCACGGACGCGATCTCCTCCGGCTGGGCCACCCGGCGCAGCGGCGTGTGCTCGCTGGCCCACTTCTGGTGCGCTTCGGCCGACGACCCGACCCGCTCCGCGGTGGCCGCGGTCATCGCGGTGGCCACATACCCCGGCGCGACCGCGTTGACGCAGATGTTGAACGGCCCCAGCTCGATCGACAGCGTCGCCGTCAGCCCCTGCACGCCCGCCTTCGCCGCCGCGTAGTTGACCTGCCCCCGGTTGCCCAGCGCCGAGCGGCTGCTCAGATTGACGATCTTTCCGTACTTGCCCGCCACCATGTGCTTCTGCGCCGCCTGGCAGCAATAGAACATGCTGGTCAAGTTGGTGTTCAGCACCGCGTGCCAGTCTGCCGCACTCATCTTGTACAGCAGGTCGTCCCGCGTGATCCCCGCATTGTTGATCAGCACGTCCAGCCGCCCGAAGTCGGCCACCACCTGCTCGGTCATCGCGTGCACAGCCGCCTCGTCGGTCACGTCGCACCCGTATCCAGCGGCCGTCCCACCCTCCGCCGAGATCTCCTTCGCCAGCGCCGCACTCTTCTCCACGCTGAGGTCCACGACCGCCACGGTCGCCCCCTCCGCCGCCAGGCGCTTGGCGGTAGCCGCCCCGATTCCCTGCGCGCCACCGGTCACGATCGCGACCCGCCCCGCAAACCTGCTGCCCATCGCTACCTCCTTGAAAGGAAGGGCACCTTCACATCGCCATACGCAGAGGAAGGTGCCCTTGTTAACGCATCAACCTGTCTGAGCTGGACTTTCAGAACGCGTTCACGCCGGTGAGGGCGCGACCGATCAACAACTGCTGGATCTGGCTGGTGCCCTCATAGAGGGTGGTGACGCGGGCATCGCGCAGGTACTTGCCGACCGGGTACTCGTCGACGTAGCCGTACCCGCCGAACACCTGCAGCGCCTTGTTCGCGGCGCGCACGGCCGCTTCGCTGGCGAACAGCTTCGCCATCGACGCCTCGGTCGCGTACGGCAACCCGCGGTCGATCAGGTCGGCGACCCGCCACACCAGCAGCCGGGCCGCGGCGGTGTCCACCGCGACGTCCGAGATCAGCTGCTGGACCAGCTGGTACGCCGCGATCGGCTTGCCGAACTGGGTGCGCTCCTTCGCGTAGCCCACGGCCGCGTCGAGGCACCCCTGCGCGATGCCCACACAGCCCGCCGCGACCGACATCCGCCCCTTGTCCAGCGTGGACATGGCGAGATGAAACCCGCGCCCCTCCTCGCCGAGCAGCGCGTCCGCCGGCACCCGCACCCCGTCGAACACCAGCTCCGCCGTCGGCTGCCCGCGCAGCCCGAGCTTGCCGTGGATCTCCCGCCGGGTCAGCCCCGGCGTGTCCGTCGGCACCAGGAACGCGCTGACGCCCCGCGGCCCCTCCCCGCCCGTACGGGCGAAGACCAGCGCAACATCGGCCCAGGTCCCGTTGGTGATGAAGATCTTCGAGCCGGTGATCAGCCAGTCCCCGCCGTCGCGGACCGCCCGCGTCGTCAGCGAGGCCGCGTCGGACCCGGTGCCCGGCTCGGTCAGCGCGAAGCAGCCCAGCAGGTCGCCACCGCACAGGCCGGGCAGCCACAACGAACGCTGCGAGTCCGTGCCGTGCCGCGCGATGCTCTTGGCGACGAGCCCCAGCGACACCGACACCAGCCCGCGCACCGACGAGTCGCCCCGGCCCAGCTCTTCCAGGACCAGGCAGTACGCCAGGTGGTCGCCGCCGCTGCCGCCGTGCTCCTCGGCGACGGTCAGGCCGAGGAATCCCAGCTCGCCGAGTTGCTTGACCACGGTGCGCTCGACGCTCTCGCGCCGGTCCCACACCGCCGCGTGCGGCACGACCTCGCGATCGACGAACTCGGCGGCGAGGCGGCGGACCGCGGCGTGTTCCGGCGACAGTGTCATGTCCACCCGATTAAACTAGCGGTGAAAGTTTTATCTCGTCCAGACCCCGCTGTGGCAGAGTTTCGGTCAGCACCGAGCGAGGGAGAACCGACCATGCCCCGGCCCAGCCAGGCCCTGTTGAGCCGGCAGCGCATCGTGGAGACCGCGGCCGCGATGATCGACGCCGACGGGCTGGCCGCGTTCTCCACCCGGCGGCTGGCCGCCGAACTGGGCGTACGCGGGCCGTCGTTGTACAACCACTTCCCCACCAAGGACGCGATCCTGGACGCGGTCGCCGACGCGGTGATCGCGGGCGTGGACGTGTCGTTCTTCACCACGCACGACTGGCGCGACGCGCTGCGGCTGTGGGGGCACTCCTACCGCGACGCGTTGACCGCGCACCCGAACATCGTCCCGTACCTGGCCCAGGGCCCGGGGCGCCGACCGGCGGCGCTGCACATGGCCGACGCCGTGTACGGCGGGCTGGTCAAGGCGGGCTGGCCGCCGGCCCGCGCCACGCACATCGGCGCGGTGATGCGCTACCTGGTCGCGGGCTCGTCACTCGGCTCGTTCGCGCGCGGCTTCGTCGAGGACCCCGAGCTGTACGCCGCCCACTACCCGCACCTGTCCCAGGCCCACCGCCTCGCCGAGCACCAGCACAGCGTGGACGAGGGCGCGTTCGCGCTCGGCCTCGACGCGCTGGTCGACGGGCTGGCCCGGGAGTACGAGGCCACGGTCGGCCCGCTGCCGCCTCTGGAGCCGCGGCCCGACTCGTACTACAGTCGAAACTTGCAGCGCTAGTTTTGCGGCCCGGCATCGTGCCGGCCGCTCGCTACGCGGCCACCGGAACGCGGCCGCCTCGCACCTGAGGCGGCGCACGATCCGTGCGGACCGACCGGCCCCCCGCCGGGCGGCCCACGACGACGCCGTCACCCGCCCCGCGCGGTCGGTGTCCGGTGCCGTGCCGCGGGCGACGCCGCCCTGATGGGAAGGGACAGCATGGACCTGGCAGCCGCGGCGACGCATCCGGGGCGCACCACCCCGATCGCGGACCGCACCCAGCTCTACCTCGACGGGAGCTGGACCGCCCCGCACGGCACCGGCCTGATCGCCGTCGAGGACCCGACCACCGAGCAGGTGATCGCCCACGTGCCCGCCGGTGACACCGTCGACGTGGACCGCGCCGTCGCCGCCGCGAAGGCCGCGTTCGGCCCCTGGTCGGCGCTGGCCCCGGCGGAACGCGCCGCGCACCTGGACCGGCTGCACACGGCGCTGTCGGCCCGCGCGGGCGACATCGCCACCACCGTGGCCCGCGAGCTGGGCACGCCCATGAAGGTCGCGACGAAGGTCCAGGCCGGACTGCCGCTGACCGTGCTGCGCAGCTACGTCGACATGGCGGGGCAGCCGGAGAGCACGCACACCGTCGGCAACTCGCTGATCGTCGGCGAACCTGTCGGCGTCGTCGGCGCGATCACGCCCTGGAACTACCCGCTGCACCAGATCATGGCGAAGGTGGCCGGGGCGCTCGCCGCGGGCTGCACGGTAGTGCTCAAGCCCGCCGACCTGACGCCGCTGGTGGCGTACCTGCTGTTCGACGCGATCGACGAGGCCGGGCTGCCGCCGGGCGTGGCCAACCTGGTCACCGGCCCCGGCTCGGTGGTCGGCTCGGCCATCGCGGCACACCCCGACGTGGACCTGGTGTCGTTCACCGGCTCCACCGCCGTCGGCGCGCGCATCTCGCACCTGGCCGCCGACCGCATCGCCCGGGTCGCGCTGGAACTGGGCGGCAAGTCCGCCAACGTGATCCTGGACGACGCCGACCTGCGCCGCGCGGTGAAGACCGGCGTCGCCAACGCGTTCCTCAATTCCGGCCAGACCTGCACCGCCTGGACCCGCATGCTCGTGCACCGCTCCCGGTACGACGAGGCGCTGGCCATCGCCGCCGAGGCCGCCGCCGGGCAGACGCTCGGCGACCCGTTCGACGAGGGCACCCGGCTGGGCCCGCTGGCCTCGGCCGCGCAGCGTGAGACGGTACGCGGCTACATCGAGCAGGGCCTGGCCGCCGGTGCCCGCCTGATCGCGGGCGGCCTCGACGCGCCCGTGCCGGACCGGGGTCACTTCGTCGCGGCGACAGTGCTGGCCGACGTGGACCCCGACAGCGTCGTGGCCCAGGAGGAGATCTTCGGGCCGGTGCTGGTGGTGATCCCGTTCGACTCCGACGACGAGGCCGTCGCCATCGCCAACAACTCCCGGTACGGCCTGGCCGGCGCGGTCTGGTCCGGTGACGAGGAGCGGGCGCTGGCCGTCGCGCGGCGGATGCGCACCGGCGCGGTCGACGTCAACGGCGGCGCGTTCAACCCGCTGGCCCCGTTCGGCGGGTTCAAGCAGTCCGGCATCGGCCGCGAACTCGGCCGGCACGGGCTGGAGGAGTTTCTGGAGACGAAGGCGATCCAGCGATGAGCCCGGTACGCGCGCTGCTATGGCGCGGACCCGGCGCGGCGCTGGAGATCGAGCCGATCCTGCTGCCCCCGCCCGGCCCGAAGGAGGTGCGGGTGCACATCCGCGCCGCCGGGGTGTGCCACTCCGATCTGTCGATGGTCAACGGGACCCTCGCGCCGCCGTACCCCCTGGTGTTGGGTCATGAGGCGGCAGGCGTGGTGACCGCCGCCGGGCCGGAGGCGAGCGTCGCGGCCGGCGCCCACGTGGTCCTGAACTGGGCCCCGCCGTGCCGCAGGTGCTGGTTCTGCGGCAACGGGCAGCCCTGGCTGTGCGAGACCACCGGTGCGCCGACCGCCGCCCGTGGCGCGACCGCCGACGGCGAGCCGCTGCACGTCACGCTGGGTCTCGGCGCGCTCGCCGAGGAGGTCGTCGTCGGCGACCACGCCGTCATCCCGGTGCCGGCCGAACTGCCGTTCGCCACCGCGGCGCTGCTCGGCTGCGCGGTGCTGACCGGCGTCGGCGCGGTGCACCGGACCGCCGGGGTGCGTTCCGGCGAGTCCGCGGTCGTGATCGGACTCGGCGGGGTCGGCCTGTCCACCGTGATGGCCGCCCGCGCGGCCGGAGCCGACCCGCTGATCGCCGTGGACGTCTCCGACGCCAAACGCGAGCTGGCCCTGGCCGCCGGGGCGACCCATTTCCTGGTATCGGGTGACGACCTGAGCGCCCAGGTCCGCGGTCTCACCGAACGCCGCGGGGCCGACCACTCCTTCGAGTGCGTGGGCCGCTCGGCGACCATCCGGGCCGCGTGGCGGGCCACCCGGCGCGGCGGCCAGGTGACCGTGGTCGGCATGGGCGCGAAGGACGACATGGTCAGCCTCGCCGCGCTGGACATCTTCCACTCCGCCCGCACCCTGCGCTCCTCGGTGTACGGCAACTCCGACCCGGACCGCGACGTGCCCGCCCTGGCCCACCAGGTCCTGGACGGCGGCCTCGACCCGGCCGCCCTCATCACCGACCGGATCACCCTCGACGAGTCCCCCGAGGCCTTCGCCCGCATGTCTCGCGGCGAGGGCGCCCGCACGGTCATCCTCTTCCCCTGACCCGCCCCGCCCCGCGAGGCCGCACGCCCACCGCGTGCGGCCTCGCGGCGTCCCAAGATCCGCCGACTTGCCTGGCACCTGTGCGAATGGACCGTCAAGATACGCACACCTGCCAGGCAAGTCGAGCGATCTTGACCGACCGGAGGGGTCAGGTGAGGGCTTTGGCTAGTTCTATGCGGGAGCGGATGTTGAGGCGGGCGAAGATGTTGCGCATGTGGTGGTCGACGGTGCGGGGGGACAGGAAGAGCTGAGCGGCGACCTCGCGGTTGGTCGCGCCGTCGCAGACCAGGCGGGCGATCTGGAGCTGCTGGGCGGTCAGGACGTCGGCGGCGCGTACGGCGGGGGCGTCGACGGCCTCGCCGGCCGCGCGCAGTTCGGCGCGGGCCTGGTCGGCCCAGGCGGGGGCGTCGAGCTGGGTGAAGGTCTCCAGGGCGCGGTGCAGGTGCTCGCGGGCGTCGCGGGGACGGCGGGCGCGGCGCAGCTCCTGGCCGTACAGCAGCTCGGTGCGGGCCTGCTCGAAGTCGGCCTCCCCGGCCAGGTGCAGGGCGAGCGCCTGCTGGAAGTGCTCCTCGGCCTCGGCGCTGCCGCGCGGGGCGAGCAGCGCGTGGCAGCGCGCCGACAGCGCCCGGCGCACCGGGTCGCCGGTCGACGACGCCCACAGGTCGAACCCGGCCAGCGCGGCCACGGCCTGTTCCCGGTCGTCGGCCCGGACCGCCGCCTCGACCAGCCACGGCGTGGCCATGGCCTGCACCACGATGTGGCCGCGGCCGGTGACGGGGCAGGCGATCGCGGCGATGCGGGCGACCGTGTCGGCGGGGCGGCCCGCGATCAGGTCGAGCACCGCCAGCGCCCACTGGCTCAGCGCCTTGGGGCGGTTGACCTGCCCGGTGCCGGGCGCGACCTCGATGTCGCGGATGTGCCGCAGGGCCTGCTCGCGGTCGCCGCGGATGGCGCACAGCACGGCCAGCATCGCCTGGTGGTCCCCGGCGTAGTTGCCCTGCCCGCAGGCCCGTGCGGCGCGCAGCCCGTGCAGGCTGGTGGCCGCGGCGGCGTCGTAGCGGCCGAGCCAGTACTCGGCGTACGCGGTCATCTCCAGGGCCAGTGGCAGCGCGGACACGTCGCCGCTGTCCCGCGCGACCTCGACCGCGCGGGCGGCCAGCCGGTGCGCGCCGACATCGTCGGCCAGCAGCAGCGCGGCGGCGCTGGCGCAGGTCAGCGGGGCCGCGCTGTCCAGGATCTCGCCGAGTTCGACGACGCGCCGCAGCGGGCGGATCGCGCGGTGGTGCCGGCCGCCGAAGGTGTACGCGAACCCGGCGATGTGCTCGAAGACGACCTCCAGCTCCGGCGGGTCGTCGGGGCGGCGCAGCGCCGCGGCCCGGCTCGCCACCTCGGCGTATCGCGGGTAGTCGCCGGAGAAGCACACGGCCTCCCCGGCCCGCATCAGTGCCAGCACGGCCAGTTCGCGTTCGGACCCGGCGAGCCGGTCGGCGATGGTCAGCAGCGACTCGGCGGCGTTCGCGGTGGCCCCGGCACGCAGCTCGATCTCGCCGGACAGCACCTCGCTCTCGGCGGACACCACCCGGTCCCGGGCCGCCGGGCGGGCCCGGCGCAGCAGGCTGCGGGCCCGCCCGGCGCTGCCGGACTGCCACGCGTACCGGGCGGCGGTGACGAGCCGGTGGGCCGCTCCCCCGGGTTCGGTGGTGAGCTGCGCGGCGTGCTCCAGGGCGGTGGAGGCGCGCGAGTAGCCGCCGCCGGTGGCCGCCTCCTCCAGCTCCTCGGCCAGCTCGGCGTCGGGGCCGTGGGCGGCGGCGGCCAGGTGCACGGCGCGGCGCAGCCGTTCGGTGTCGGCGTCGAGGATCTGCGCCAGGTGCAGGTGCGCGGCACGGCGCTGGGCCAGGGGCGCTTCCTCGTACGCCAACGCGCGGGCGATGGGCTGCGGGAACACGATGCCGCCCCGGCTGACCCGGACCAGCCCGCCGCGTTCGGCGGGGGTGAGCGCGGCGATGTCCACCCCGGAGCTGTGCGCGGCCCGCATCAGGCCCGCGGCGTCGGTCTCCTCGTCGGCCGCGGCGAGCAGCAGCAGCCAGCGCGTGTCCGGCGCGAGCCGGTCCAGCCGCGCCCGGTAGGTGCGCAGCAGCGCGCTGTCCACGGGCAGCCGGGTCGGCAGCGGGGCCTCCCCGGCGAGCTGGCTGTCGCTGAGCGAGACGGCGAGATCGGTGAGCGCGCGCGGGTTGCCGCCGCCGAGCGCGGCCAACGCGGCCAGCACCTCGTCGCCGACCGTGGCACGGCGAGCAAGGTCGCCGAGGCCCGCGGCGTCGGCCGGCGCCGTCCCTGTCGTGGTCCGGGTGCCCGGATCAGCGGGCGTCCACTGCGGATGGCCGTCACCGGTCCGGCCGGATTCGTGCAGGAGGTCGGCGAGCATGGCACGGCCGGACGCCGGGTCCAGCGGGCCGAGCGCGACTCGCGGCACGCCGTTGAGCGGCAGGTCGCCGGTGGCGGTCAGCAGCAGCGTGACGCGGTGCGCGCCCACCCGGCGGGCGGTGAAGGCGATGGCGTCCAGCGAGGGCCGGTCCAGCGCGTCGGCATCGTCGACGCAGCACAGCACGGGGTGTTCCCGGCCGAGCGTGGCCAGCAGCGTGAGCACGGCCATGGACAGGGCGAGCCGGTCGTCGGCGGCGCAGCCCTCGCCGGACAGCGCCCGGGTGAGCGCCCGCGCCTGGTGGGCGGGCAGGTCCGCGATCCGGTCGACGACGGGCTGGAGCAGGCTCTGCAGCCCGGCGTACGGCAGGTCGGACTCCTCGTCCAGGCCGGTGGCCCACAGGCGCACGGTTCCGTCCGGGGTGGTGGCCGCCGCGTGGCGCAGCAGAGCGGTCTTGCCGCCGCCCAGGTCGCCGTGCAGGAGCAGGGCCGCGCCGAGGCCGCCGGCCGCGCCCGCCTGAAGCTGGGCGATCGCCTGCTGCTCACGGTCCCGGCCGCGCAGCCTTGGTATGTGCACTGTCGATGCATTTACCATGCCGACAGTGTTACCTATAAGTAACGGCTTTGGAAAGACGCGGATCGTGCCGCTTATGCCATCCCCGACGCCATCGCGGTCAGCAGCAGTGCGGTGACGGTGCGCACCATGACGCCGCGAGCCGCGTCGACGTCCAGGTCGAGCCCGTCGAGCAGCATCGACCAGGCCGGCCACATGGTGGACGCGATCAGCGCGGCGAGCAGCTGCTCCCGTCCCGGACCGGCCATCTCCAGCTCGGGGGCGAACAGCACGGACACCTCGTCGCGTACCCGCTCGATGTGCTTGAGCCGGTTGCGGCGCAGCTGCGCCGAGACCGGCTCGCGCATCGCCGCGGCGCGCGCCATCGGCGCGATCAGCTGCAGCAGCTCGGCCCGCTGGCGGCAGTACTCCTCCACCCGCCGGTTCAGCGGCAGCGACGGGTCCACGGGCCGGTAGGCCGCGTCCTGGCGGGCGAGCACCCGCACGCCGCTGGCCTCGAACAGGGTCTCCATGTCGGAGAAGTTGGTCCACAGCGCACGCAGCGAGACCCCGGCCCGCTCGGCGATGCGCTCACCGGTCGGCCGCAGGTCACCCTCCGTGATGAGCGCGAGATGCGCATCGACGATGGCGGCCCGGGTGCGCTCGGCACGGGCGGTGCGCCCGTCGACCCTGCCCTCGGCGCCGGTCCTGCTCATACCGCTCCCGCCAACCTCGCCGCGGCCCCACCGGCCGCGCTCACCGAACGTGCACGCAGAGTGTAGTCGCGCCGCCCACGACCCGGACCGGCCGCTCGCCGCCGTCCCACTACCGGGAAGGTGACGCCGGGCTCTGGCCTCACGAGCCCGACAGCCGGCGTTCGAGCTCCTGCTGCAGCCGGTTCATGCCGCGCAGCCACCGGTCGGGGTCGGCGGCCCGCCGCTCGTAGAAGGCGGCGACCTCGGCGTGCGGCAGCACCAGGAAGGCGTCTCCGCCCAGCGCGGCCACGACGGCCTCGGCGCACTCCTCGGCACTGATCGCGCCCGGGTCCAGCAGCACGCTGCCACCGGGGCCGGACGACTCCAGCATCGGCGTGCGCACGCCCTGCGGGCACAGCGCCTGCACGACGATCCCGCGGTGGGCGTACGTGGCCCGCAGCCACTCCGCGTGCGCCACGGCCGCGTGCTTGGTGACCGCGTACGGCGCGTTGCCCAGCATCGTCAGCAGTCCCGCCGCGGACGCCGTCACCAGCAGGCGGCCGCTGCCGGCGGCCAGCCAGCTCGGCAGCAGCGCCTGCGCGGCCAGCACGTGCGACTGCACGTTGACCCGCCAGGCCAGGTCCCACGCCGCGGCCCCGTCGGCGGGCGGCGCGACCCCGGCGTTGGCACAGAACAGATCCAGCGCGCCGAAGGACTCCCACGCGTAGTCCACCAGCGCGGCGACCTGCGCCTCGTCGGCGACGTCGGCGGGGAACGCCCGCCCGCCGGTCTCGTCGGCGACGCGCTGGGCCGCGCCGGGGTCACGATCGTTGACGACCACGCGGGCGCCGGCCGCGGCGAAGCGGCGGGCCATCGCGGCGCCGATGCCCGAGCCGGCGCCGGTGACGACGACCGCTGCGCCGTCGAGATCGAGGGCGGTCACGTGGACTCCATCCAGGTGGGTTAGTTGCACTAGCAGTGCCGATATTAGGCACCGCCGCGCGGGCGGTCAACGGACCACAGCCATGGTGACATGCCCCACCTGGCGCGGCATTGACAGGGCCATACTGAAAGATGCAGCTTGAGTGCACAAAGATAGCCGTACTCGTGAAAGGACCCGACCGTGCCTGAAGCTGTGGTGGTCGCCGCGGCCCGCTCCCCCATCGGCCGCGCCAACAAGGGCTCGCTGGCCACGAAACGCCCCGACGACCTGGCCGCCGACATCGTGCGCGCGGCCCTGGACCAGGTGCCCGCCCTGGACCCGCGCGAGATCGGCGACCTGGTGCTCGGCTGCGGCCAGCCCGCGGGCGTCCAGGGCCACAACCTCGGCCGGGTGGTCGCCACCATGCTGGGCTTCGACCACCTGCCCGGCACCACCGTCAACCGGTACTGCTCGTCCTCGCTGCAGACCACCCGGATGGCGCTGCACGCGATCCGGGCCGGCGAGGGCGACGTGTTCCTCTCCGTCGGCGTCGAGTCGGTGTCGCACTACGGCCTCGGCCGCAGCGACGGCATGCCGGGCACCCGCAACGAGGTGTACGCGCCCGCGCTGGCGCGTACCGAACGCCGGGCCGCTGTCGACGCGCCCACCTGGCACGATCCGCGCGAGGACGGAGAGCTGCCCGACGTCTACATCGCGATGGGCCAGACCGCCGAGAACGTCTCCCAGCTCAAGGGCGTCTCCCGCGAGCTGCAGGACGAGTTCGCCTGCCGCTCCCAGAACCTGGCCGAGCAGGCGGTCAAGGACGGCTTCTGGGCGCGCGAGATCACCCCGGTCACCCTGCCCGACGGCACCGTGGTCAGCGCCGACGACGGCCCGCGCGCGGGGGTCACGCTGTCCGCGCTGGCCGGGCTCGCGCCCGTGTTCCGCCCCGACGGCACCGTCACCGCGGGCAACTGCTGCCCGCTCAACGACGGCGCGGCGGCGCTGGTCATCATGTCCGACGTCCGCGCCGCGGAACTCAGCATCACCCCGCTGGCCCGGATCGTCTCCACCGGCCTGTCCGCCCTGTCCCCCGAGATCATGGGCCTCGGCCCGGTGGAGGCCTCGAAGCAGGCTCTCGCCCGCGCCGGGATGTCCATCCGCGACGTCGACCTCGTCGAGATCAACGAGGCGTTCGCCGCCCAGGTCGTCCCCAGCGCCGCCGAACTCGGCATCGACTGGGACAAGCTCAACGTCAACGGCGGAGCGATCGCCGTCGGCCACCCCTTCGGCATGACCGGCGCCCGCATCACCACCACCCTGCTCAACTCCCTGGCCTGGCACGACAAGTCCATCGGCCTGGAGACCATGTGCGTCGGTGGCGGCCAGGGCATGGCCATGGTCCTCGAACGCCTCTCCTGACCCCGCCCACCCCACCGGCCCGGCATGCCTGCGCATGCCGGGCCGGTGCTCACCGGGCGTCGATCATGAAGTTAGGCCGGTGACACGCCGTCGAGCCGTGCCACAAGTTCATGATCGACGCGGAAGGGGGTCGGTCAGGCCGCTGCCGGGATGGTGTTGGCGGTGGGGGCCGGGCGTTCTTCCTTGTACTCGTTGACGGGGCCGGCGGCGGAGTCGGTCTCGTAGACGGGGCCGAAGAACTCCTGGTTGCCGGCGGTCACCTTGGTGAGCTTGCCGCCGCCCATGCCTGCGTGGTTGTCCTTGCTGTAGCGGAACGGGGCGAGGCCGGGGCCCTTGAAGCCGCCCTTCTCGATCGCGGCGAGCAGGCCCTCGCGGGTGAGATCCTTGCCGGCCGCCTGGAGCGACTGCACGAACAGGTACGCCACCGACATGCCGTACACGGTGTTGCCGTTGAACGGGGCGCTGCCGTTGTACTGGTCGTGGATCTTCTTGAAGGCCGCGGTCCACGGGTCGCTCATGTCCACCGGCGACGGCAGGTTGGAGATGCCGACCATGCCCTCCAGCAGGACCTTGCCCGCACCGAGCACCTTGGACAGGGTCAGGTAGTCCGAGCCGACGTTCGACACGACCCACGCCGGCTTGAAGCCGAGGCGGGCGGCGGTGCCCATGGACAGCGCGGTGAAGCCCGGCACGGTGGCCAGCACGACGACCTCGCAGCCGGCCGCCTTCAGGGCGCCGATCTGGGGGGCGACGTTCTGGTTGCTGGTGACGTACTTCTCCTTGGCGACCACGGCGCCCGCGCCGAGCACCTGCTCGACGCCGACCAGGCTGTCCCGGCCGAAGTCGTCGTCCTGGCCCATGAAGCAGACCTTCTTGCCCGCGTGGGTGGCCTTGATGTGGGTGGCCAGGATCTTGCCCTCGACGGTGTAGTCGGTGTTGAACCCGAACGTGCCCGGGTACTTGTCCGGCTGGTTCCAGCTGCGGCTGCCCGAGGCGACGAACAGGTCCGGCACCCGGTTGGTCTTCAGGAAGTCCAGCACGCCGGTGTGGGTCGGGGTGCCCAGGCCGTTGAGGATGGCGAAGACCTTGTCCTCCAGGACCAGCTTGCGCACCACGGTCTGGGTGTTGGCCGGGTTGTAGCCGTCGTCCATGAACTTGTACGTGATCTTGCGGCCGTGCACCCCGCCGTTGGCGTTGACGTAGTCGAAGTACGCCTTGCTCGCCGGGGCGATCTCGGAGTAGCCGGCCGCGGCGGGACCGGTCAGCGGCATGTGCGAGCCGATCACGATCTCGCTCGCGGTCACGCCGGGCACCTCGGCCGGCGGGGTGTTCGCGTCCTCGCTGCAGGCCGCGACAGCCGTGAGCAGCACGGCGGCCGTGGCGAGCGAGAGCCCGCGTCGGGTCAGGGCGTTCATCAGTGACACCGGTCCTTCCGTCACGCTTACATTGATGATTATCGATATAACAGGGGTGGAGCGGTTGGTACGGTGGTGCGGCCGTGAGATCAGCGGGCAGGCGCCCGCCGCCGGGCCCTCGCGCCGATCCGGCGCAGCAGGCCCTGCACGCCGCCCGGGGCGGCGATCATCACGACGATCAGGGTCAGCCCGAAGACGGCCAGCGGGAGGTTGCCCTCCAACCGCTGCGCCGCCGCGGGCGACAGGGAGACCAGCATCGTGCTGTCGTGGGTGAGGTCGGGCAGCGCCACGAGCAGGATCGCCCCCCACACCGCGCCCGACAGGCTGCCCAGGCCGCCGATCACCACGGCCATCAGCAGGAACAGCGACAGGGTCAGCGAGAACGCGCCCGGCGAGACGCTCTGCGCCAACAGCGCCATCAGCCCGCCGCCGAGCCCGGCGCTGGCCGCGCTCACCACGAACGCCAGCACCTGGGTACGCGCCACGTGGATGCCGGACAGCCGGGCGGCCACCTCGTCGTCGCGTACCGCGCGCAGGTTGCGCCCGACCCGGCTGCGCACCAGGTTGGCCAGCAGCAGCATGGTCAGCAGCGCGCCGCACAGCGCGACCCAGGCCTGCCAGCGCTCGTTCGGGAAGTACAGCCCGAGCGACAGCGGCGGCGGCTCCACGGCCACGGACAGGCCCTGCTCGCTGTTGAAGACCTCGTCGAAGGTGACCGTCGCGGCGGGCACCGCGATCGCCACCGCGAGGGTCACGCCGGCCAGGTACGGGCCGCGCAGCCGGGCGGCGGCCAGCCCGATGACCGCACCGGCGGCCATGGTGACCAGCACCCCCAGCGCCAGCGACAGCGGCAGCACCTGGTTGCCGGTGATCCCCCGGTCGGCGAGCGCGTTCTGGGTCAGCGCCACGGTGTACGCCCCGACCGCCATCAGCGCGCCGTGCCCCAGCGACAGCTGCCCGTTCATGCCGACCAGCAGCGTCAGCCCGGCCGTCGCGCACAGGTAGGCGGCGACCGTGGCCAGCTGGAAGTTGCGGAACGGGTCGAGCTGCTGGGTCAGCAGGAACAGCACGACCCCGGCGAGCACGGTGAGCAGCAGGTGACGCAGCAGCGTCGACCGGTTCAGGAAGCCCGTCACAGTATTCATGCCTGCCTCGCCACGGTGCTGGAGAAGAGGCCGCCGGGGCGGACCAGCAGCACCGCGAGCAGCAGCACGAGCACTGCCATCGGGGTGACGTCGCTGCCCAGGTAGCCGCTGACGTACGAGAGGATCAGACCGACGGTCAGGCCGCCGACCACCGCGCCGGGTGGGCTGTCCAAGCCGCCGACCACCGCGGCGGTGAACGCGGACACGAAGACCAGGTCCATGGCGTGTGGGTGCAGGCCCAGCTCGGTGGGGATGACCAGCAGCGCGGCGAGCGCGCCGACCGCCGAGGCCAGCGCCCAGCCGAGCGTCAGCATGCCGCCGACGTTGACGCCGAGCAGCCGCGACACCTCGGGGGCGAAGGCCGAGGCCCGCATGCGCAGGCCGACGGAGGTACGCGTGAACAGCAGCGCGAGCCCGATCAGCACCAGCAGCACCGCCCCGAAGACGAACAGGTCGTATCGCGACAGCAGCGGCACGTCGCCGACGCTCAGCGCAGTACGGCTGAACGGGGTGCCCGCGGGCAGGAACTCGTTGCCGTACACCATGCCCAGCACCGCCTGCAGCACCAGCACCAGGCCCAGCGCGACGATCACCTCGGACAGCGGCGAGGCGTGGTCCACGAAACGCATCACCGCCCGCTCGACGACGACGCCGATCAGCAGCCCGCCGAGCAGCGCCGCGGCGAAGCCCAGCCAGTACGAGCCGGTCGCCGTGGTGACGCTGTAACCGGCGTACGCCGCGGCCACCGCCATCGCGCCCTGGGCGAAGTTGACGATGCGCGCGGCCCGCCAGATCAGCACCAGGGCCAGCGCGAACGCGGCCAGCACCGCCCCCTTGGACAGGCCGTCGAACGTGAGGAACACGAAGCGGTCCAACGGATACCTCCTTCTAGCTCTTGTCCGGGCGGGCTCAGAAGCCCAGGTAGGCGTGGCGCAGTTCCTCGTCGTCGCGCAGCCGGTCGGCGCTGGTCGCGGTGACGATCCGGCCGAGCGACATGACCACGGCCTCGTCGGCGACCGACAGCGCGCTGCGCACGTTCTGCTCCACCAGCAGCACGGTCAGCCCGGTGGTGTCGCGCAGCTGGCGCAGCAGCGCCATGATCTGGGCGATGACGCGGGGCGCGAGGCCCAACGACGGCTCGTCGAGCAGCAGCAGTTTCGGCCGGGCGACCAGGGCGCGGCCCAGCGCCAGCATCTGCCGCTCGCCGCCGGAGAGCTGGTGCCCGGCGCTACGGCGGCGCTGTGCGAGCGGCTCGAACAGCTCGTACACCTCGGTCAGTGCCTTGGCCGCGTCGGCGCGATCACGCCGCCACAGCCCGCCGAGTCGCAGGTTCTCGTCGACGGTCAGCTCGGCGACCACGCCGCGGCCCTCGGGCACGTGCGCCATGCCCCGGCGCACCAACTGCTCCACCGGCACGTCGCGCAGCGGCCGGCCGCCGTAGACGACCTCGCCGCCGCTCGGCTTGACCAGCCCGGACAGGGTACGCAGCAGCGTGGTCTTGCCCGCGCCGTTGGCCCCGAGCACCGCCGCGATGGTCCCGGCCCGCACGGTGAGGTCGACCTCCTGCAGTACGGGCGCCGCGCCGTACCCGGCGGTCAGGCCGTTGACCTGCAGGATCACGTCGTCAGCGGTCATGCCGAAGCCTCCTGGCGGCTGGTGGGCGGGGTGGCCGCGTCGGCCTCGGCCCCGAGGTAGGCCTCGGCGACCGCGGGATCGTCGCGCACCTCCTGCGGGGTGCCGGTGGCGATGAGCCGTCCGAAGTCGAGCACCGCGATCCGGTCGCAGACCTGCATCACCAGGTCCATGTGGTGCTCGACCAGCATCACCGAGCAGCCCGCCTCGGCCGGCAGCGTCGTGATCAGCGCGGCCAGCTCCTCGATGTCCTGCGCGCCCAGCCCGCCCGCGGGCTCGTCGAGCAGCAGCAGGCGGGGGCGGCCGGCCAGCGCGCGGGCCAGCGCGACGCGCTTGCCGACCGCGTAGGGCAGGGTGCCGGGCAGCGCTTTGGCGTACGCCGCGACGTCGAATCGGTCGAGCAGCGCCAGCGCCTCATCGCGCAGCCGCCGCTCATCGCGGTCGCTGCGGGGAAGGCCGAGCAGTCCGGAGAAGAAGCCGGCGCGCGCGGTGCAGGTCGCGCCCGCCATCACGTTCTCCAGCACGGTCAGCCCGCGGAACAGGCCGACGCCCTGCAGCGTGCGGGCGATGCCGAGGCCGGCCAGCCGGTGCGGGGCGGGCGTCAGGCGTTCGCCGTTGAGTTCGAGGGTGCCCGAGGTCGGCCGGACCAGCCCGCAGACCACGTTGAACAGCGTGGTCTTGCCCGCCCCGTTCGGGCCGATGACCCCGACGACCTGCCCGGGGGCCACCTCCAGCGACACGTCGTCGAGCGCGGTGAGCCCGCCGAAGCGCACCCCGATGCCCCGCAGGAACAGGCTGTGGCCTGCCGCGTGTGTCTGCCCGGAAGGCGGTCTCATCGTCACCTCTACAGGTCGGTCGGGGTCGATATGAGGGAGGGCTAAGTTATTACACTAGGAGTGTAGGTTTGGGAAACCGCTCGTCAATACCCTTGTTACGACCCCGTGACCTCACTGCGCGAAGCAGTTCAAATCACGTGATCCACGGGTACCGCCAAGCCCGGCGCCCACTCCGGACACCGCCCAGTCGATCTTTATTTGCACGCCCGGTGAAGCAACCTCCGCGCCGCGTCCTGCAGTTTCGGGGAAACTGCAGGAATCACGGTGGGCTTTCGTGCACTTTCCTGGAAACCGCAGGCCGTCAGGCCGGCGCGAGGTCGGCGAGGGCGGCCAGCGCCGCTCGGTGGTGGGCGGCGGTGCCGTAGGCGACGGCGGCGCTCTTGGCCCGTTTCAGGTAGAGGTGGGCCGGGTGCTCCCAGGTGAAGCCGATGCCGCCGTGCATCTGCACGCACTCCTCCGCCGCGCGCACCGCGAGCGGGCCGTTGTGCGCCTGGGCCAGCGACGCCGCCAACCGCGCGTCCGGATCGCCCTGCGCCACGGCCGCTGCGGCATACCGCGCCACCGCCCGCGCCTGGACCAGCTCCACCCACAGGTCGGCGAGCCGGTGCTTGAGCGCCTGGAACGAGCCGACCGGCCGCCCGAACTGGTACCGGGTGCGCAGGTGCTCCACCGTCGTGTCCAGACACCACTGGGCCAGCCCGAGCTGCTCCGAAGCCAGCAGCACCGCACCCGCGACCAGCGCCGAGTCCAGTGCCGACGTGGCCCGGTCTCCCGCCGCCAGCAGCCGGGCGGGTGCGTTCCACATCGCGAGGTCGCACAGCGGCCGGGTCTCGTCCAGCGACACCACCGCCGTCCGCCGCAGTCCAGGAGCGTCCGCGTCGACCGCGAACAGCGACCCGCCGGCGGGCACGATCAGGACCGTCGCCCGCAACGCGTCGGCGACGCCGCTGACCGTGCCGTTGAGCAGCGGACTGCCGTCCCCGGCCGTGGACACCTCGACATCCGGCAGCCGTTGCCCGGCCGGGCCGACGTCGAACGGCAGGGCCGGTGCGACGATCCCGCCGCCGGCCAGCTCACGCAGCAGGTCGCTCTCGCCGAGGTGCAGCAGGAGCTGCGTGGCGACGGCGGTGCCGAGGTAGGGCACGGGCGCGGCGGCGCGGCCGAGTTCCTCCAGCACCACTGCGGTCTCGGCGAGCGTCGCGCCCGCGCCGCCCAGGTGCTCGGGCACGGCGAGAGCCGCCAGCCCGGTCTCCACGGACAGCAGCCGCCACAGGTCGGCATCGTCCGGCTCGGGGCTCTCGGCGACCTGGAGCACCCGCGCCCAGCCGGCGTGGTCGGCGAGCATCGCGCGCACCGAGTCGCGCAGCTGCTCCTGCTCTTCGGTGTAGCGCAGGTCGAGGGTCATCGGGGCAGGTCCTTCCAGGCGACGCCGGTGTCCTGACGCGGTTCGGCGGGCAGGCCGAGCACCCGCTCGGCGACGATGTTGCGCAGCACCTCGGAGGTGCCGCCCTCGATGGAGTTGCCCTTGGCGCGCAGCCACCGGTAGGTGGGGCCGCGGCCGATCAGGTCCAGCTCCTCGGGGCGGTCGGCGCGCCAGTGGTCGTGGCGCAGGCCCTCCGCGCCGAGCAGTTCCACCTCGGTGCCGGAGATCTGCTGGGTGAGCGCGGCGAAGGCGAGCTTCATCGCCGAACCCTCCGGGCCGGGCTCGCCCGCGGCCAGCTGCTGGCGCAGCCGGAGGCCGGTCAGCCGCAGCGCCTCGGCGCGCACCCACAGCCGCAGCACCTCGTCGTGCAAGGCCGGGCTGCGCAACTCGGGCCGCTGCCGCCAGGTGCGGGCCAGCACGCCGATCATCCCGCCCTCGCGGGGCAGCGCAGCCCCGCCGATGGCGACGCGTTCGTTCATCAGCGTGGTACGGGCCACCGCCCAGCCTTCGCCGACCGCGCCGAGCCGCAGCTCGTCGCCGAGGCGTACACCCGACAGGAAGACCTCGTTGAACTCGGCCTCGCCGGTGGCCTGCCGCAGCGGGCGCACCTCGACGCCGGGGGCGTGCATGTCGCACAGGAAGTAGGTCAGCCCGGCGTGCTTGGCCACGGCCGGATCGGTGCGGGCGAGCAGGATGCCCCAGCGCGCCTGGTGCGCCATCGACGTCCACACCTTCTGCCCGTCGATCACCCAGCCGTCGCCGTCGCGTACCGCACGGGTGGCGACGCCGGCCAGGTCGGACCCGGCGCCGGGCTCGCTGAACAGCTGGCACCAGACCTCCTCGGCGGTCCACAGCGGACGCAGGAAGCGTTCGCGCTGCTCGGCCGTGCCGTGGCGCAGGATGGTCGGGGCGGCCATGCCCAGGCCGATGCCGATGCGGCGCGGGCTGTTGTCCGGCGCGCCCGCCGCGGCGAAGCGCTGGTCCACCACGGGTTGCAGCACCCTCGGTGCACCGAGCCCGCCCAGCCCGGCCGGGTAGTGCACCCAGGCCAGCCCGGCGTCGAACCGGGCGCGCAGGAACTCCAGCCGGTCACCGGCCGGATCGTGCCCGGCCAGGAAGCCGTCGACCCGTTCCCGCAGGCTCTCGGCCGTCACCGGCTCCGCCACGCTCGCCCCCACCTCGGCCCCCTTCGCCGCAAACTTAATGCACTGCGAGTGCAATATAAGCGCGGGACGACGGCTGCGGAAGGGGGTGGCCACCGGCGATGATCGCGAGTCGCAAGACCGGTGATTTCGCCGATGTCTCCGGCGCGTTACGACCGGACAGTGTCCTGATTACCCAGCGTGCTCCCCGGCGCCGCCGATCGTCGCCGGGACGGGGCGAGAGGAGACGTCAGGTGCCTGAACTCGGCGTACGTGCGCAACGGCGGGGATGGCGGTGGCTGCTGCTGATCCCGATCCTGGCCCCGCTGCCGGTCGGCCTCTACAACCGGCTGGAGCCGCAGCTGTGGGGCGTCCCGTTCTTCTACTGGTATCAGATCGGCTGCGCGGTGCTGGCCATGGCGGTCACCACGCTCGTGCACCGGCTGACCCGGGCGGGGCGGTGACCGTGACCGCACGTCAGGTCGAGATCGGTGTATTCGCCGTACTGCTGGGAGCCATGCTGGTGCTCGGCTTCGCCGCCGCGCGCTGGCGGCGGCCGCCCAGCCTGCACTCGCTGGAGGAGTGGGGTGTCGGCGGGCGCGCGTTCGGCAACTGGGTCACCTGGTTCCTGCTCGGCGGCAGCATGTACACCGCCTACACCTACATCGCGGTGCCCGCCCTGGTGTACGGCGTCGGCGCGGCCGGCTTCTTCGCGGTGCCGTTCGCCATCATGACCGCGCCGCTGGCGTACCTGATCAGCACCCGCACCTGGTCGGTCTCGCACGCGCACGGCTTCGTCACCTCGGCCGAGTTCACCCGGGCCCGGTTCGGCTCGCGCGGGCTGGCCGCCCTGGTCGCGGTCACCGGCATCGTGGCGACCATGCCGTACATCGCGGTGCAGCTCGTGGCGCTGCAAGCGGTGATGAAGACGCTCGGGGTCACCGGCGATTGGCCGCTCACCGTCGCGGTGCTCGTCGCGTCGTTCTGCACGTTCCGGTCCGGGCTGCGCGCCCCCGCGCTGCTGTCCATCGCCAAGGACGTGCTGCTGCTGTGGCTGGTGCTGGCGATCGTGCTGCTGGTCGCGATGTCCGGCGGCTGGTCGGCGGCGTTCCGCGGGTCCGGCGAGCGCTTCACCGCCGACGCCTCCCCCGCCAGCGGGCTGCTGCTGCCGGAGGGCGGCTGGCTCGGCTACCTGACCCTGGTGCTCGGCTCCGCGCTGGCCATCTTCGCGTACCCGCACGCGCTGACCGGCATCCTGGCCGCCCGCGACCGGGCCACGGTGCAGCGCAACGCCGCCGCGCTGCCGGTGTACTGCCTGGCGCTGGGGCTGGTCGCGATGCTCGGCTTCTTCGCGATCGGGCAGGGCGTGCGGCCGGTCGGCGGGGACCTGAACACGGTCGTGCCGCAGCTGTTCCACGAGGTCTTCCCAGCCTGGTGCGCGGGCATCGCGTACGCCGCCGTCGGCGTGGCCGCGCTGATCCCGGCCGCGGTCATGTCGATCGCCGCCGCGAACCTGTTCACCCGCTCCATCTACCGCGAATACCTGCGCCCCGGCGCGTCGCCGCGTGAGGAGGCCCGGGTCAGCCGCTGGGTGTCGCTGCTGGCCAAGTTCGGCGCGCTCGTCTTCATCCTGCTGCTGGACCCGCAGTTCTCCATCGAGTTCCAGCTCATCGGCGGCGTCATCGTGCTGCAGACGGTGCCCGCCGTGGTGCTCGGCCTGTGGACGAACTGGTTCCACCGCTGGGCGCTGGCCGCGGGCCTGCTCGGCGGCCTGGCCACCGGCCTGTTCCTGCTCTACCTCGTCCCACAGCGGGCCCCCGACGGCCGCATCGTCAAGGCCCACTTCGGCGGCTCCAACCTGCCGCTGTCCCAGCTCGGCCTCGACAGCCGCTCCGCCGTCTACACCGGCCTGATCGCCCTGGCCGTGAACCTCGTCATCGTCGTCGCCGCCACCCTCCTGCTCCGCGCCCTGCGCGTCCCCGCCGGCGTCGACGCCACGAGCCCCGCCGACTACTACGCCGACGCGACCACCACCGCCACGACCACTCCCCGCCACTCCGACACCCTGCTCGACGGCCCGTCCCGCCCCCGCGTGGGCGCCCACGCCGCCCGCTGAGAGCGAAAGGAAGGGCACCTTCACATCGCTCCGCGATGTGAAGGTGCCAGATCGGAAGAGCGTCGGGTTGGGAAAGAGTGTAACCACGGGAGTGTATATATCGGTGGTC
>NZ_JBEZEB010000062.1:0-38648 GCF_040648615.1 Catellatospora sp. NPDC049111 | reverse complement strand
GGGGTTGTTGCGTGCGGCCCCCCCGTTTTTTCATTTGGTGGGCGCAAATTAATTTTTTTTTTCTCCCGGTTTGTGCTTTTGACACCCCCCCCCGCCCCTCGAGGGGGGCCGGTCGGCGGGACGGCGGACGGTCTGTCGCGTCAGTCCTGGGTGTGATGGCGCGCTGGGGTGGCGGCGTGCTCAGGGAGCTTTCATGGTCATGTCGTAGGGTGATCGCGTGACGCTCTACGTGGTCGGTGACGTGCACGGGCATCTCACGCCGCTGACCCAGGCGCTGCGGGTGACGGGCCTGCTCGACGCGCGGGGCGCGTGGTCGGGCGGTGCCGCGCGGCTGTGGTTCCTCGGCGACCTGACCGACCGCGGCCCGGACGGCATTGGCGTGATCGATCTGATCCGGCGGCTGCAGGTCGAGGCCGCCGCGGCCGGCGGCGAGGTCGGCTGCGTCATCGGCAACCACGACATGCTGCTGTACGGCAGCCGCTTCGTCCCCGCGTCGCCGGTGACCGAGGTGCGCACCATCGTGCAGGTGTGGGCGCTCAACGGCGGCCAGGAGCACGACCTCGAAGGCCTGGACGAGCAGCGGGCCGCCTGGCTGGCCGGCCTGCCCGCGGTGGCGCTGGTCGACGACCACCTGCTGCTGCACGCCGACACCCTGGCCTACCTGGAGTTCGGGCCGACCATCGACGAGATCAATGCCGCGGTGAGCACCATCATGCGCGAGCGCGACGAGCAGACCTTCGGGCGCAACACCCGGCTGCTGTTCCGCCGCTTCGAGTTCCTGGAGCACAACGACGGCGTCGCCAACGCCCGCATGCTGCTGGACAAGCTGGGCGGCCGCCAGATCGTGCACGGCCACTCGACCATCCCGGAGACCTTCGGCGTCGCCCCGACCGCGGTGCGCGGGCCGGTCACCTACGCCGACGGGCTGGCCATGGCCGTGGACACCGGCATCTCGCTGGGCGCGCCCTGCATCGTCGTCTCACTGGCGCCCGCCGCGGCCTGACAGCGGGGTGCCCGCGGCGCGGCGCGGTGGCCTAGGCTGGCTCCTCGTGACGTGGGGGATGGCGCGGCCGGCGGACCTGTCCCGGCGCGCCTGGTCGGTGGACGTCGGGCTGACCCTGCTGGTGCTGGCCGCGCAGTCCGCGCCGTACTTCTTCACCCGCCGGTTCCCCGAGGCCGGGTCGTGGACGTTCGCCGACTACTGGCCGGTGCTGGTGACCTCGCTGCCGGTGCTGCTGCGGCGCTGGCAGCCCACGTACGCGCTGCTGCTCACCGCCGTCGGCATCGCCGCGTACGCGATCGTGAACACCGGCCCCGCCCAGCCGATCTGGTACGGCCCGCTGGTCTGCTTCTACGCGGTCGCGTACCAGGCGCCGCCCCGCCAGCGGCTGGTGGTGCTGGTCGTCACCGCTATCGGCATGCTGTCGATCATCGAGTCGGTGAACACCGCGGTCCGCGAGATGGCGACCTGGTCGGCCGCGTACATGCTGGGCACCCTGGCCCGCACCCGGCGTGAGGCCGCCGCCCGCGAGCACGCCCAGGCCGCGCAACTGGCCGCCGAACGGGAGCGCACCCGCATCGCCCGCGATCTGCACGACATCCTCGGCCACGCGTTCAGCCTGATGGTGGTGCAGGCCGAGGCGGGCGGCGCGATAGCCCGGCGCGACCCCGCGCGGGCCGAGGCGGCGTTCGACGCGATCTCCGAGGCCGGGCGCAGCGCCATGGCCCAGCTGCGCGCGGCGGTAGGCGGGCTGCGCGAGCAGTCCCTGGCCCCGCAGCCGGGCCTGGCCGACCTGCCTGAGCTGGTACGCGGCACGCGCCACGACGGCCTCGACGTCAGCTACACCGAACACGGCGACCCCCGCCCGCTCCCGCCGGACGTGCAGCTCGCCGCCTACCGGGTGGTCCAGGAGGCGCTGACGAACGTGGTCCGGCACGCTGCGGCGACCTCCGCCGAGGTATCGGTGACCTGGGAAGACGGCGGCACCCGGGTGAGCGTCGCCGACGACGGCAGCGGCGCTGGTCCGGTCGTGCCGGGCAACGGCCTGGTGGGGCTCGGCGAGCGGGTCGCCGCGGTGGGCGGCGTCGTCGAGTTCGGCCCGGACCCGCGTGGCGGGTTCCGGGTGACGGCGGTGTTCGCGTGATGAGGGCGGCGGTCCACGGCAGCCAGGCCGTGCCGGGCGCGGGCGGCGGCCAGGGGCGCGGTGTGCGGGAGGAGCAGGCGTGAGCATCAGCGTGGTGGTCGCCGACGATCAGGAGCTGGTGCGGTCGGGTTTCGCGATGATCCTTTCGGCGCTACCGGACATCGAGGTGGTCGCCGAGGCCGCCGACGGCGCGGAGGCGGTCCGGGCGGTCGCCGCGCACGCCCCCGACGTGGCGCTGCTGGACATCCGGATGCCGGTCATGGACGGCATCGAGGCGGCCGGGCGCATCTGCGCGGGCGGGCCGACGAAGGTGGTCATGCTGACCACGTTCGGCTCCGACGAGCACGTGTTCGCCGCGCTGCGCGCCGGGGCCAGCGGTTTCCTGCTCAAGGACGTACGCCGGGACGACCTGGTGCACGCGGTGCGGGTGGTCACGGCCGGGCAGGCGCTGCTCGCGCCCGCGGTGACCCGCCGCCTCATCGACGACGTGGTGCGCATGGGCGGGCGGGCCGCGCCGACCCCGTCCGCCGAACTGGCCAGGCTGACCGAGCGCGAGCACGAGGTGCTGATCCTGCTCGGCCGGGGCATGTCCAACCCGGAGCTGGCGGCGGCCCTGTTCGTCAGCGAGCACACGGTGAAGACGCACGTCAGCAGCGTGCTGAGCAAGCTGGGACTGCGCGACCGGGTGCAGGCCGTGATCGCGGCGTACGAGTCGGGGCTCATCCGGCCCGGCGAGTGACTCCCTCGTGCGGGGGAGGGCGCGGACCGCTCTCGTCGGCGATGTCCACGCGAGCGGATTTCCCCAGGATCGTGGACATGAGGAAATCACTGATCACCGCCTGCGGGGCGGTCCTGCTGGCCCTCGCGGCCACCCCGGCCGCCGCCGCGCCCACGCCGTACACCCCGCCCGCCGGGCTCACCGCGACCGACCTGACCTTCCGCAACGGTGCCACCGAGCTGCACGGCTCGGTGGTGCGCCGGGCCGACCTCGACCCGGCCGTGCGCCACCCCGCGATCGTGCTGGTGCATGGCTCGGGCGCGGGCCCGCGCGAGGAGCTGGGCCAGGAGGCCGAGGTGTTCGCCCGTGCCGGGCTGGTCACGCTGATCTACGACAAGCGGGCCGACTACACGAAGACCCACCGCGACTACTCGGCGCTGGCCGACGACGCCGTGGCCGGGGTGCGGGCGCTGGCCGCGCTGCCCGACGTCGACCCGGCGCGCACCGGTTTGTGGGGGCTCAGCGAGGGCGGCTGGATCGCGCCGCTGGCCGCGTCCCGTTCGGCGGAGGCGAAGTTCCTGGTCACCATCGGTGCACCGGGGCTGCCGCCGGCGCGTACCCAGGCCTGGAACCTGATCAACCGGATCACCCGGGCCGGGGTCACGCCGTCCACCGTGGACGCGATCGTCGGCACCGGCATGGGCCTGGCCGTCGCGACGGGCGGGTTCCCGCAGGCGGCGTACGACCCGGTGCCCGCGCTGCGCGCGGTCCGCCAGCCGGTGCTGGCGATCTGGGGCGAGCTGGACACGCAGGTGCCGCCGCGGGAGAGCGCGGAGGTCTTCCGCCGCGAACTGACCGCCAGCCCCAGCGTCACGGTCCGTATCCTGCCCCACGGCGCGCACGCGGGCCGGGTCACCACCGACGGCTACGACCGCGTCGGCGGCCCTACCGTGAACGGCTTCCCGATGGGCGAGCTGCTGCCCGGCTACGGCGCCCTGGTGACCGACTGGATCGCCCAGGTGACCGCCGGGAAGGCGCCCGCCTCGGCGGCCGACCCGCTGCCCGCGCAGGGCAGCGACAGCATCCCGGTGGCCGGGGTGGGGCCGCTGTGGTGGGCCGCGTTCGCGGCGATCGCGCTGGCACTGCTGAGCTGGCCGGTCTGGGCGCTGGTGCGCCGGGTGCGGGGGCGGCGCGGCCGGCCCGCAGGGGCTCGCCCGGCGCGCTGGCTGGTGCTGACGGGGCTGATCGCCCTCGTCGGTGGAGTGGCCTACCCGATCATGACAGTGGCCACCTCCGGCAAGCAGACCGAGCCGTTCCTCTTCGGTCAGCCCTTGGCCTGGCTGCTGCTGCGGGTGGTGACCGTGCTCGCGCTGCTGTGCACCGCGTGGGCCGTGGTGGCGCTGCGCTCGGTGCAGGGCCGAGACCGGGTGCGGCTGGCGGTCGCCGCGCTCGGCGGGGTGCTGCTGGTGCCGTTCGCCCTGTCGCTGGGCCTGCTGCTGCCCTGACCCGCCGGATCGCCCAAGGTCGTTCGATGTGCCTGGCACCTGTGCGTATCTTGACGACTCATTCGCACAAGTGCCGGGCAACTCCGATGATCAAGGGGCGGCGACATGGCAAGGGGCGCGTGCTCACCGGAGACCGGTGGGCACGCGCCCCTGCCGCTGACCCGCCCTACGGCTTGAGGGTCTGCGTGTTCGTCGATTCCTTCTCGATGGTCGCCTTCGCGAAGCGGAACGGCAGGGTCTGGCCCGTGCGCCACAGTTCGAACTGGTCGGCGTAGTTGTCGTGGAAGGCGTGGCCCGAGTTGCCGGTCAGCTGGATCCAGCGGGAGTCGTCCAGGTCAGCCATGTTCACGATCATGCGCATGGACGGCACCGCGTCGACCTCGTAGCCCTGCCCCGCGCTCCAGCCCGTCGCGTTGACGATCGCGTCGCCGCCGGAGACGCCGACGGTGTCCCGGTTGAACAGCCACTCGATCGGCCCGATGCCGGACTCGCCGAACGTCGCGTGGGTCGGGGTGAGGGTGTGCATGTCGCCCCAGCGCCACTGCTTCGGGTCCTCGCCCTGCGCCTCGGACAGCTCCTTCACCGCCGCCGACATGGCCTGGGCCAGCATGTCGTCGCGCTTCTCGACGGCCGGGGTGCCCTTGCTGTCCCACCACTTGTCGTCGGGCTTGGTCAGCAGCCCGCGGACCACCTCGAACCAGCGGTCCCCGCCGTCGGCGGCGTAGTCCTCACCCAGCTCGTCGAAGGTCAGGCCGAGCAGGTTCTTCCAGACGGCGTTGTAGTACGCGGCCGCGGCCGAGTCCTCGCCCTGCTGGAAGTCCCAGTCGACGAGCAGCGCGTCGGCGTTCTTCTCCACCTGCGACAGGGCCTGCCGGGGCGCCTTCTGCAGCGCCGGGATCAGCGTCGGGGCGAAGCCGTTGCGGTTGTCGAACTGCTGCTTCCGCACGTCGTCCAGCGTGATCTTCCCGCCGGCCGCGCCGAGCATGTCGTAGATGCGCTGGCTGCGGTAGCCGTAGCTCCAGTCGTCGGTCAGGTGCTGCTGGTACTGGTCGCCGATGACGGCCTGGTTGGCGGTGACGACGTAGCCGCGCTCGGGGTTGAGCACGTTCGGCAGCTCGTTGAACGGGATGAAGCCGGTCCAGTCGTATGCCGGGTCCCAGCCGGGCGCGAACCACTTGCCGTCGCCCTTGCCGCGCACCGGGATCCGGCCCGGCGACTGGTAACCGATGTTGCCCTCGACGTCGGCGTAGACGATGTTCTGCGCGGGCACCTCGAACAGCGCGGCGGCGGCCCGGAACTCGTTCCAGTCGCCGGCCTTGTTGATGGCGAACACGGCGTCGCCGGTGCGGCCCGGGTCGAGCGCGGTCCAGCGCATCGCGATCGCGTACTGCCCGCCGAGCTTCTTCAGGCTCTCGCTGGCGTCCGACAGCAGCGGGCCGTGCTTGCTGGTGCGCACCGTGATGGTGACGTCGGAGCCGCCCGCGACCTTGAGCACCTCCTGGCGCGTGGTCAGCGGCTCCCACGCGTCGCCGACCTTTACCTTGTCGCCCTCGACCTGCTCCAGGTACATGTCGATGACGTCGGGGTCGAGGTTGGTGAAGCCCCAGGCGATCTTGGCGTTGTGGCCGATGACCACGCCGGGCACGCCGGAGAAGGTGAAGCCCGCGACCTCGGTGCCGCACTCGCAGTGCAGGCCCATCTGGTACCAGATGCCGGGCTGGCTCGGGCTCAGGTGCGGGTCGTTGGCCAGGATCGGCTTGCCGGTGGCGGTCAGCTTGCCGCTGATCACCCACGAGTTGGAGCCGATGCCGTCGCCGTCGGCGTTGCCCATCAGGCCCGGCAGCGCGGCCAGCGCGTCGGCCATCTGGTTGAGGCTGTCCGCGGCCAGTCCGGCGACCGGCGTGGTCGGCGCACCGGCGGGGGTGGCCGGGGCGGTCGCCTTGGCGTCGAACGCGCCGTTCGCGATCGCGCCGCCGGTGACGATCGGCAGGTTGCGGTCGATCGGGTACGCCGGGTAGAGCTGGTCCACCTGCTCCTTGCTCAGGCCCTCGGCGGCCAGCGCGGCGCGGCGGATCTCGGCCTCCATGTTGCCGCGCAGGTCCCAGGCCATCGCCTTGAGCCAGGCCAGGCTGTCGACCGGCGACCAGCGCTCGATGACGTAGTCGGAGTTCTGCAGGCCGAGGATGCCGTACTCCAGGCTCAGCGCGCCCGAGGCGGCGAACCCGTCGCCGTCGGTGTCGGTGTTGGCGGCCAGCCACGCGTTGACGCCCTCGGCGTACGCCTCCAGGCCCTTGCGGGACTCCGGCGACAGCAGCGCCACCTCCTGCTCGGCGACCCGACGCCAGCCCATGGTGCGCAGGTACTTGTCCGTCTCCAGCTGAGACTCGCCGAACAGCTCGGAGACCCGCCCGGCCGTCACGTGGCGGCGGAAGTCCATCTCCCAGAACCGGTCCTGGGCGTGCACGAAGCCCTGGGCGCGATACAGGTCGTCGCTGGTCTTCGCGTAGATCTGGGGGATGCCGTGCGCGTCGCGGCGCACGGTCACCGGCGCGGACAGCCCGGTCAGGGTCAGCTCACCGTCGAGGGTGGGCATGGCGCGGCGCACCGACCAGACGGTCAGCCCGGCGACGACGACGGCCAGCACCGTCACGACGCCCAGCAGCCAGAACGCGGTCTTGCGCAGGCGGCGGAGCCAAAGGCGTGGGGGATTCACGTTGGCGGAGTCTACGCACATGTTGTGACCCGCGTTACCACCAGGTAACACAGACTTTGCTGGTCAGGTGCGCAGTCTTAGCTGAGCCGTTCCGGTCGCCCGCTCGTTCGGGTCCACGATCAGCTGATATGTCCCGGTCGCCGGCAGCTCGGTGCCCTCCTCGCGCAGCCCGCCCCTGCCGTTGATCACGCAGCCGGACTCCACCACGTCACCGTCGGGGCCGCGCAGCTCCAGCCCGCCGCACTGGCTCGGCAGATCCGTGCTCGGCACCTCGATGAACACCCGCTGCCCGAGCCGGCCGGTGAAGGTCAGCACGCTGACCGCGCCCGGCTGCGCGATGCGCGCGGTGACCGCGTCGCCGTCCACGGGCAGTTCGAGCCGCTGGTCCACGGCCAGGTTCACCTTGACCCTGGCCTCGCCGACGCTCTTGTCCCGCGGGTCCACCACCACCGTGTAGGAGCCGGTGGCCGGCAGGGTGAAGCCGTCGATGTAGCCGCTGCCGTTGATGACGCAGCCGCTGGTCAGCTGCTTGCCGTCCAGGCCGAGCAGGTCCAGGCCACCGCACTGGCCCGGCAGGTTGGTGGCCGGCACGTCCACGAACACCTTCTGCCCGGCCGTCGCGCTGAACGTGAACCGGGCGACCATGCCCGGCTTGTCCAGGCGCGCGGTCAGCTCGGGGCCGTCCAGAGTGATCGCCTCCTGCTGGTCGGAGACGGTCAGCAGGCGAAGCCGCGCCTCGCCGGTGTCGTCGCCGCGCGGGTCGACCGCGATGCTGTACGTGCCCGTCTCCGGCAGCACCGTGCCGTCGATGTACCCCGCGCCGTTGATGACGCAGCCCGACGCCACCTGGCGGCCGTCCGGGCCGAGCAGGTCCAGGCCGCCGCACTGGTTCGGCAGCGTCGTCGCGGGCACGTCGAGGAAGACCTTCTGCCCCTTCGTACCCGAGAACTCGATCTTCGCGACCGCGCCTGGGGCGTCCACGCGCACCGTCCAGGTCTGCCCGCCCAGGTCCGCGCCCCCGGCGAAGACCTGGCCCGCCTTGGCGGCGACCGCGAAGTCGGGCTGCCCGGTCAGCGCCACGTCCAGCACGCAGCCGGCCAGCACCTCAGGGTCGGAGACGCCCAGCTCGCGGCAGATAGCCTCGGCCGAGGCCCGGTTCGGCAGCTCGGCCGTGGCCGCGTCCTGCTCCGGGAAGGCACGGTCGGTGTAGCTGTCGGTGGTCTTGCCCTCCGGGTAGGTGAACAGAGACGACGCGGCGTCGATGCGCCAGCTGTCGGCGTACGCGGGATAGAGCGCGGCGAAGGTCGGCCGCGTTCCCAGCGGCGTGCCGCCGCGCGGGCGTACGTCGTCGTCGGACTTGCCGTTGAAGTCGCCGAGCAGGCCCTCCAACTTGCCCGTGTACGCCTGCGCGGGCTCGACCGACAGGGCCAGGCCCCAGATGCCGATCGGCTCGATCACCAGGCGGGAGCCGTCCTTCCAGCGCAGCTCGACGTCGCCGCCCTCGTTCGTGCGCAGCTCGCCGCCGCCGGTGAGTTGCCGCGGGGCGGTCAGCTCCGCCGGAGCCGGGCCGGTCGGCACGCCTGCCACCAGCAACTCGACGCCGGCCGCGGTCATCCGGGCCTCGATCCGGTCGCCGTCGACCTTCGCGGCGACCGCCGAGTTCACCGCGACCATGCGCGAACCGGGCACGGGCTCCTGGCGGACCTGGATCTCGTACGCCCCGGCGGTGTCGCGCGCCGCGACGAATTCTCCCGCGGCCTGGAAGTCGTAGCGCAGCCCGTCGATCGTACGCAGGTGCGGGTCACCGGTGCTGTGCCCGCAGCCCGCGCCGGTGCAGGCCGGGGGCGGCGGGGGAGCGGTGCAGTCCCCGCTCGGCAGCGCGCGGTCGCCGTAGTGGCTGCGGGCCGGGCGGCCCAGCGCCTCCCGCAACTGGTTCTGCGCCCGGGTGGCCATCACCTCGGTGGCCGGGATGCCGCTGCCCGCGCAGTCCTCCCGGCTGTACGTGCCCTGGTTGTGCTGCCAGCCGTGGTGGAACTCGTGGTAGATCGAGTCGCACGGGTCGGCGTTGCCGCCGCTGCCGAAGTAGGCGTGCCGGTCCTCGGGGTCCCAGAAGACCAGGATGTTGTTCCGGTCCAGCGCGCCCTCGTGGGTGTCGCCGGGCTGGGCCCGGATGATGCTGACGGTCACGCCGGGCGCCTCCAGCGCGGGCAGGATGCCCGCCGGGTCACCGCCGGGCGCGTGCAGGATCGCGCTGCAGGCGGCCCAGGCGTCGGCCAGCTCCGGGTCGGTCACGATGATCTCCGCGTACGCCGGGCGGCCCGGCACCGCCACCGCGCCGAGCGCCACCACCAGCGCCAGCACGACCGCTCCGCCGATCCCGGCCACCCCGCCGGAGCCGGACCGGCCGGAGTCCCCGTTCCCGCCAGCGGCTTCTTCGCCGGAGTCCCCGTTCCCGCCGTCGGCTTCTTCGCCGGAATCCGCGTTCCCGTGCTCGGCGCCGGAGCCTGTCTCGCTGCCCGTCGGGCCGTCCGGCCCGCCGTCGGCAGCGAGGCCGTCACCCGTGGCGGCGGCCTTGTGGCCGCGCCCACGCCGCTTCACGATGACCGCGACGAGCAGCACCAGCACCAGCACCAGCCCGACCGCTCCAGCCAGGACCGCCCAGTGCCACCACGGGCGTCCGGCATCCACGGCTTCGGCCGTGACACCCGCCCCCGCCAGCGGGGCGCAGGCGGCCGGGCCGCTCTCCGGCACGATCGGCACCGCGTACGTGAACTCCAGGCGCAGCGGCACACCCGGCTTCACCGGGTACAGCGAACCGAACGCGCCCGCGCCGGCCGACCAGGTGACGACCTCTATGGCGTGTCCCGTGGGCCCGATCGGGATGGCGCGCAGCGGCACCTCCGTGCTCGCCCCAGGCTCCAGCGTGTGCAGGCGCTTGGCCAGCACCGTCTCCAGCGACTCCTCGAACGAGGTCTCCATCGGCAGCGGCGTTACGGCGACGCCGTCCTGCTCCAGCCGGGTCACCGCGAGCGTGCCGTACGTCGAGGTGATCACCTGGCAGGGTGCGTCACCCCGGTTGGCCAGCACCAGCACCATCGCGAGTGGATCATCACCGCGTACGGTCACCGCCAGGTCGCCGACCGCACGGGCGGGCGTCGCGGGCAGGAGTACACAGAGGAACGCGGCGGCGGTGAGCAGCGCGCGGCGGAGGGGGTGCGCCATGCGGCACACCATATGGCCTGCGGCCCTCGTGGTCGGTCGGGAAGCGGATAGGTGACACGGGTGCATGCGATCTAAGCTCGTGAGCGCCTTTCGGGCATGCCCCCTCATCCCCAGGAGAACTCCGATGTACCTGCTGAACAAGCAGTTCTGGATCGCCAGCGCCGAGCGTGCCATCAAGACCTTCGTGCAGGCCCTGATCGCCGCGTTCGGCGTCGGCCAGGTCAGCGGCGTGGTGGGCGTGGACGTCGCCGCGATCGACTGGCGCGGCGCGCTGTCGCTGGCGTTCAGCGCCGCGCTGCTGTCGGTGCTGATGTCGGTCGGTTCCGGACCGATCGGCGCGGCCAACAGCCCGAGCCTGCTCACCGCCGCCCCGGCCGCCGCGGCCACGGCGATCGTCGCGGCCGCCGCCGCCAGCCCGGTGCTGGCCCCGGCCGTCGCCGCCGCGACCGCTGCCACCGAGCCCGCCCCCGCCGCGGCACCCGCCGCCGCGTCCGCTTCCGCACCGGCGGAAGCCGCTCCCGCCGCCGCTGCTCCGGCACCCGCAGTCGCTGCCTGACCGTCCACCGCTGACCGACCGTCCGCGCTGACCGGGCGGCGGTGGTGAAGATCGCTGTTTCCGGTCAAAATCCGCGGCCCGACCACATGTTCTGACCCGAAACGGCGATCTTCCCCGGTACCGGGCCGGCACACGGAAAAGGCCCCGCCGAGAGGCGGGGCCTTTTCCGTGCCGCTGAGCGGATCAGCAGTCGAAGTACATCTGGAACTCGTGCGGGGTCGGACGCAGGCGGACCGGGTCGATCTCGTTGGACCGCTTGTAGTCGATCCAGGTGTCGATCAGGTCGCTGGTGAAGACGCCACCGGCCTGCAGGTAGTCGTTGTCCTTCTCCAGCGCCGAGAGCACGTCGGAGAGGGAGCCCGGCACCTGGGTGACGTTGGCGACCTCCTCCGGCGGCAGGTCGTAGAGGTCCTTGTCGATCGGAGCCGGGGGCTCGATCTTGTTGCGGATGCCGTCGAGACCGGCCATCAGCATCGCCGAGAACGCCAGGTACGGGTTCGACGACGGGTCGGGGCAGCGGAACTCGATGCGCTTGGCCTTCGCGTTCGTGCCGGTGACCGGGATACGGGTGCAGGCGGAGCGGTTGCGCTGCGAGTACACCAGGTTGACCGGAGCCTCGAAGCCGGGCACCAGGCGCCGGTACGAGTTGACCGACGGGTTGGTGAAGGCCAGCAGCGACGGCGCGTGGCTCAGCAGACCGCCGATGTACCAGCGGGCCGTGTCCGACAGGCCGGCGTAGCCGGTCTCGTCGTAGAACAGCGGCTCGCCGCCCAGCCAGAGGCTCTGGTGGGTGTGCATGCCCGAGCCGTTGTCACCGAACAGCGGCTTCGGCATGAAGGTCGCGGTCTTGCCGGCCTGCCAGGCGGTGTTCTTGATGACGTACTTGAACAGCTGCATCTGGTCGCCGGAGGCCAGCAGCGTCGAGAACTTGTAGTTGATCTCAGCCTGGCCGGCGGTGCCCACCTCGTGGTGGCCGCGCTCGACGGTGTAGCCGAGGTCCACCAGGTTCGTCACCATGGTGTCGCGCAGGTCGGCGTAGTGGTCGGTCGGCGCGACCGGGAAGTAGCCGCCCTTGTAGCCCGGCTTGTAACCACGGTTGGCGCTGCCGTCGGCGTTGGTCGCCGCGCCGGTGTTCCACGCGCCCTCGATCGAGTCGATGTGGTAGAACGCCTGGTTGGCCTGGGTCGAGTAGCGGATCGAGTCGAAGATGTAGAACTCCGCCTCGGCGCCGAAGTACGCCGTGTCCGCGATGCCGCTGGCCGCCAGGTAGGCCTCGGCCTTCTTGGCCACGTTCCGCGGGTCACGGGAGTAGGCCTCGCGCGTGAACGGGTCGTGGATGAAGAAGTTCAGCGCCAGGGTCTTCTGGATGCGGAACGGGTCGATGAACGCGGTGGTCACGTCCGGCAGCAGCAGCATGTCCGACTCGTGGATCTGCTGGAAGCCGCGGATGGACGAGCCGTCGAAGGCGAGACCGTCGGTGAAGACGCTCGCGTCGAACGACTGGACCGGCACGGTGAAGAACTGCATCACGCCGGGCAGGTCACAGAAGCGGACGTCGACGAACTTGACGTCTTCGTCCTTGAGGTACCGAAGCAGTTCCTCGGAATTGGCGAACAACACGTCCTCCTGGCACGGATGGTCTGCGGGAGCCTCCCGGCCCCCACTTCAGCACATCTCCTGGGCTGACCTCGGGAGACGCGGCCGACGGCGCGGCGTTGCGTCGGGTGGCCATTGGCTGGTGGCGACGCTAGAACCGCGGCGTTGCCCGGCCGTGTCAGCTTTGTTTCCGCCGTGTTACGTCACGGGTAAACCAGCCCTATGGGCTGCCCGGACAGCTCACTCGGCCGGTGCGGCGGACCGGACGGTACGCTCGGCGGGTGACCGACGCATCCCTGCCTGCCGTACCCTCCCTGGCCCGACGGTTCGGGGCGCTGCTGCTCGACTGGATGCTGTGCGTCCTGGCCGCCGGCCTCTTCGCCGACCCGCTGCGGGACGGCTGGGCGGCGCCGGTGGTGCTGATCGGCGTTTACACGTTCTTCGTCGGGTTCTTCGGGCAGACACCGGGCATGCGCGTGACGAAGATTACCTGCCTCGGCGTCGACTCGGGTCAGCCGGTCGGCCCCCTCAAGGGAGCCCTGCGGGGCACCCTGCTCGCGCTGGTCATCCCCGCCCTCATCATGGACGGCGAACGCCGCGGCCTGCACGACCGCGCCGCCGGCACCCTGATCCGCCCCGCCGCCTGACCCCCGGCCCGGCCCCGATCCGGCCCGCCCCGCGGCCCGAGGTTGATCGTCAGACTTGCCTGGCACCTGGGCGAATGCGGTCTCAAGATTCGCGCAACTGCCCGGCAAGTCGGACGATCATGGGTGGGCGGGGTTACCTCACCTCCGAGAGGTCAGGGATGAGGGCGTGGCGAGGCGTGCCTGGCGGAGGGCGGGAATCGCCACGCACATCGCGGCGGCGACGAGGATCAGCGCGGCGCTCGCGGCGAACGCGGCGACCGTGCCCAGCAGGGCGGCCGCGAAGCCCATGAGCGCCATCGCCGGAGGCACGATGCCCAGGCTCGCCAAGTTGTTGATCGAGGCGACCCGGCCGCGGTGCGAGTCGGCGGTGTGCGTGTGCGTCAGGCCGTTCAGCAGCACAGCCTGCGGGCCGCCCGCCAGGCCACCGACCGCGGTGGCGACGAACGCCCAGGCCGGCGTCGGGGCGACGGCGATCGCGAACAGCGCACCGCACTGCACCACCGCACAGCACGCCACGATCACGCCGAGCCGTCCCGCGGGCCGCCACCGCATCATCAGCAGATTGCCGCCGACCGAGCCGACGCCAAAGCCCGCCAGCATCACGCCGATCCCGCCCGCGCCCCAGCCGCGCTGGTCGGCCACGAGGGCCAGGCCCACGTTCAGCGGACCGACCGCGCCCAGGTTGACCAGCAGGCCCACCAGCGTCACCGCGCGCAGCAGCCGGTGCCCGGCCAGGTAGCGCAGGCCCTCCCGCACCGCGGCGCCGATAGGCGTACGGGCCGGTCCCGATCCACCGTTGGCGTCCGTACCGCCGCCGGCGACGGCTTTGCGGGCCGCACTGTCCGGACCTGGAAGAGTCGTGGTCGCTCCAGCGACGACAACTCTGCTGGATCGCTGCGGGTCGGGGGTGCCGGGGCGGACGGACCAGAGGGCCAGGGCGGAGATGGCGAAGGTCGCGGCGTTCACGAGGCAGGCCAGGGGGAGCCCGCCGAGCGGCAGCAGCAGACCGCCCAGCGGCGCGCCGAGGGTGAGCGCGAGGCGTGCGGTCAGCCCGGACAGGGCGAGACCGCCGGTGAGCTGGGCGGGGGACAGCAGCCGGGGCAGCATCGCCCCGGCCGCGGGTAGGAACAGCGCGTCGGCCAGCCCGAAGGCGAGGGCCACCACGACGAGCAGGGCGACGCTCGGCTGTGCCAGGGCCAGCGCCGCCGTGACGAGGGCGATCACGCCACGGGCGACGTCGCTGCCGATCATGAGTCGGCGGGGGCCGTACCGGTCCACGATCGCACCGCCGAACAACAGGAGGGCGAGCCGGGGCAGCGCGGAGACGGCCAAGACGGCCCCGGCCGCGCCGGGGGAGGCGAGCTGGACGGCGCTGAAGGACAGCGCGACGTACCAGACCTGGTCGCCGAGGATCGACACCGCCTGGCCGCCGAGGTAGCGCAGGTAGGCAGGTGACCGGTGAGCGGGCAGGTCCGTCGGGGGCGCGGTGTGCGCCGGGCTGCCGGCGATATCGCGCTGTCGGGGCGCGACGCCCGTGGCGGGCGGCGCGAGGTCGGCGTCGGGCGACTCGCTGTCGGTCGGAGTCGCGGGCAGACCGGAGGTCGGGGCGGGGGCGGTGGTGTTCATCAGGGGCGCTCCGGGAAGGCGTGGAAGAAGAGGAAGACGTGCTCGCGGCGGTCGCCGTCGGCGTCCGGCTGGGCGGCGCGCTCGGTGCTCCGCTGCTTCCAGCGCACGACCAGCTCGTGCAGCTCGCCGGTCAGCTCGGCGAGCTCGGCCGGGGTCAGCCGCAGGAAGGTGTCGCTGCTCATCGCGGCGGCCTGCCACTGCTCGGGCCACGTGTCGCGGGACTGCTCGTAGCGGCGTACGCGCTCGAACTCGTCGATGACGGTCTGCGCCTTGACAGCCGAGGAGATGGCCTGGCCCTCGGGGGTGGGGAAGTCGAGGGAGGACCAGCCGTGCGGGCCGGGCACCGCGCGCCACCAGCGCTCGCGGCGGTCGCGGGCCAGCTCGGGGACGTCCTCGACGAAGCCGGCCTTGACCAGTTCGCGCAGGTGGTAGCTGGTCTGCCCGGGGTCGGTGCCCAGGCGCTTGGACAGGGTCGCGCCGGTGGCCGGCCCGGCCTGGACGAGCAGGCGGTAGAGCTTCTGCCGGATCGGCTGCGCCAGGCCCTTGAGGACCTGGGGATCGGTGATGCGCCTCATCTCCATACCCACCAACCTAGATCCAGTAGATCCCTACCGCAATATCTCTACTGGATCTTGCAAACATCGATAGATGCGAGCGTTAAGAAGGGCACCTTCTGCAACGCATGGCGTTAAGAAGGTGCCCTTCCTTTGGGGTCAGCGCTGGCGGCCGCCGCCGCGGGGCATACGCGGCGGGCGGAACTCCTTGGGGAGCTGGCCGCGGGGCATCTGGGGGCGGGCGTTGAGGGCGGTCAGAGCCCGGTCGAGGGCATTGACCTCCTTGCCCGACAGGTTGCGGGGCAGGCGCATCAGGGTCATCCGCAGCTTGCGGATGGACAGCTGGCCCTCTCCGGTGCCGATGATGTAGTCGTACAGCGGGGCGTCGCCGATGACCTTGGTCAGGCGGCGCTTCTGCTCGCCCAGCAGCGGCTTGAGCCGCGCCGGGTTGCCCTCGGCGAGCAGGATGACGCCGGGCTTGCCGATGACCAGGTGCACCACGTCGAACTGGGTGGTCGCCGAGACGGCCTGCTTGACCCGCCAGTCACCGCGCATCTGCTCGACGAGCTGGCCGGCCGCGCCGGGCTGGCCCTCCATCATGTTCATCATCGCGGTGTTGGACCGCAGGTTGAGCACGATGAGCACGGCCAGCAGCGTGGTCAGGATGCCCAGCGGGATCCAGATCCAGGCACCGGTGTACAGGAAGATCGCCACGGTGATCGCCAGCGGCAGCACGACGGCCGCCACCACCAGGGGCGTGAACCACTTGTCCTGCTTGGCGGTGAACTTGAACACCATGCCGATCTGCTTCAACCGCTGGAGGAAGCTGACCTTTTCTTCGGCCTTTGCCATAGACGGATCCTAGGTTTGGTGACGGCGGGAGGTTCAGGCGGCGGCGGTGCGCGCGTCGAGGGCTTGACGATACAAGCGACCGGCCCGGTACGACGAACGCACCAGCGGACCGCTCATCACGCCCGCGAAGCCGATCTCCTCGGCCTCCTCGCGCAGCTCGACGAACTCCTCGGGCTTCACCCAGCGCTCGACGGGGTGGTGGCGCGGGGTGGGGCGCAGGTACTGCGTGATGGTGATCAGCTCGCAGCCGGCCTCGTGCAGGTCGCGCAGTGCCTGCGAGACCTCCGCGCGCTCCTCGCCCAGGCCCAGGATCAGGTTCGACTTGGTGACCAGGCCGGCCTTGCGGGCCTGGGTGATCACGTCGAGGGAGCGCTCGTAGCGGAACGCGGGCCGGATGCGCTTGAAGATGCGCGGCACCGTCTCGACGTTGTGGGCCAGCACCTCGGGCACGGCCGAGAACACCTCGGCGAGCTGCTCCGGGACGGCGTTGAAGTCGGGGATGAGCAGCTCGACGCCGCAGCCCGGGACGAGGGCGTGGATCTGGCGGACGGTCTCGGCGTACAGCCAGGCGCCGCCGTCGGGCAGGTCGTCGCGGGCGACGCCGGTGACGGTGGCGTACTTCAGGCCCATGGTGGCGACGGACTCGCCGACCCGGCGGGGCTCGTCGGCGTCGAACTCGGCGGGCTTGCCGGTGTCGATCTGGCAGAAGTCGCAGCGGCGGGTGCACTGGTCTCCGCCGATGAGGAAGGTCGCCTCGCGGTCTTCCCAGCACTCGTAGATGTTCGGGCAGCCGGCCTCCTGGCACACCGTGTGCAGGCCTTCCCGCTTCACGAGTGAGCTGAGCTGGGTGAACTCCGGACCCATCTTCGCCTTGACCTTGATCCACTCAGGCTTACGCTCGATGGGGGTCTCGGCGTTGCGGGCCTCGACGCGCAGCAGGCGCCGGCCCTCGGGAGCGACGATGGTCATGCCCGCCAGCGTACGCGCCGAAACGGCCTTGATCTTCCGGTGGGTAACGGAGGTCTCAGCCCTGGCGCGACCGGAAAAACGGGCTGCGCGGTTCCCGATCATGGTCTACAGTCTCCGCTCAACAGCAAGTGGCGGGGCGAATCACCGGAGTGACGCCCGGGTCGGGTCGGCGTGCAGCCGCCCGTGTGGCTCCGCTCACCGGCTGGTAGAGGCCCGGATCACCCGGGTGAAGGTGTGGTGGCACCGCGGGTTCCCAAACCGCCCACACCCCTTTGGGGATGGCGTTGCGAAGAACCCGGAGGTAACCCGCCATGCAACGCATCCTTTCCGTCGAGCTGCCCCGCCATGTGGGCGCACGGATCACCATCGCCGGCTGGATCCATCGCCGCCGGCTGCTCAAATCGGTCTCCTTCCTCATCGTGCGCGACGCGTCCGGGCTCAGCCAGGTCGTGGTCACCGCACCGGAGCTGCGCGAATTCCTGGAGACGCTGCCGGAGGAGACCGTGGTCGCCGTGGCGGGCCTGGTCACCGCGAACCCGGCCGCGCCCGGCGGGGTGGAGCTGACCGAACCGGCGGTACGCCTGCTCGGCGAGCCCGCCCAGCCCACGCCGTTCGACCTGTACCGGCCGGTGCTGACGCCGACCCTGCCCACCCAGCTGGACCACGCCCCGCTGTCGCTGCGCCACCCGTCCCGGGCCCGCGCGCTGCGGATCAGCGCCGCGGCGACGGCCGGGTTCCGGGCGGGCCTCGACACGCTCGGCTTCACCGAGATCCACACGCCCAAGATCGTGGCGACGGCGACCGAGTCCGGGGCGAACGTGTTCGCGCTGGACTACTTCGGCCGCCCCGCCTACCTGGCCCAGTCGCCGCAGTTCTACAAGCAGCAGCTGGTCGGGGTGTTCGAGCGGGTGTACGAGGTGGGCCCGGTGTTCCGGGCCGAGCCCAGTGACACCACCCGGCACCTGGCCCAGTACACCTCGCTCGACGCGGAGCTGGGCTTCATCGGCGACCACCGCGACGTGATGGCGGTGCTGCGCGAGACCGTGGCGGCCATGGTCGCCCGGGTCGGCGCGCTCGGCGCGGCCGTGGCGGGACTGGAGCTGCCCGAGGTGCCGACCGAGATCCCGGCCGTGCACTTCAGCGAGGCACTCAAGATCGCCGGTGCGCCGGCGGACGAGCCCGACCTCGCGCCCGCGCACGAGCGCGCGATCGGGGAGTGGGCCAAGCGCGAGCACGGCAGCGAGTTCGTCTTCGTCACCGGCTACCCGATGGCCAAGCGGCCCTTCTACACCCATCCGCAGCCCGGCGACGAGCGCTGGTCGAACAGCTTCGACCTGCTGTTCCGGGGCCTGGAGCTGGTCACCGGCGGGCAGCGGCTGCACCGGCACAGCGACTACCTCGCGGCGCTGGCCGCCCGCGAGGAGAGCGCCGAGCCGTACGAGCCCTACCTGCAGGCGTTCCGCCACGGCATGCCGCCGCACGGCGGGTTCGCGATCGGCCTGGAGCGTTTCGTCGCCCGCATCACCGGGGCGCAGAACATCCGCGAGGTCACCGCGTACCCCCGCGACCTGCACCGCGTCACCCCGTAACCCCCAGACCCGCCGCGCGGCCCACCACACCGGGTCGCGCGGCGCTCGATCCACCGACCTGCCTGGCAATCGGGTGTGTCCGGGCCGCCCAAACGCCCGATTGCCAGGCAAGACGGATGATCTGGTGGCACGGTGAGGGCATGGATCTCCTGCTCGGAGGGCTCTGCCTGCTGCTGATCGTGATCGCGATCGTGGTCGGGGTGGCGTCGCTCTACAACGGCCTGGTCCGTTCGCGCAACGGCTACCAGAACGCGTTCGCGCAGATCGACGTGCAGCTCACCCGCCGCCACGATCTGATCCCGAACCTGGTCGAGACGGCGAAGGGCTACCTCAAGCACGAGCGCGAGACGCTGGAGGCGGTGACCGCCGCGCGGACCGCCGCGATGACCGCGCAGGCCAACGCGGCCCGCAACCCGGGCGATCCGACCGCGATGCAGGGGCTGGCCGGGGCCGAGAACGGCCTCACCCAGGCGCTGGGCCGGCTGTTCGCGGTGTCCGAGGCCTATCCGGACCTCAAGGCCAACCAGAACATGATGCAGTTGTCCGAGGAGCTGACCTCGACGGAGAACCGGGTCGCGTTCGCCCGGCAGGGCTACAACGACGCGGTGCTGGCGTACAACAACAAGCGGGAGACGTTCCCGGGCAGCCTGCTGGCCGGGCCGTTCGGCTTCCACCGGGCGGCGCTGCTGGAGATCGACGACCCGGGCAAGCGCGAGGCGCCGCGCGTGCAGTTCTGACCGCCGCGCCGATGGACTTCTTCGAGCGCCAGCGCCAGGTCAAGCGGATGTCGTTCCGCCTGGTCCTGCTCTACGTGCTGGCCGTGCTCGCCATCGTGGCGGTCGTCTGCCTCGCGGTCGCGTGGGCGCTGGGCGCGTTCGAGGCTCCGGCCGCCGAACTGGCCTGGCTGATGTTCTGGACCGCGGTGCTGACCGGCGGCTCGATCCTGCTGGCGTCGCTGTTCCGCACCATCGGGCTGCGCGCCGGCGGCGGCAAGGTGGCCCGCGACCTCGGCGGGGTGCTGGTCCCCGAGGACACCACCGACCTGCGGCTGCGTCGGCTGCGCAACGTGGTCGAGGAGGTCGCGCTGGCCTCCGGCGTGCCGGTGCCCGAGGTGTACGTGCTGGAGGACGAGCCCGGCATCAACGCGTTCGCGGCGGGCTGGTCCCCGGCGGACGCGGCGATCGCGGTGACCCGCGGCGCGCTGGACCGGCTCAACCGCGACGAGCTGCAGGGCGTCATCGCGCACGAGTTCAGCCACGTGCTCAACGGTGACATGCGGATCAACATCCGGCTGATCGGGCTGCTGTTCGGCATCCTGTTCCTGGCCATCGTGGGCCGCACCTTCCTGTACGCGGGCGCCTTCGGCGGCGGCCGCGACCGGCGCGACAACCAGGGCAGCAACCCGCTGCCGCTGATCGGCATCGCGCTGATCGTGGCCGGGTCGATCGGCGTGTTCGCGGGACGGCTGATCCAGGCCTCGGTGTCGCGGCAGCGGGAGTACCTGGCCGACGCGTCGGCGGTGCAGTTCACCCGGCAGACCTCCGGCATCGCCGGGGCACTGAAGAAGATCGGCGGCCTGGAGACCGGGTCCCGGCTGTCCACTCCGAAGATCGACGAGGTCGGCCACATGCTGTTCGGCGAGGCCCGGCTGCGTTCGCTGTTCGCCACCCACCCGCCGCTGGCCGACCGCATCCGGGCCCTGGAACCGGGCTTCGACCCGGCGCAGCTCGACGCGCTCGCGCAGAAGTGGCGTGCCGCGCCGCCCTCGGGGCTGGCCGAGGACGCCGCGATGGGCCTGTCCCTGGCCGAGCAGGGCGGTCCGCTGCCGGATCAGGACACCCGGATGGCGGTACGCCCCGACGCGGTAGCCGCCTCCGTGGGCGCGCCGCAGCAGCCCGCGTACCAGCGGGCGGAGTCCATCCTGGAGCGCTTCCCGCCCGAGATCCTGGCCCGCGCCCGGCGCGGCGACACCGCGCCGTCCCTGGTGTTCGGCCTGCTGCTGTCGGAGCAGCCGGAGGTCGCCGACAGCCAGCTCGCGGCGCTGCGTGAACGGCATGGCGAGGTCGCCGTCGCGGACACCGTCGCCGCCGCGGGCCGGCTGGCCGGGCTGCACCCGCTGCTGCGGCTGCCGCTGGCCCAGCTCTGCTTCCCGGCGCTGCGCGCCCACCCGGCCGCCACCCGGCAGGACCTGCTCGGCACCATCGACACCCTGGCCAGGGCCGACGGCCGGGTCAGCGTCTTCGAGTACGCCCTGTCCCGGCTGCTGCACCGCGACCTGTACGAGGCGACCTACGACACCCCGCCCTGGCCGGTCCGCGCGCACAGCCTCACGACCTGCCGCAACGCGATCGCCTCGCTGCTCGCGGTGCTGGCCCGCGCCGGCCACCCGGACGAGGCGTCCGCCGACCGCGCGTACCACGTCGGCCTGGCGATGATCCTGCCCGGCCAGCCGATGCCGATGACCGCCCCCCAGCACGGCGTCCTAGCCCTCGACGCCGCCTGGCCCCTGCTCGACGGCCTCGCCCCTCAGGACAAGTCCCTCCTGATCCAGGCCGTCGTAGCCGTCATCTCCGAAGACGGCACCATGACCGTCACCGAACAGGAACTCACCCGCACCATCTGCGGCATGCTCCACTGCCCCCTCCCGCCTTTGACGCAAGGAAGGGCACCTTCTTGACGCTCCGCGTTGTAGAAGGTGCCCTTCCCATCGCCCATGGTCAGGCGGCCAGGAGTTTCGGCAGGTGGCGCTCCACGATGGGGAGGACCTCGTCGATGGTGATCTCGCGGCCGAGTTCGGCGCTGAGGGAGGTGACCGAGGCGTCGGTGATGCCGCAGGGCACGATCCGGTCGAACCAGGTCATGTCGGGATTGCAGTTGAGCGCGAAGCCGTGCAGGGAGACGTCGCGGGCGACCCGGATGCCGATCGCGGCGACCTTGCGGTCCGGGCCGCGCTCGTCCTCGCGCACCCATACGCCGGAGCGGTTGTTGCCCTTGATGCGCGTGGTGGCGACACCCAGCTCGGCGCAGACGTCGATGAGCATCTGCTCGGTACGCCGCACATGCGCGACCACGTCGGCCAGCCCGCCGCGCTGCTTGGGCAGCTTGATGATCGGGTAGCCGACGAGCTGCCCCGGGCCGTGCCAGGTGATCTTGCCGCCGCGGTCCACGTCCACCACCGGGGTGCCGTCGAACGGGCGCTCCCAGGGCTCGGTGAGCTTGCCGGCGGTGTACACGCTGGGATGCTCCAACAGCAGCACGGTGTCCGGCTCGGTGCCCTCGACGACACCGGCGTGCAGGCGGCGCTGCTCGTCCCAGGCGGTCAGATACTCGACGGTGCCGGCGCGGCGTACCGCGAGTGCCGGCGAGACGATGCTGGTCACGTTGCTCAGGCTACTCGCGCTCGCGTGGTCGGCCAGGGAAGGTGCTCGGCGTCACCCGTACCCGTGAATGCGGGCCCGGCTCGCGATCGGTAGGGTGTGCGCAGCCACGCTTGTGAAAACTTTCACGAATAGTGTCACGCTGTGCCAACCATGCTCCGCACGCACGGAAAGGACGCCTCGCGATGACGGCGACGCGGGAGAAGAAGGAGCTCCGGACCGCACCGGAGCAGGAGGCGGCCGCGCCGCCGCGGCCACGGCGCCGGCGCTGGCTGCTGCCCGCGCTCGGGCTCGTGGTCTGGCTGGTGCTGGGCGGGGCCATGGGCGGCTTCGCGAGCAAGACGGCCGACGTGCAGAAGAACGACAACGCCTCCTTCCTGCCGGAGAGCGCCGAGGCGACCGTCGTGCTCGACCTGAGCAAGAAGTTCGCCGGGCTCGACGTGGTGCCCGCGCAGCTGGTCTACGGCCGCGACAGCGGGCTGACCGAGGCCGACAAGGCGGCCATCGCCGAGCAGCTCGCCACGATCAAGCGAGAGCTGGGCAGCCGCCTCGCCGACGTGCCGATGCTGCCGAACTACTCCGACGACGGCAAGGCGGCCCAGGTCACCGTGCTGTTCACGGAGACCGACGCGCAGAAGAACATGGCCGACGTGACCTGGATCCGCGACCACACCGGTCTGCCCGACGGGCTGAACGCCCACGTCGGCGGCCTGGGCGGCATCCTCACCGACATGATGGAGGTCTTCGGCTCCATCGACGGCCTGCTGCTCGGCGTCACCGTCGGCATCATCGGCGTCATCCTGCTGGTCGTGTACCGCAGCCCGATCCTGCCCGTGGTCGTGCTCTTCGGTGCGGGCCTGGCGTTCGCGCTGGCCAACGGCGTGGTCTACCTGCTGGCCAAGGAGGAGATCATCACGGTCTCCGGGCAGAGCCAGGCCATCCTCGACGTGCTGGTGCTCGGCGCGGCCACCGACTACGCGATGCTGCTGGTCTCCCGGTTCCGCGAGGAGCTGCGGCACACCGAGAGCCGGTACGACGCCATGCGGGTCGCGCTGCGCGCCTCGTTCGAGCCGATCCTGGCCAGCGGCGCGACCGTGATCCTTGGCCTGCTCTGCCTGCTCGTGTCCGACCTCGCCTCCAACAAGGGCCTCGGCCCGGTCGGCGCGATCGGCATCGCCAGCAGCCTCGCCGTCTCGCTGACCCTGCTGCCGGCCGTCCTGGCCCTGCTCGGCCGGGTGGCGTTCTGGCCGGTGCGGCCGAAGTTCGGCTCCGCGCCGGTCGAGGAGAAGGGGCTCTGGGCGAAGGTGTCCGCGCTGGTCGGCCGCCGGGCCCGGCTGGTCTGGATCGGCACCGCGGTGCTGCTGCTCGCCGGTGTCGCGGGCCTGACCCGGCTGGACGCCGACGGCATCCCGCAGTCCGAGGGCTTCACCGGCCACCCCGACTCGGTCTCCGCGCAGGAGCTGACCACCGCCCACTTCCCGGGCGGCACCGGCAACCCCGCCGAGATCGTGACCCGGGCGGAGAAGCTCGACCAGGTGCTGCTCGCGGTACGCCAGACCAAGGGCGTGGCCGAGGCGGCCCCGTTCACCGGCATGCCGGTCATGCCCGTGCTCCCGCCGACCGGCGAGGGCCAGACCCCGGCACCCGGCCAGACCCCGGCACCCGGCCAGACGCCCGCCACCGGGCAGACCGGAACCACCGGCCAGGGCACGCCGCCGCCGGTCGTGGTGCCGCCGCTGCCGGAGCCGAAGATCGTCGACGGTATGGCGCGGATCGACGCGACGCTCACCGACGCCGCCGACTCCCCGGCCGCGCTGCAGACGGTCGAACGGCTGCGCGCCGCGGTGCACGCGATCGACGGCGCGGACGCCAAGGTCGGCGGGTTCAGCGCGATCAACTACGACGTGCAGCACACCTCGCAGCGCGACCGCAACGTGATCATTCCGCTGGTGCTGGGCGTCATCTTCCTGATCCTGATGGTGCTGCTGCGCTCGCTGATCGCGCCACTGCTGCTCATCGCCACGGTGGTGCTGTCCTACCTGGCCACGCTAGGCATCTCCGGTGTCGTCTTCACCGACGTGCTGGGCTTCCCCGGAGCCGACTCGTCGTACCCGCTGTTCGCGTTCGTGTTCCTGGTGGCGCTGGGTGTCGACTACAACATCTTCCTGATGACCCGGGTCCGGGAGGAGGCCGCCAAGCTCGGTCACACGCCCGGCACCCTCAAGGGCCTGGCGGTGACCGGCGGTGTCATCACCTCCGCGGGTGTGGTGCTCGCGGCGACGTTCGCGGCGCTGGCGGTGCTGCCGCTGGTCTTCGTGGTCGAGATCGCGTTCGCGGTGGCCTTCGGCGTCCTGCTGGACACGCTGCTGGTGCGCTCGCTGCTGGTGCCGGCGCTGACGGTCGACATCGGCCGGTTCGTCTGGTGGCCCGGCAAGCTCTGGCGGTCGAGTGGCCCCGAGAAGGTCACCGACCTGCCGTAACAGCCCCGGGGTGGGGGCGGAGCGCACCTTCGGCCGAGAACCGGCCGGAGGTGCGCTTCTGCGTTCCGGCAGCGGCGGCGGGCCGACCGGTATGTCGGTGCGTAAGGTGACGCCGTGTCGCTGACCACCATGGCACCCGCCGCCGAGAACCTGTCCGAGCCGCCCGCGCGGCGGCGTCCACCCTGGACGTCGGTCGTGGAGACGCTGCTCATCGCGGCCGGGCTGGCCCGCCTGGTCTGGGGCCAGCAGGTCGCGGTCGTGGCCGACGGCCAGGACCGGCTGCACAGTCTGAGCCTGCTGCTCGGCGAGGGACGCCTGAACAACAGCGAGTACTCCATCGTCGGCCCGCTGTTCTCCGCGCCGCTGTGGCTGCTGGGCCGAGTGGTGGCCACGCCCGAAGCCGGGATCAGGTACTTCAACCTGGTCGTCTTCGCCGCCGGGCTGATCGTGCTGGGGCTGCTGCTGCGCGGGCTGGTCCCCGGCGCGCTGATCCGCCGGTTCATGCTGATCACGGTCGCGGCGAGCATGCTCGCGCCGGACGTCGGCCACTACGGCAGCGAGACCTTCACCATGATGGGCGTCATGGTCGGCATCGTCGTCGTGGTGCGCGGGCGGCGGCGCGGGTGGGGCTGGGCGGCGGCGGTGCTCGGCGCGGTCAACACCCCCGCGACGGTGGTCGGGCTCGGTCTGGTGAGCCTCGCCGAGACCTGGCGGCATCGCCGGTTGCGGCTGCTCGTCCCGGTGGCGGCCGCCGCGGCGCTGGTGCTGCTGGAGATCCTGGCCCGCAAGGGCGGGTACGCCGGGGACCGCGGGGCCAAGGACGTCATGCCGTTCTCGGGGCGGCCCGGGTTCTCGTACCCCGTCTTCTTCGGGGTGCTGGCGATCCTGTTCGCCTTCGGCCGCGGCCTCGTCTGGTATCTGCCCGCCATGTTCCTGCCGACCCGCCGCGCCCTGGCGGACCTGGGCCCGACCGGTATCGACCTGGCCCGGATCCAGCGGCTCTGGCTGCTCTTCGTCGGCGGCCTGGTGCTGGTGTACGCCCCCTGGTGGGCCTGGTACGCCGGGATGTCCTGGGGGCCGCGCTTCTTCCTGGCCGGCATCCTGCCCGCCGCGCTGGCGCTCGCCCTGCGCCTGGGCCACCGCCAGGCCGGGCTGGGCGCGAACCTGATCACGCTGGCCGTGCTGGTGCTCTCGGTCTGGATCGGCCTGAACAGCCTGTTCTGGCACGAGCTGTGGCCGAGCGCGTGCTTCGGCACCCCGCAGTCGGTCGAGGCCCTGTGCTGGCACTCGCCCGAATACAGCTCGCTGTGGTACCCGCTGGTCTCCTGGCAGTTCACCCACCTGACCGGCGGGCAGTGGATCAGCGTCGCGTACAGCGCGATCGTGCTCGGCTGGCTCGGCACGCCCTTGGTGCGCCGCATCGCCGACCAGTTCACCGCCGCCTGGCGCGAGCGCGTCACCCCGCACCTGACCCGCGCCGCCTGGCGCTGGTAGGTCTCGGGCCCGTCGCGTGCGTCTCCCCGACGCGTCCGCTGCCCGACTGCGGTGTCGCGCGGTTCGGCGCGGTGCGGAGTCGCACCATGGTCGTTCGACTTGCCCGGCACTTGGGCGAATGGCGCTTCAAGATACGCACAGGTGCCAGGCAAGTCCGACGATCATGGCGGCGGGCCCGGCGCTGCGGGCGGCGGCCGGGCGGGCCGGCGTCAGGTGGTGGGGATTTTCCAGAGCCAGACGTCGGCGACGCGCTGGGGCGGGCCGAGCAGGTCGGTCATCACGGACTTGAGGGCGGGCTGGTACGTGGGCCAGTGCGCGCCGTGCACGTCGTCGCCGAGCACCACGATGCTCGCGTTCCAGTAGCGCAGGTCCTCGCGCAGCGCGGCCCGGTCGGCGTCGGTGACCGCGGGGGCCGCACCGGTCTTGGCGACCGTCTCCAGCAGCGTCTGGGTCGGGCGGGGGATCGGGCCGATGCGGCCGGTGCCGTTCGGGCCGCCGGGGCCGAGGAAGAAGCCCGCGGGCAGGCGGAACACGCCCTCGCCCGCCCCGGCCGCGTCGGCCAGCGCGGCGGCCTGCCAGCGCTGGCCGTCGGGCAGCAGGTCGTTGGTGATCGGCACGGGGACCACGGTGCCGCCGTCGGCGACGTACTCGCGCCACTGGCCGGAGGCGAAGAACTCCGGCACGGCGGCTCGCTCGCGGGCCAGTAGCGGGGTCGGGACCAGGGGCAGCAGCGCGACGGTGAGCCCGGCGACCCAGGCCCAGCGCGGGCCGGGCAGGGACACCTTCATGCTGCCGCCGTCGGTGCGGCTCAGCGCGGTGGCCAGCCAGGCCAGGACCAGCCCGAACACGGGCGCGACGATCAGCGCGAGCCGCGACGGCAGCGCCGCGTTGAACACCGGCAGCCCGCCGATCAGCGCCTCGGGCATCGGGATCCCGGTGAGGCTGCCCAGCCAGCGCAGCTCCGGCCCGAGCGAGAGCACGAGGAACACGCCCGCGGTGACGCCCAGCCCGAGCAGGTTGGCCCGGTGCGCCCGGTCGGTGCGCCGCCACAGCACCACCAGCCCGATGATCACCAGTAGCAGCAGCGGCAGGCCGAAGAACGAGTTCTCCTCGGTCGGGTTCGCGGCCAGGTCGCCGTTGAGGCCGACCGCTCCGGCCAGCGAGCGCTCCGGCCAGGCCGCGTACGCGGCGAGATCCTCGTTGTGGATGCGCGGGTCGAAGCCGGTGCCGTGGTAGCGCTGCGGCCCGGCGAAGTGCAGCCACAGCGGGTACGCCAGCAGCGCGCCGGCGACGATCGCCCCGCTGCCCAGCCCGGTCAGCACCGGGCGCAGCAGCGCCTTCACCTCGTCGCGCCGGGACAGCACCCAGACCAGCGTGAACACACCCAGCGCCAGCGCGGTGAAGAACAGCGCCTCGGCGGCGACGGAGAAGCAGACCGCGATGAGCAGGCCCAGCAGCGCCCCGTCGCGCACCGGCTTGTCCCGGCGCACCAGCAGCAGGCAGCGCGCGATGATCAGCGGGATTACCCACTGCGCGGTCCAGTTCAGGTGGGCGTTCGCGTGGGAGATCATCGCCGGGGCGAAGCCGCAGAACAGGCCGCCGACGGCCGCGCCGATCCGGTTCGCGCCCAGGTGCCGGGAGAACAGCCAGTACCAGGCGAAGGCGGTGCCGGCCAGGTTCAGGGTGAGGATGACCAGGAAGGTCAGTGCCGGACCGGCCAGGATGGTCAGCGGGGCGAAGACGAAGGCGTACACCGAGATCGAGGTGTTGACCGCCAGGTTCACCCCGTCGGGCACGTTGAGCAGGTGGGTGAAGAGCGGGTCGGCGCCGTGGGTGAGCGCGTACGCGCCGTAGGACAGCAGCCACTCGAAGAACGCCTGGTCACCGGAGTTGACGCCGCTGGCGCGGTGGGCCGGGTCGGACCAGAGCGCGCCGGTCACCCATACCGCGAGCACCAGGGCGGTGGCGGCGACCAGCAGGTCGGCGCGGCGGCGGCGGATTCGCACGGCGGCCGTCGCCTGCTCCGGCGTGTCCACGACCGGGTCGTCGGCGGGGCTCAGCGGGGCGGCAGGCGAGGCGATCGACACTCGGCGCAGTTTATCAGCGCGTCCGCCCCGCTCCACCGGCCGCCGGACCGCGTCACACTGCCCGCCCGCCCGCCCTCCGTCCAAGATCGCTCGACTTGCCAGGCAACTGGGCGAATGGCGCTTCAAGATACGCACGGGTGCCTGGCAATTCGGACGATCAAGGCGGCGGGCCGGTCACGGGGCGACACGCGCGGGATACGCGGGGTGATTGACCGGCCTATTGAAAATGACTATCAATAGCAGTATGAAGATGGCATTCGTCGGCAAGGGCGGTAGCGGTAAGACCACCCTTGCGGCGCTGGTGGCCAGGCATCTCGCGGCGGCTACGACGCCCGCGGCCCTGCTGGCCATCGACGCCGACATCAATCAGCACCTGGCGACGGCGCTCGGGATCAGCGAGGACGAGGCCGTCCTGCTCCCGTCGCTCGGTGATCACCTGGACAAGATCAAGGACTACCTGCGCGGCGACAACCCGCGGATCTCCTCGGCGGCCGCCATGGTCAAGACCACCCCGCCGGGGGAGGGCTCCCGGCTGCTGCGGGTGGGCGGCAGCAACCCGATCTACGACGCGCTGGTGCGCCCGGTCGGCGGGGTGCGGCTGGCCGTGACCGGGCCGTTCGCCACCGAGGACCTGGGCGTGGCCTGCTACCACTCCAAGGTCGGCGCGGTCGAGCTGCTGCTCAACCACCTGGTCGACGGGCCGGGGGAGTACGTCGTGGTGGACATGACGGCCGGCGCGGACAGCTTCGCCTCGGGCCTGTTCACCCGGTTCGACGCCACCTTCCTGGTGTGCGAGCCGACCCTGCGCAGCGTGGGGGTGTACCGGCAGTACATCGGCTACGCCCGCGACTTCGGGGTGCGGGTGCACGTGATCGGCAACAAGATCGACGACGACTCGGACGTCGCGTTCCTGCGTGAGCACGTCGGCGACGACCTGCTCACCTGGATCAGCCGATCTCGATTCGTGCGCGCCGCCGAGCGCGGCGCCCCGCAGCCGATCAACGAGCTGGAGCAGGCCAATCGCGCCGCCCTGGACAGAATCAGGTCCACTGTGGATGGTGTGAGGAAGGACTGGCCGCGCTACACGGCCCAGGCCGTCGAGTTCCACCTGCGCAACGCGCAGGCCTGGGGCAACGCCCGCAGCGGCGAGGACCTCGCCGCCCAGGTCGACCCCGCGTTCGTGCTCGGGCCGCAGCGGCTCGAGCTGGCACGACACCACTGACGGCCCTGCCGTCCCCACCGAGAAGGAGAACACCATGTCCCTGGACGTCCCCGTGGCGCTGCTGGAGCGGGCCGAGGCCGGGCAGGTCGACGACGCCGAGTTCGTCGACTGCGTGCGGCAGTCGCTGCCGTACGCCTGGACCGTGGTCAGCGCCGCCGCCCAGCGCCTGGCCGACGAGCCCGGCGCGGAGTTCGGCGAGCACGGCACGCCGCCGCCGAGCGAGGCCGAGCGCGGCGAGCTGCTGCGCGCCCTGGCCAGCGACGCGATCCGGGGTGGCCTGGAGCGCCACTTCGGCATCAAGCTCGCCTTCCAGAACTGCCACCGCGTCGCCGCGTTCTCCCTCGCCGCCGTCGGCGGCGACACCTACCAGGACTTCATCTCCCCGGTAGCCCAGCTCCGCAACCAGTCCCCCGAACTCCGCGACTGCTGAGTCTGAGGGAAAGGAAGGGCACCTTCTTAACGCTTCGCGTTGAAGAAGGTGCCCTTCTTAACGCCTAAGCGCCCGTGGGCTGGGCGGATTCGATCGGCAAACGGAGCGAACGTGGACATCTTCCTGACCAGCGCCTTCGGCCCGGCCGTGGCGGTGGCCCACGCGCGTGCGGCCGAGCAGGCCGGAACACGCGGAGTCTGGCTGGCCGAGCATCATTTCGTCGACTACGGCCAGTGCCCGTCGGCGACCGTGCTGGCCGGGCACATCCTGGCCGGCACCCGGCGCATCACCGTCGGCACCGCCGCCTGCGTGCTCGGCTCGCGGCACCCCGTCGCGCTCGGCGAGGAGGCGGCCCTGCTGCACACGCTGGCCGGGGACCGGTTCCAGCTCGGCGTGGCCCGCGGCGGCCCCTGGCAGGAGATCGAGATCCTCGGGCGCGGCCTCGACCACTACCGCCGCGGTTTCGCCGAGTCCCTCGACGTGCTGCTGCGCTGGCTGTCCGGCGCGCCGGAGGTGCGGGCCCGCGGGGAGTTCCACCGTTTCGGGCCGCTGGCCGTGGTGCCGCGCCCCGCGACACCCGTGCCGGTGCGGGTCGCGGTGACCTCGGGTGAGACGGCTGAGCTGGCCGGACGGCACGGGCTGCCGCTGCTGCTCGGCGTGCACGCCGACGACGCCGAGGTGGCCGCGCTGGTCGACCGGTGGGCGCAGGCCGCGTCCGAGCACGGGCACGACCCGGCCGCCGCGGAGCACGCGCGGGTGCGGCTGGCGTACCCCTGCCCGACCCGCGCCGACGGCGAGCGCGAGCTGCGCGCGAACCTGCCCCGCTGGCTCGCCGGAATCCGCGCCGCGGTCCCGGTCGGCGGCGCGCCACCGGCCCGCGACCTGGACGCCCATGTCGCCCACCTGCTGCGCATCCAGCCCGTCGGCCCGCCCGGCGAGGTCGCCGCCGCGCTGGCGCACAGCGCCGAGACCACGGGGGTACGCCGCCAGCTGTGCATGGTCGAGGCGGCGGGCTCACCCGAGGCCACCTCGGATCTCATCGCGACGCTGGCGGCGCTGCCGACAGCCTGGCGGGTCGGGCAGGCGTCGGACCGGGGCGCGGCTCTCGCGAATTCCTGAGCACATCCGGCCGGTCGATCGCCGTGCCGCAGGGCACGCGTGCCGGCCGCCGCCTCTGCGCGGGTGTGGCCGCCGAGCGGCCCGGTTGGCGGGCCGGTCCGCCGCGACGCCATAGCGGGGCGGGGCAATGTGTGTTTCGGGGACATGTCGGGAGTGTTGCCGCGGACCGTAGCGTGCGGCCACAGGGGAGTGACACGGATCACTATCGAGGAGCCCGCCATGCCCAGACCCTCCGCCCCGCGGTTGCTCCGCGCGGCGCTCGCCGTCCTGACCGGACTCGCCGGGGTGGCCGTCGCGGCCGCCCCCGCCCAGGCCGCGACGCTGACCCAGGTCAGCTCGTTCGGCAGCAACCCCGGCAACCTGACCATGTACAGCTACCGCCCCGACAACCTGCCCGCGGGCCGCCCCGTGGTGGTGCTGCTGCACGGGTGCACCCAGAACGCCTCCGGCTACTTCACCAACTCGGGCTGGCGCAAGTACGCCGACCTGTGGGGCTTCGGCCTCGTCGTGGCCGAGCAGAAGTCGGCCAACAACTCGCTGAGCTGCTTCAACTGGTTCCAGGCCGGTGACATCGCGCGCGGGCAGGGCGAGGCGCTGTCGGTCAAGCAGATGGTCGACCACGCGGTCGCCAACCTCGGCGCGGACGCGAGCCGCGTGTACGTGTCCGGCCTGTCCGCGGGCGGTGCGATGAGCGCGGTGATGCTCGCGACCTACCCGGACGTGTTCAAGGCCGGCTCGGTGGTCGCGGGTATCCCGTACAACTGCGGCACCGCCTGCCAGTCCGCCGCCCAGAGCAAGACCCCGCAGCAGTGGGGCAACCTGGTCCGCAACGCCTACAGCGGCTACGCCGGCCCGTGGCCGAGGGTCGCGATCTGGCAGGGGCAGTCGGACTCGACCGTGGTGCCCGCCAACGGCACCGAGCTGATGACCCAGTGGACCAACGTGCACGGCGTATCGCAGACCCCCACCGGCACGACGAGCCTGCCCGCGAGCACGACGCTGGAGACGTACGGCAGTGACGTGGTGCGGCTCTACAAGATCGCGGGCATGGGCCACGGCACCCCGGTCGATCCCGGCAGCGGCACCGACCAGTGCGGCACCGCGACGTCGTACTTCCTCGACACCATCTGCTCGGCGTACCGCGACGCGGTGTACTTCGGCCTCGACAGCACCGTGAGCACGCCGCCGGGCGCGCCCACCGGCCTGGCCGTCACCGGCACCACGAACGTCAGCGTCTCGCTGTCCTGGACGGCGGTCTCCGGCGCGACCGGCTACCACGTCTACCGGGGCGGCACGAAGGTCACGGCGTCGCCGGTCACGGGTACGTCCTACACCGACGGCGGCCTGATCGCGTCCACCACCTACAGCTACACCGTGCGCGCCGTGAACGCGGCGGGCGAGGGAAGCGCGTCCGGCGCGGTCTCGGCGACGACCGCGGCCACTCCGCCGCCCGGCCCCGCCGCGCCCACCGGTCTCACCGTCACCGCGGTCACCGACACCAGCGTCTCGCTGTCCTGGACGGCGGTCTCCGGCACGACCGGCTACCACGTGTACCGCGGCGGCGTGAAGGTCACGTCGTCCCCGGTCGGCGCGACGTCGTACACGAACACGGGTCTGGCGGCGTCCACCGCGTACAGCTACACGGTCAGCGCGGTGAACTCGGCCGGGGTCGAGGGGGCGCAGTCGGCGGCCGTGCCGGCGACCACGGCCGCGACGGCGGCCTGCTTCACCGCCAGCAACTACGCGCAGGTCGCGGCGGGGCGGGCGTACCACTCGCTCGGCTACACCTACGCCAACGGCTCGAACCAGAACATGGGCCTCTACAACACCTTCTACACCCACACCCTCAAGCAGACCGGCCCCAACCACTACGTCATCGCCGACGGCCAGTGCTGACCCCTTGACCTGACTCGCCGACCGGGGGCGCCCGCCGCCCCACCCGTCATCGACGTTGGCCTATCTCATCGAAAATCCGTGCCCTGGATTCGATGTGATAGGCCAACGTCGATGAAAATCGGCGGGCTAGGCGGGGATGGGGTCGGTGAGGGCGGCGTGCAGGGCCTGGGTGACGGTGCGGTGGCGGAACGGGAAGCCGGCCGCGGTCAGCGCCCCGGGCATGGCCCGCAGGCTGCGGTACGCCTCGTTGCCGAACTCGCCGTAGAGGATCTTCAGGGCGGCCTTGGGGATCGGCATCACCGTGGGACGGTGCAGCTCCGCGCCGAACGCCTTGGTGAACTGGGCGTTGGTGACCGGGGCCGGGCCGACCATGTTCACCGGGCCCTCGACCTGGTCGTTGTCCAGGATGAACTGCGTCGCGGCCAGCCAGTCGAACAGCGAGATCCACGGTACCCACTGCCGCCCGTTGCCCAGCCGGCCGCCGATGCCCATCTTGAACGGCACCAGCTGCGCCTTGAGGAAGCCGCCGTCGCGGTGCAGCGGGTAGCCGGTGCGCAGCAGCGACACCCGGGCCCCCGCGGCCGCGGCGGGCGCGGTGGCCTGCTCCCAGTGCTTGGAGACCCCGGCCAGGAAATCGTCGCCGGCCGGGGACAGCTCGGTCACCTCGCGGTCGCCGGTGTCGCCGTAGTAGCCCACCCCGGAGGCGTTGACCAGGATCGGGACGCGCTGCGCGGCGACCGCGCGGGCCAGCGTCGCGGTCGGCACGACCCGGCTGGACAGGATCAGCGCCTGGTAGTCCTCGGTCCAGCGGCGGTCGCTCACGCCGACCCCGCACAGGTTCACCACCGCGTCGGTGCCCTCGGGCAGCCGGATCGGCTCGGCCGGGTCCCACTGCCGCTCCGAGGCGTCCGCCGCGGGACGTCGTACGAGCTGGACGACTTCGTGACCCGACGAGCGCAGGGTCGACACCAGGGGCTGGCCCAGGAAGCCCGAGGCTCCCGCCACCACGATCCGCATACGACAATCATGCCCGATGGCGGCACGGGCTCAGCGTGCCGACACCGCCTGGCGCAACTCCTCGAAGCGGCTCGCCAGCTCGGCGTCGATGCGGGCGTTCTGCTCGGCGGGCAGCTCGACCAGCGCGGACCGCGGCGGGAAGCTCTGGTGCGCCTCCAGTAACCGCGCCCGCAGGCCGCTCGGCGGATGCGAGGCGAACAGCGAGGCCTCCTCGCGCACCGACAGCTGGCGCAGCCGGGTGCGCCGGGGCGCGGCCTGCTCGCGTACGTGCTCGGCGCTGGACAGCCACACCGACGGGCCGGCGCCCATCCGGGCCGAGCGGCCAAGCGGCTCCAGCACCTCGTGCAGCACCACCATGCCGTCGGCCAGGTCCCGCGCGGCCACGTCGCCCGCCACCCGCGCGGAGATCCGGTCGGCGAGGTACTCCGCCTGGTGGCCGCCGCGGGCCGCGGCGACGTGCATGGCGAACTCCAGCAGCCCCACCGCCCAGCTGAGCGCGCCGGTGAAGACCCGGATGATCAGGCCGCCGGGACCGGCCAGCGCCATCGAGGCGTACGACGGCCGCAGCACCTCGATCAGCCGGGTCACCAGCGTCATCGCGGGCGCCACCAGGTAGGCCCGCCGCTGGTCGCCGTTGACGAAATGCCCCATCTCGTGGCCGAGCAGCGCCACCCGCTGCTGCGCCGGCAGCACCGCCCACATGGGCAGGCCGAGCAGCATGACCCGGCGACGCCGGAACAGCCCGATCTCGGCCGTGCCCGCGTTCATGTCGTACGTCAGCGCGACGACGTCCGGCGGCGCGGTGCCCACCGCCGCGGCGACCCGGTCGATCAGCTCGTGCAGAGCCGGGTAGCGCTCCCGGGTGGCCACGGGCAGCTCGTCGTCGATCCGGCCGAAGCGCGGGCGCAGGCCGTACGCCAGCGCGAGGCACAGCACGCCGACCATCAGCCAGCCGTCGGCCTGCGTGAACACCAGCCGGACACCGGTGAACAGCAGCAGCGCCCAACCCGCCAGCAGGGCGGCCGACACCGCCTGCAACGCCAGCCAGGTCGCCCGGCGCGGGCGGTGCACCCCGTCGCGCGCCCAGACGGCGAAGTCGCGCGCCGACCGGCGCAGCGCCCAGCGGAAGGTGAGCCGGTCGATCCAGCGCGCTCCGGGGCCGCGGCGCTGCCGGTCGAACGCGTCGAGGTTCCACTCGCACGACTCGCACCACGGCAGCGCGTCCCGCTCGGACACCAGCGGCTGCCCGCACGCCCCGCACGGCGCACCCGGGGCCAGACTAGGTCTCTTCCGCACCGGCGCATTCTGCCCCGCCACCGCCGATCCCGCCGCCCCGCCCTCGTTGATCATGAACTTATGGCACGGCTCGACGGCGTGTCACCGGCCTAACTTCATGATCGACGAGGAAGGCGGTCCGCTCGGCGGCGGCGCCACAGGTGTCCGGACAGGATCAGGGCGGACAGCGCCGCCTGCGCCGCCACAGCCGGGCCGGGGGCGGCGGCCGGGCCGGTCAGGGCCAGCAGCAGCGGGAGCAGGCCCGGCACGGCCACGTCCAGCCCGGACAGGCTCCAGGTCAGCCAGCCGAGCGGAATCCGGGAACCGGTCATCGGCATCACCACGGGCGCGGACGCGTGGTCGATGTGGCCGCGGCGGGCCATCCGCAACGCGGCGACCGCCGGCACCCCGGCCGCGGCCGGGCCGAGCCACACCCAGCCTTCGTTCGGCAGCACCCCGGCCAACTCCAGCAGGCCCAGCGCGCCGGTGAGCCAGGCCCCGGCGAGCAGCGCGGGCAGCGCCAGCCGAGCCGCGTCGGTCGGCAGCTCGGCGACACCGAACAGGCGGCGCAGGGCGGGGCTGCCGGTCTCGCGGCGTACGCCGCCCGCTCCGGCGCTCGCCGCGGCCAGACCGAGGACCAGCACGGCGACGGCGAACAGCAACGGGCGGTCCGGCCACACGGTGGCCAGCAGGACGGGCACCAGCGTGCTCAGCGTGAGCGCGGCGAGCCGGGCCGGGCGGCGGCGCAGTCCGCGCCAGTCCAGCCAGGCCAGCACCAGCGGGCCCGGCCAGGCGGGCCACGACACCGACGGCGGCCGGCGTTCACGCCAGTACGCGTTCTCCGCCACGCGGGACAGGAACGATGGCTCCAGCGCGACCACCGCGTCACCCGCGGCGCTCAGCCGGGTCGCCGCGTCCAGCACCGGCCGGGCCGGGAACCTCGTGAGCCCGCGCCACACCGCGACCGCTGTCACCAGCGCGCAGAGCGCACCGGCCCCGGCCACGGAGAGCGCCGCCGAGAGCGGGACGGCGGGCAGCGGGCGCACCGAGCCACCGGCCGCGGCCACCGTCGCGCCGCTGAGCAGGGCGAGCACCGCCGTTGCGCCCGCGATCCGGCGCAACCACGGCGCGGCCCGCTCGGACCGTTGCACCAGTGCGGCCAGGCCGACGCCGGTCAGCGCGTACGAGCCGCCCGAAACGCCGGCCGCGGCCAGCCGCAGCGCACCGTGATCGGGAATGCCGAGCAGTGTCAGCGTCCCGCCGCCGAGCACCACGCCGACGACCAGCGCGGCCGCGGCGGCTCGCAGCACGGCGGGGGTGAGCACCGCGCGCCGGTCCAGCGGCGACAGCAGCAGCCAGCGCGCGTCCGCTGGGGTGAGCAGCACCGGGCCCGCGACGGCGGCGACCTGCACCAGCCCGGCCAGGACTGCCGTCACGAGGGCGAGCCCGACCGCCGAGGTCACCGGCGGGGCGGGCGGGAGCGGCGTCGACAGGTCGCTCAGCAGGCGCTGGAACGGGCCGAACAGCAGCGCGCCGCCGACGCCGAAGCCGGCGAAGGGCAGGTAGCGATCGGACCAGTGCCGGTTGGCGGGCCGCCGGCCGGGGGAGCGGAGCAACGCCCGCGCGGCGCGGGCCGTGGCAGGGCCGCTCGCCGACGTGCCGGTGGTGTTGTCGGCCTGGTGCGGGATCGCCCGGGTGGTGGTCATGCGGCCGAGGAGCCGGGCCGGGCGGTGGTCAGGCGGCCACCGGGCCGGGCGGTGCGGGCGGTCATGCGGGCACCGGGCCGGGCTGGATGAGCCGGCCGTCGCGCATGCGCAGGCTGGTCGCGTCCATGGCGGTGACGAGGGCCGCGTCGTGGGTGGCCAGCACGACGGTGCCACCGGCGTCGGCGTACGACCGGATCATCGCGGCCAGGCGGTCGCGGAACCCGGCGTCGAGCTTCTGCTCGGGCTCGTCGAGTAGCAGCAGGCGGCTGGGACGCGCCATCGTCGCGGCGAGCGCCAGCCGCTGGCGCTGCCCGGACGACAGCGTCAGCGGGCTCGCCCCGGCGCGGGGGGTGAGCTCGAACTCGTCGAGTGTGCGGTCGACGGGCGCGGCCCCGTTGTGGGTCAGCGCGACCAGTTCGAGGTGCTCACGCACGGTCAGGCCGGGATACCAGGCGGGCTCCTCGGCCAGCAGGCCGACCTGGCGCCAGAACGCGGGATCGGCGGAGGGGGCCGCGCCCAGCACTTCGACCTCGCCGCCGCCGGGGTGCAGCAGCCCGCTCAGGCAGCGCAGCAGGGTGGACTTGCCGCAGCCGTTCACCCCCTGCACGGCCACGATCTGGCCGGCGTCGGCGGTGAGGTGCACGCGGTCCAGCACGGTGCCGCCACCGAGCTCCACCGACAGGTCACGGGTGACGACGACGGGCATCTCGCCACAGTAGCGACTCCGTCCAGCAGGGATGGTCGCAAGCGAAAGGGCGGCCGGCTCGCGCCGACCGCCCTTCACGCATTCGTCAAACCAGGCTCACAGGCCCAGTTCGCCCTCGAAGTTGCCCGTCTCCAGGCGCTCCTTGACCGTGCCCAGGAAACGCGCGGCGTCGGAGCCGTCGACCAGGCGGTGGTCGTAGGACAGGGCCAGGTAGACCATGTACCGCGGCACGATCAGCTCGCCCAGCGCCGGGTCGTCGACGACCACGGCCCGCTTGACGACCGCGCCGGTGCCGAGGATGGCGACCTGCGGCTGGTTGATGATCGGCGTGTCGAACAGGGCGCCCCGGCTGCCGGTGTTGGTCAGCGTGAAGGTGCCGCCCGACAGCTCGTCCGGCAGGATCTTGTTGGAGCGGGTGCGCTCGGCCACGTCGGCGATCCGGCGGGCCAGGCCCGCCAGGTTCAGGTCGCCGGCGTTGCGGATCACCGGGACGATGAGGCCCTTGTCGGTGTCCACGGCCATGCCCAGGTGCTCGGCGTCGTGGTAGGTGACCGTGCCGGCCTCCAGGTCCATCGACGCGTTCACGTTCGGGTGCACCCGCAGCGCCTCGACCGCCGCCAGCGCGAAGAACGGCAGGAAGGACAGCTTCACGCCGTTCTTGGCGAGGAAGTCGCCCTTGGCCTGCTGGCGCAGCTTCGCGATCTTGGTGACGTCGACCTCGACCACGGTGGTGAGCTGCGCCGAGACCTGCAGCGACTCCACCATGCGCTTGGCGATGGTGGTACGCAGTCGCGACAGCTTCTCGGTGCGGCCCCGCAGCGGGCTCGGCGCGGCCTTGGCGGCCGGAGTCGGCGCGGCGGCCGCGGGGGCGGCAGCGGCCGGAGCCGCGGCCGGAGCCTTGGCCTTCTCCGCCGCGTCCAGCACATCCTGCTTGCGGATGCGGCCGCCGACACCGGTGCCGCTGACCTTGCCCAGGTCCACGCCGTGCTCGGCGGCGAGCTTGCGGACCAGCGGCGTGACGTAGCCGTCCGCGCCGTTGACCGCCTCGGCGGCCGGAGCCGCCTGCGCCGGAGCAGCCGGGGCCGGGGCCGCGGGAGCCGCCGGGGCGGCGGCCACGGGAGCCGGCGCGGCGGGCGCGGCCGGAGCCG
>NZ_JBEZEB010000061.1:0-38660 GCF_040648615.1 Catellatospora sp. NPDC049111 | reverse complement strand
TTGCCGATGGGCATGCTGGCCCGGTAGATCTTGCCGTTGTCGCCGGCGAAGAACAGGTACATGTTGCTGCTGTCACCGATGACGGCCTGGTCGATGGGGCCGGTTCCGGAGCCGGAGATGCTCCCGGAGAACAGCGTCTGGGGCGAGGACCAGCCGTTGGGGTTGGTCGGGTCGGACGAGGTGCGGTAGGAGAACGCGGGGCCGCCCCACTGGTATGCCAGGACCCAGATGTTGCGGGGGGCGAAGTAGAACAGCGACGGTGCGACGGTGCCCGACGACATGGTGTTCTGGCTCGCCGAGGCCATGTCGGACCAGTTGGTGAAGAGGCTGAAGTTCATCGAGCCCCAGCTGCTGCCGTTGTCGTGGGTGGTGGCGTAGACCAGGTGCCGGCCGTTGTAGGGGGCGTAGGTGAAGTCCTTGAGCGAGACCCAGCCCGACTTCGGGTTGGCCAGCGAGCCCGTCGACGACCAGCGGTAGGTCGACGGCAGCGAGCACCCGCCGGGCGGCGGGGAGCTGGACGCGCTCGGCGACGGGGTGCTGCCCCCGACGCGGACGAGCTGCCATTGCTGGTTGTTGCCGCCCCAGTCGTCGTACTGCACGATGTTGGCCCCGTCGGCGGTCGACGCGCCCTGCACTTCCAGGGCCCTGTTGCTGTGCCGGGAGATGAACCGGACGTAGCCGTCAGCCGAGTCGGCCAGCCGCCACTGCTGGTTGGTGCCGTTGAGGTCGCTCCACTGAACGATGGAGCCGCCGTTGGCGGTCGAGAAGTTGTAGACGTCGAGGACCTTGCCGGAGTGGCGGGACTTGATGCGGTAGTAGCCGCTGCCGGAGTCGACGAACTGCCATTGCTGGTTGTTGGCGGTGCCGCGGGTCCACTGGGTGATGCGGCCGCCGTCGGCGGTGGAGAAGTTGTACACGTCGAGGGCTTTGCCGCTGTTGCGGTTGACCAGGATGTACCAGGCACTGGTGTCCACGGTCGCGGCCTGGGCGCGGTTGCCCGCCATGACGATCATTCCGGCGCTGACCAGGGCGGTGACCACCACGGTGATCAGGGCCACGCGCCAGGCTTGCCGCCGGGAGACGGCTGGTGGGATGGTGCTGATGCCGGTCACGGCATCCTCCTTCGATGTCGGGTGCGGCCCGTCGGCCGGCCGCGGGCACGACGCAGCGCCGTGGGCCGGCCGATGGGTACGGCCGTCCACGGATGCGGTTGCGGTGAGAACAGGGAACTCGGTTATCGGTCACACGCGCCCCGTGGAGCACGTCCCTAGAAGACGTCGCCCTGCTCCGGATAGTGCTGATGGCGCTGTGACGCTCGGTTTGGTGAGCCGTCCCGTCAGTCGAATGTGAACGATAACAACACCGACGTCAAGCCCAGCGAAAATGTTTCGAGAACGTGCTGCGTACGGGCGAGGCATCGGCCGACGTCAACGCCGTCGGCGTCGCGGCATCCGGCACGATCCCGCGCACCGGCGCTACGCCGCCAGCGGCGGCCGGATCCGGAACGAGCTCTCCGCACGGAAGCCGGCGCTGCCGTCGGACTGGTCGACCCACAGCTCGCTGCCCCGCCGGTGCAGGAACCAGCCGGGGTAGTTCGACGATTCGAGCAGGATCGTCGCGGCCGACGAACCGGGCCGGACGCAGAAGGTGGCGTCCCCCTTGAACAGTGCGGTGCCGTCGTCGGTGTGCAGCCGCACCCGCCACGACGAGTGGCGCAGGTAGCGGCCGTCCGGGCTGCGGAAGGAGAAGCACTTCGGGTCGGCGATGCCGGCCACGACCCGGAAGGTGGCCTGCTGGCGAGCCGACGCGCTGCTCGCGCCGGACAGCGGGGCCAGGACGCCGAGCGCCGCGGTGGTCGTGACGTACAGCCCGGTGCCGTCGCCGGCCTCCAGGGAGGTCGGCCCGACCGCGAGCTGCCGCGCCGGGCTGCGCGCCGGGCTCGGTGCGACGGCACTGGCGCTCGGGGCGGCGCGGCGCGGAGACGGACTCGGCGGGAGTGCGACGGCCGAGGGCGGGGGTGCCGCGATCGCCGGAGGCCGCGGCGGCGGGGTCTCGGGCCAGCTGATGACGGCGGCGGCGCTGCCCGCGACCACGGTGCCCGTCACGGCGAGCGCCGCGATCGGATGAGCCGCCAGTGCCTTGGCCAGCTGGCTGACGATGCCGGTCTTGGCGGCTGCGGCCAGTGCGGACGCGGAGGTCGCGGTCGCCAGCCCGCTCTTGCCGATGACCGCGGCGGTGAGCGCGAGGGGGACGGGCAGCAGTGCGAGCCCGATGAGCAGCTGCTCGGCCGCGGGCATCGCCTCGGCCACGGGAGTGCAGACGGCGCATGCCTGGACGTGCCGGGTCAGCCGCTTGCGCCAGGTCCCGCCGGGCACGCCGTCCCAGTCCGCCACGACGCCCTCCAGCTCGCCACAGCGCGGTCGCGCGTCGAGGGCCGCCACCACGGCGCGGCAGCCGTCGAACTGCCGGCGCATGCGCTGGACGCGCACGCCGGCGTGGGCGACGCTGACCCCGATCGCCTCGGCCAGCTCGGTGCGTGACAGGTGGCCGGCGACCTCCAGCCACCACAGCGACAGCAGCACCCGGTCGTCGGAGTCGAGCCAGTTCGCGGCGCGGGCCGCCTGGCGGCGCTGCTCGGAGACGTCCAGCCGCAGCGCCGTCAGTCCTTCGAAGCGCGCGCCCGCGTCGGGTGTGCCCACCAGGTCGGCCAGGTCGCCGGTGTGCCGTTCGGCGGCCCGCCTGCGGTGCAGGTGGGTGCTGACCTGCCGGACCGCGATCGCGCCCAGCCACGCCCGGAAGCGGTCCGGCGCGCGCAGGTCCCGTAATTCGCGCACCGCGCGCAGCATGGATTCCTGCACCACGTCGTCGGCGTCGTCCTCGGTGTCGAGGGCCCTGCGCGCGATGGTGTAGACGAACGGGAGGTACGCCTCGATCAGGGTGTCGAGTGCCCGGCGGTCACCGGCCTGCGCTGCGACGACGAGCGCGGTCTCGGTCGAGCTGTTGGGTGGCATTCTCCGCATCGCTGTCGTCGGTGGATCGGGTGGTTGACTCTGACGGAGTCGCGGGTGCCGCGTCAAGATGCGGTGGGAGAGGTCCCGCCGTGCCGGTCAGCCGCCGTCGTCGCCTCGCGACCACCGCACCGCGGGTCACATAACACTTATCTGCGCTGAGAATCGCCCGCGAGACGTATCGAAATCGTGTCTGAAAAAGCGTTATCCAAGTCCTGCATGGAGGCTCGCACCATCGCGGACCGCGCTGGCACTCACCTTTCTCCGATGGTATCTGCCAGGGGATACGCCTTGATCGACAGTTGTTTCGCCGGCATCCCAAAGGGTTGGCGAACCGGGTTGGCGGCTGCCCCTTGATAGCGGCGAAACAATCTGGCAATGTCGTCGTTTATCGATGGGGCCGGACCTGCCCGGCCGGCCCTCGTCGAGACCCGGACACCTGGAAGACGCATCGTCTGCGAACAGGAGTATTTGTATCGATTGACATCCATCAGAACTGGTGAAGTGGCGTCGCCCCGCTACTCGCCCGTTGCTGAGCCGTCCCGCCCCTCCCGTCTGCCCGACCCTGTTCCCATCGTCGCCCCGGCGCCGTTTGTGCGATCGCGCCGCGATGTCGATGTCGCCTGCTCCGTTTCATGCCGCCGCGGATCTGCCGCCCTGCGGCCATACCGCATATGCCGGACCCGGCCCTGTGTCCTGGTGCCTGCTCGGCGGTGACGCGCGTGCGCGCCATGTCCCCCCGTCGATCTGCTGCGGTCTCGCCTTCGACCTGTGCTGTCCGGCGAGGCGTGCCCGGACTCATGCTGCCCTGAGATCAACTCTTTTTCTTGACTCATTCCAGAAAAGGCAGCAGACTACGGGGCGTGGTGACGACCCCGGACTTCGAGCAGCTGCTGCGCGGAGCCGCGTTGCGGGTGACCCGTCCCCGAATGGCGGTGCTGCGCGCGGTGTCCGCGCATCCGCACGCCGACACGGACTCGATCGTCGGCGCGCTGCGCGGCGAGGTCTCGCACCAGGCGGTGTACGACTCGCTGCGTGTCCTCACGGCCGCGGGCCTGGTGCGGCGTTTCCAGCCCGCCGGCTCGGTGCCTCGCTACGAGGCGCGGGTCGGGGACAACCACCACCACATGGTCTGCCGGTCCTGCGGGCTCATCGCCGACGTCGAGTGCGCCGTCGGCGAGGCGCCCTGCCTGACCGCGTCCGGCGGCGACAGCTTCGCGATCGACGAGGCCGAGGTCGTCTACTGGGGCCGCTGCCCCGGCTGTTCCACCGCAGGCAGTTCCTGATCCACCCGATCCCCCGCAAGTCACGGAAGGAATCCGATGTCTGAGAACCACGATGCCGTCGTCCACGACGCCGAGGCCGGCGCCGAGTCGCGCTGCCCGGTGGCGCACGGACGCGCGCCCCACCCGACCCAGGGTGACGGCAACCGCGGCTGGTGGCCCAACCAGCTCAACCTGAAGATCCTGGCCAAGAACCCGGCCGTGGCCAACCCGCTGGGCGAGGACTTCGACTACGCCGAGGCGTTCGCGGGCCTCGACCTCGCCGCCGTGAAGCGGGACATCGCCGAGGTGTTGACGACCTCGCAGGACTGGTGGCCGGCCGACTACGGGCACTACGGCCCGTTCATGATCCGCATGGCGTGGCACAGCGCCGGCACCTACCGCATCAGCGACGGCCGCGGTGGCGCCGGCGCGGGCATGCAGCGGTTCGCCCCGCTGAACAGCTGGCCGGACAACGGCAACCTGGACAAGGCCCGCCGCCTGCTGTGGCCGGTCAAGAAGAAGTACGGCCAGGCCATCTCCTGGGCCGACCTGATGATCCTGACCGGCAACGTCGCGCTGGAGACGATGGGTTTCCAGACCTTCGGATTCGCCGGCGGCCGCCCCGACGTCTGGGAGCCCGACGCCGACGTCTACTGGGGCCCGGAGACCACCTGGCTCGGCGACCAGCGCTACACCGGTGACCGCGAGCTGGAGAACCCGCTGGCCGCCGTGCAGATGGGCCTCATCTACGTCAACCCGGAGGGCCCGAACGGCAACCCGGACCCGATCGCCGCGGCCCGCGACATCCGCGAGACCTTCGGTCGCATGGCCATGAACGACGAGGAGACCGTCGCGCTGATCGCCGGCGGCCACACCTTCGGCAAGGCCCACGGCGCGGGCACCACCGACCACGTCGGCCCGGAGCCGGAGGGCGCGACTCTGGAGGAGCAGGGCCTGGGCTGGAAGAACAGCCTCGGCAGCGGCAAGGGCGGCGACACCATCACCAGCGGCCTGGAAGGCGCCTGGACGAACACGCCGATCGCGTGGGACAACAGCTTCTTCGAGATCCTGTTCGGGTACGAGTGGGAGCTGTTCCGCAGCCCGGCGGGCGCGCAGCAGTGGAAGCCGAAGGACGGCGCGGGCGCGGGCACCGTGCCCGACGCGCACGACCCGGCCAAGAGCCACCCCCCGATCATGCTGACCACCGACCTGTCGCTGCGCTTCGACCCGGTTTACGAGCCGATCGCGCGCCGGTTCAAGGACGACCCGGCTGCGTTCGCGGACGCGTTCGCCCGTGCCTGGTTCAAGCTGACCCACCGCGACATGGGCCCGATCGACCGCTACCTCGGCCCGGAGGTCCCGGCCGAGGCGCTGATCTGGCAGGACCGGGTGCCGGCGGTGGACCACGAGCTGGTCGACGCCGCCGACGTCGCCGCCCTCAAGGCGCAGGTGCTCGCGTCAGGCCTGTCGGTGTCGGAGCTGGTCTCGGTCGCGTGGGCGTCGGCGTCGACGTTCCGCGGCAGTGACAAGCGCGGCGGCGCGAACGGCGCCCGCATCCGCCTGCAGCCGCAGAGCGGCTGGGAGGTCAACGACCCCGACCAGCTCGCCCGTGTGCTGCACACCCTGGAGGGCGTGCAGGCCGCGTTCAACGCCGCCCAGACCGGCGGCAAGAAGGTCTCGCTGGCCGACCTGATCGTGCTGGCCGGGTCCGCCGCCGTCGAGCAGGCTGCCGCGACCGGCGGCCACCCGGTCGAGGTGCCCTTCACCCCGGGCCGCACCGACGCGTCGGCCGAGCAGACCGACGCGGACTCGTTCGCCGCGCTGGAGCCGACCACCGACGGGTTCCGCAACCACCTGGGCAAGGGCAACCGCCTGCCGGCCGAGTACCTGCTGATCGACCGGGCCAACCTGCTCACCCTGAGCGCGCCCGAGATGACCGTGCTGGTCGGCGGTCTGCGGGTGCTCGGAGCGAACACCAAGCAGTCCACGGTCGGCGTGTTCACCGACACCCCCGGGTCGCTGACCAACGACTTCTTCGCCAACCTGCTCGACCTGGGCACCGCGTGGAAGGCGACGTCGGCCGACGCCGAGACCTTCGAGGGCCGCGACCTCGCCACCGGTGAGGTCAGGTGGACCGGCAGCCGGGCCGACCTCGTCTTCGGCTCGAACTCGGAGCTGCGGGCACTCGCCGAGGTATACGCCAGCGACGACGCGAAGGAGAAGTTCGTGCGCGACTTCGCCGCGGCGTGGGTCAAGGTCATGAACCTGGGCCGGTACGACCTCGCCTGATCCTGCTGACGACGAAGCCCGCCGGTGTCTGTCACCGGCGGGCTTCGTCGCTGTCGGAGGTCAGTACCGCATGACGCAGTAGACGACCGTCGGGTGCAGGAACCGGTACCAGTGGTTCCACTTGTAGTCGTTGGTGCACTTGTCGCCGTTGGCCCCCCCGCGCACGATGTCGATGATGTGCACCGTGCCCTTGGCCTTGCACTTCGGTGCGGCGACCGCGAACTCGGTGTCCGTCGGCAGGATGTAGCAGTAGTTGCGCACCAGGTACAGCTCCAGGCAGAGCCGGTAGCCGTCGGTGGTGATCCAGGGCCCGTCGGGATCCGAGCAGGTGCCCTGGGCTCGGTCGACGGACAGCACCCGGTAGGTGCCGCGCGAGCCGTTGCAGTTGCCGAGCCCCAGGAAGTCGCCGGTCTTGTCGACGGTGATGCAGTCGCCGACGGCGGCGGGCGCGGGCAGCGCGGCTTCCGTCGTCGGGACCGGCGCGGGCGGCGAGTACAGGTCGGACGGGGACGGGCGGGCGGTCCGCTGCGCCGTCGGCGACGGCGACGGGCTGTCGTCGTTGACGAGGTTGTACACCACGCCGCCCCCGCAGAGCCCGACCACGCACAGCACCACCACGCCGACGATCAGGCCGATGATCAGTGGCGTGTTGCTCTTCTTCGGCGGCGGCGGTGGCAGGCCCGCGCCCGGTTGCCAGGGGACGGCGCCGGGGTAACCGGGGGGATTCTGCGGTGGAGGCAGCGTCACCCCAGGAGTCTCACACGAGTGCGCAACAGTGTTCCACGCAGCGGATCCACATCAGATCAGCATCACAACCGCCCGTCGTGCCGGTGCGCCGGACTGTCCGCCGGTCCCGGAGCACCCGCGATCGGCGCGCTGCCTGGTGGGAGGCAGACTTCGAGGTGTGACCGACGACCTCGACGCGGTGGCCGCGCTGCACGACCCGGTGCGCCGGGCGCTCTACGACTATGTCGTGGCCCAGGGCCGGGCCGTCGGGCGCAACGAGGCGGCCCAGGAGGCCGGGGTCTCGCGTACCCTCGCGGCCTTCCACCTGGACAAGCTCGCCGAGGCAGGTCTGCTGGAGATCGACTTCATGCGGTTGACCGAGGCCAGGCCTGGTCCGGGCGGCGGCCGTCCGGCCAAGGTGTATCGCCGAGCGAGCGCCGCGCGCAAGGTCACGCTGCCGCACCGTGACTACGAGCAGTTGGCGGCGCTGCTCGCCGAGGTGGTCCACGACCTGGCCGCGGACGAGCGCGCGATGGCGGTGGCCGCTGCCGCGGGCGAGCGGCTGCACGAGCCCGGCGGGTGGCTGGCGACACTGCGCGAACGCGGCTACGAACCCTACGCCGACGGCGACCGGGTGCGCCTGCGCAACTGTCCTTTCCGGCAGGTCGCCGAGGCGGAGCCGCTGCTCGTGTGCGCGATGAACCTGGCGCTGTGCAAGGGGATCGCGGGTGGGGACGCCGATGCTGAGCTGGACCCCCGACCGGGGGAGTGTTGCGTGTCGTTTTCTAAAAACAATACTCGTTGACATAGAACGAGCGGGGTGGTCTGCTCGATCCATGCATCTCGCGCAGCTCAACGTCGGGCGCCTCGTCGCCCCCATCGGCGCCCCGGAAGTGGCCGAGTTCGTCGCGCTCCTCGACCTGATCAACGCGCTGGCCGACGCCGCGCCCGGGTTCGTGTGGCGGCTCAAGGACTCCGAGACCGACTCGGCGGTGGCCTACCGGCACGACTTCGGCGACGACCTGCTGATCAACATGTCGGTCTGGCGCACCCGGCAGGACCTGTGGGACTACGTGTACCGGTCCCGTCACCTGGCCGTGCTGCAGCGGCGTCGGGAGTGGTTCCAGCGGGCGGTGGAGATCCACAGTGTGATGTGGTGGGTTCCGGACGGGCACCTGCCGACCGCCACGGAGGGCATGGCGCGCCTGGCGCTGCTCAACGAGCACGGCCCCGGCCCGGACGGGTTCACCTTCCGGGACTTCCGCGACCCGGTCGACGCGCCTGCCTGACCGGAGCCGGACCGCCAGGCGCCACCTTGTTGTGCCGATTTGCGGCAGATATGACCGAATCGGTCACTTCCGCGGCCGAGTCAGGGCAGGGTGGTCGCAAGGAGAGGAGCCGGGATGGACAGGATTCTCGCCGACCAGACCAGGGCGGCCGGCAGTACCGTGGATCAGCTCGCACCCGCCGGCGGCACGACACCGCAGGTCAGACGCTGGATCGCGGAACAGCAGCGGTGGGCGGCCGCGATCGCCGAGCACGGGGTCGACTGGGACCACCCCCGTTCGGTGCACTGGAACGCCGCCTGCGGCACGGACGCCGCGGCAGACTTCGCCGCCGTACGCCGCAACGCGCGCACCTACGACGCCATCGCGCCCGCCTTCGCCGGGACCGCCCGCCACCGCGAGGATCGCGCCCGCACCGCCGAGGCCATGGGCGACCTGGTCACCGCGCGGGAGAACTACTTCATGGCAGCGGTGCTATGGAGCGCGGCGCAGTGGCCGAGCCACGCCGACGACGCCGCCGGCCGGGGGCACCACGAGCGCAAACGCGCCTGCTACACGCGCTATGCCGCGCTCGCCGACCACCATGTCGAAGCGGTGTCGGTGCCGTTCCCCGGGACCCACCGCGGTTCGCTGCCGGCCTGGTTGCACCTGCCGGCCGGGTACACCGGCGGCCGCCTCCCGGTCGCCGTCGTGGTGCCGGACCTGGACAGCGCCAAGGAGGCGACGGTCGCCCTGTACGGCGACCGCTTCCTCAGCCGCGGCTTCGCCGTGCTCGCGCTGGAGGGGCCGGGCCAGTACGAGTGCGCGCTGCTCGGCACCCACTTCAGCATGCCCGCCTGGGCGCAGGTCGGCCCGGCCTGCCTGGACTGGCTGGCCGGGCGGGCCGAACTCGACCCGGAGCAGGTCGTGCTCGCGGGCAGCGGCTTCGGCTCGTTCGCGGCGACCGTCGTGGCCGCCCACGAGCCCCGTGTCCGAGCCTGCGCCGTCACCGAGGTGTGCCACGAACCCGGCTGGACGACCGTGTTCGAGCAGGCGTCCCCGGCCTACAAGATGCGCTTCATGTACATGACCGGGCACACCGACGAGGCGGAGTTCGATCGGTTCGCCCGTACGCTGACCTTGCGAGGGCGCGCCGAGCGGATCCGGATGCCGTACCTCGCCGTCGTCGGCGAGGACGACGAACTCAGCCCGATCGAGTGGACCCGTGCCCTGCTCGACGCGATGCAGGGTCCCCGGCAGTTGGTGATCTACCAGGACTCACCCCACCACATCGGCGGCGTGCCGTCGGCGCGCCGGGGACCGTCCCCGTCAGGCCTGATGGCCGACTGGCTCGCGGCCCGGGTGCGCGGCGACGCCTTCCCGTCCGAGCAGTGGCTCATCGACGGAGACGGCCGGATCAACCGGGGACCGCTGCCGCCGGCCGAGCCGGTGGAACCACCGCCGGTGCGGGCCGTCGAGCCGGTGGAAACGCCGGCACCGCAGCGGCTCGCGGAGACGCCGCCGCCCATGCGGCCTGTGGAGCCGACGCCCGCGCCGCCTGCCGCGCCCGCTTCGGCCGCCGTTGCGGCAGCGCCCGCCCCTGCTGCGAAGGCGAACGGCCGCGCCCGGGGGTCCCGCAAGAAGGGCGGTCAGGTGCCGGCCGGGGGCGACCACGCGCAGCCGTCGATCCGGCACGAACCCGCCGCCGCCGGGGGATCGAGGAACCGCGGCAAGGCCCCCCGTGGACCCTCGTCGTGACCGCCGTGTCGGTGGGGCTGGCTATCCTGGCGCGATGGACCTGGAGTTCAGCGGCGAGATCTGGTTCTGGAGAGGCCCGGCCCCCTGGTACTTCGTGACCGTGCCCGACGAGCACTGCCCGGCGCTCGAAGACGCGTCGTCGCAGGTCAGCTATGGCTGGGGCATGATCCCGGTGACCGCCCGGATCGGCACGACCGGCTGGACGACCTCGCTGTTCCCCAAGGACGGGCGCTACATCGTGCCCGTCAAGGCGGTGGTGCGCCGGGCCGAGAAGCTCGACGCCGGTGACACGGTGACGGTCCGGCTCAACGTCGACGCCTGAAATCGTCGGCCGGGACCCGACGGCTTTGCGGGCCCCGGATCCGCGCCGCGGCGGGTCACCGCGGTCAGCGGCGGCGCAGTTCGAGGAAGCGGTAGCTGAGCAGGTCGTGGATGAGCGCCCACTGCAGCGCGTCGCCGCCGACCAGCGACTGCCAGTACAGGCCGGTCGGGCGGAACACGCGGCCCACCGCCAGCAGGGCGCTGATCCAGCGGTCACGCGGGCGGCGTAGTTCAAGGTACGGGGTGAGGTCGAGGTCGCGGACCAGTTCCAGGCCGTGCGCGGCGGCCGTGGTGCGCACCTGGCCGACCGTCAGCAGCGAGCCGACGTGCCAGCCGGTGCGGAACTCCGCCATGCGCCGGGCGGCCTTCGGCGAGTCGGGCGTGGCGGCGGAGGTGAGGAAGTCGTCGCAGAGCACCAGCCTGCCGCCGGGGCGCAGGGTGCGGGCCGCCTCGCGGAAGTAGCCGTCGGCGTCGGGGCTGTGGATGAACGCCTCGATGGAGAAGGCCAGGTCGGCGGTTCCGGCCAGGTCGTCGGGCACCGCCAGGAAGTCGCCCTCTCGGCAGCGTACGCGGTCGGCCAGGCCTGCCTCGGCGATCAGCTCGGCCGCCCGCGCCGCCTGCGCGGAGCTGATGGTGATGCCCTCGCCGGTCAGGTCGGTCTGCGCGGCCAGGTAGAGCAGGCTCGCCCCGAGCCCGCAGCCCAGGTCCACGACGGACGGTCGTGCCAGGTCCGGCGGCAGCGTGTCGAGCAGCAGCTCGTCCACGTGGTGGAAGGCCTGTGCCCGGGTCGCCACTCCGGGACCCCAGACGGCGCGGTGGATGGACGCGCCGCCCTGCCCGAGCCGCTCGAAAGCGGCGGCGTTGTTGTCGTAGTAGCGGCGTACTCGCTCCGTGCCCGCCGCCGCGTCCGCCTGGGAGGTCATGGCGGCCAACTGTAGACGCTCACGGCCCTTCCCGCGCGACGACGACGGCCCGCTTCCGCTTGCACCGCAGGCGATTCCGCCGATGCTCCGGTGCGTCCGTTACATGGCAGCCCTACTGCGTTTTCGGGAAACTGCACGAATCAGCCGATCGATTCGTGCAGTTTCCTGGAAACTGCCGGGCCACGGCGAAACACTCAGGCCGCGACGGCGTCGCTGCGGCGCAGGCGGAGCTGGGTGAGCAGGCCCGTGGCGGCGATCAGGACGGCGATGGCGCTGTAGGTGAGCACGGTGGGGAGCAGGCCGACGGAGGCGACGCTCTGGCCGGCGACGATCAGCGGCAGGCCGAAGGACAGGTAGGCGACCAGGAAGACGGCGGCGAACAGGCCGCCCCGCTGGTGCGGCTGGGCGTGGGGGGCGACCAGGCGCAGCGCGCCGCCGAACGACGCGCCGAAACCGAGGCCGCTGACGATCGCGCCGAGCCAGACCACGGGCAGCAGACCTGCGGCGATGCCGGCCGCGACGACCAGCGTGCCGGTGAGCAGTCCGGCGCTGCCGAGCACCGTGGCGCGGCGGCCGTGGAAGCGGCCGGTCATGATGCCCGCGACCGCGGCCGCGCCCGGGGCCAGGAACGCGGTAGCGCCGTTGAGCAGGCCGCTGTCGAGGTGGAAGACGCCGCGCACGATGGTCGGCCCGAGGCCCATGAACAGGCCGGCCATCATCCAGGCCGACAGGTGCACGGGCACGGCGGCGGCGAACTCGCGCCGGGCCGGGTGCGGCACGGTGACCCGCGGCACGAGTGAGCCCAGCGCGCCGGGCCGGCGGGCGGACGTCTCGGCGGACAGGTAGAGCACCACCGCGCCGATCGCCATGATCACGGTCAGCGTGCTGAACACGATCACGTTGGCGGAGTGGGTGAACTGGACCGCGACACCGGTGAGCAGCGCCCCCAGGCCGAGGCCGCCGGCCGGTGCGACGCTGCCGATCAGCGAACCCCAGCGGCGGTACCGCGGCGGGGCCAGTTCCAGCAGCGAGGCGGTGAACGCGCTGCTGGCGGCACCGGTGGCCAGGCCCTGCACGACCCGGGCGGCGATGACCCAGCCGAGGTTCGGCGCGAACACGAACATCAGCATGGACACCAGCTCCACCAGCAGCGCGCCGATCAGCACCGGCCGCCGGCCGAGGTGGTCCGACAGCGAGCCGGCCACCAGCAGCGCGGCGAGCAGTGCGAAGGCGTACGCGGCGAAGGCGACGGTGAGCATGGACGGCGCAAAGCCCCATTGCCGCTGAAACAGGACGAGCAGCGGGGTGGGCGCACCGGCGGCCAGGTAGAGCGACCCGAAGGCGAGCGCCGCGCCGGTGAAGGCGACGGTCGGCGACAGCGGCCGCCGGGCGGTCCGGGCGGAGTGGCGGGGTATATAAGGCGTGGCCCGCTCGGCGATGGTCATGGCGTGCGCTCCCTAAAGCAAAGATCATTGCGTTTAGTGTCTGGGGTGACCGTAGCCTCAGCGCGAAAGTTAAAGCAAATATTTCTGCGTTAGAGTGGGAGTCATGTCTGCCACACCCAGCCCCGCCCGGCGCACCGGCGGCCGCAGCGCCGCCGTGCTCGCCGCCGTGCGCTCCGCGGTCGAGGAACTGGTGCAGGAACGCGGCAGCGCCCAGGTGACCATCCCGATGGTCGCCGAGCGGGCCGGGGTCAACCCGACCAGCATCTACCGCCGCTGGGGCGACGCCCCATCGATGATCAACGACCTCGCGACGTACCGGATCTCGCCGGACCGGCCCCTGCCCGACACCGGTGACCTGCGCGAGGACCTGACCCGTTGGGCGCAGGAGATCATCGAACACTTCCGGCAGCCGGCCGCCGCGGCACTGCTGCGCGGCGGGGCGGCCGGGGCCGGGGCGGGCGACTCGGACTGCCTGCGCAACCGCCGGGCCGAAGCGACCCTGCTGATCGAGCGGGACGGCGGCGGGGTGCCCGTGGAGGACGTGATCGACCATGTCATCGCGCCGATCGTCTATCGAGTGCTCTTCCGGCCTTGGACCTTGGACGACGATCTGGCATCGGCCCTGGTGGGACGCCTGTTCGCGGGTCGCTGACGTGCCATCCGATCACGACGGTGGAGATCGGAACGAATTGCTTCGTACCGTGGACTACCCGGCCCGGGTCCGGAGGAGTATCGTCATAGACGTTCCCCGCCGACTTCCCCCGTGGTCGGCGGGGATCCTTCGTTTCCGCGGCGGTTTACGGCCGTGTCCGGCGGGTATCTGCGGCCCGTCACCACGAATCAACACCGCTGTCGGCACGCAGGAGGACAACGATGATGCTGCTCGGATTGCTGCTGGTCCTCGGCCTGGCCGGACTGGCGCTCGTGGCCTTCATGGACAATGACGGCCTGTTCACCGCGTCGGTGGGCTCGGTCGAGCTGTTCGGCTACCACGCCACACTCTCGGTCGGCGAGGTCTTCCTCATCGGCGCGGCCGCCGGTGCGCTGCTGCTCGTCGGGCTGTTCATGCTCTTCGGCGGGGCCGGTCGACGCGCCCGCCGGCGGATGGCGGCCCGCCGGGAACTGCAGGCGCAGCGCGCCGAGAACCTCGACCTGAAGCGCAAGCACGACACCATCGCCACGGAACTGGCCGCTCAGCGCGCCGCCGAGGCCGGTGCGGCCGACGCCGAACGCGAGGTCGAGGCCGCTCGGGCGGCCCGCGACGCCAAGCTCGCCCGCGACGCCGCCGAGGCCGAGTCGGACGAGCGGGTGTCCACCCGGTAACAGCGCTGAACCGTCGGGGCCGCCACACCCACCCGGGTGGCGGCCCCGACGGCGTTGCCGACGGTCAGGCCGGGGCCGCGTCGGTGTCGAGTTTGGCGCGGATGCGTTCCGCGTCGGGGTGGGCCAGCTCCTCCATGATGCGCAGCGCGTCCCGCCACAGCCCGCCGGCCGTGCCCGTCTCACCGAGCGCCTCGTGCGCGTCGGCGAGGTGGTCGAGGATGAACGCCTCCCAGTACCGGTCACGGGTCTGGCGGACCAGGACCAGCGCGTTGCCGAAACCGAGCACGGCCTGCTCGTGGTTGCCGAGGTGCAGGTGGGCGTGGCCGAGGCTGTCCCAGGTCTCCCACTGCCCGGCCAGGTCCCCGACCTCCTCGTGCAGCGCCAGCGCCTCCGCGCAGGCCGTGATCGCCGCCGCGTGGTCGCCGCGCAGGGTCTGGAACCAGCCCATCGTGTTCAGCGCCTTGGCCTGCCCCGACCGGTCCCCGGTGGCCCGGTGCAGCTGGTATGCCCGCTCGGCGTAGGTGTAGGCGTCGGCGTAGCGGCTGGTGCGCTCGCCGAGCCAGGTGAGGGCGAGCAGCGTGTTGGCCTGGCTTGCCGCGTCGCCGGCCTGGGCGAACAGCGCCATGGCGCTGTCGTAGTGCTGCTGGGCCTCGTCGTAGCGTTCCAGCCAGGTGCTGGAGACGCCGAGCCCGTGGTAGACGTGGGCCTGGCCGGTCACGTCACCCGAGCGCAGCGCCGCGTCGAGCGCGGTGCGCTGGGTGGCGGCCTGGTCCAGCCAGTGGCCCTGCCGGTCGAAGTAGGTGATCAGCGTCCAGGCCAGCTGCCAGGTGTGCCCGTCGCAGCCCAGCTCGTAGGCCTGCCGGATGACGGCCAGCAGCACCGCGTGCTCGGCGGCGAACCAGGCGTAGGCCGCGTCGCGGTCGGCATGCACCTCCGGCGTCACCTGCTCGTCGCAGGGCAGGATCGCGATGCGGTGCCGGTGCGGGTAGACCATCAGCGTCGCGCTGTTGGCGGTGTGCAGGTAGTGGTCGTACGTCCGGCGCAGCGCGGTGAAGCGGTCCGGTTCGGGGTCGGCCTCGGCGACCAGTTCCGCGGCGTACGCCCGCATCAGGTCGTGCAGCAGGAACCGCCCCGGGCCGTGCTCGACGGCCAGGTGCGCGCGGGTCAGCTCGGCCAGCAGCGGGCGCGCCTGCCGCACGGTCAGCCCGGCCGTGCTGGCCGCCGCAGCGAGCGAGACATCCGGCCCCGGATGCAGCCCGAGCAGCCGGAACATCCGCGCGCCGCCGTCGCTGAGCTGGCGATACGACCAGGAGAACACCGCGCGCAGGTCGGTGGCCGTGTCGTCGCCGCTGAACGCGTCCAGGTTGTCGCGCCCGTCGGCCAGCTCCGCCGCCAGCGCGGCCAGCGGCAGCGCCGAGCCGACGGCGGCGCGGGCCGCCACGATCGCCAGGGCCAGGGGCAGCCCGCCGCAGCGGGCGATGACGTCGCGCACGGCGCGGGGCTCCCGCTCGACCGCGGTCCCGCCGAGCCGGTGAGTGATCAGCTGCCGCGCCTCGGCGGCGGTGAACACGGCCAGCGACACCGGCCGGGCGCCCTCGGCCGCGACCAGGCCGGACAGCTGGTTGCGGCTGGTGACGAGCACCATGCACCCGGCCGTGCCCGGCAGCAGCGGGCGCACCTGGTCGGCGTCGCGGGCGTTGTCCAGCACCAGCAGCATGCGCCGCCCGGCCAGCAGGCTGCGGTAGAGAGCGGCCTGCTCGGCGAGGTCGGCGGGCACCCGCGCGGACGGCACGCCCAGCGCGTCCAGGAAGCCGCGGACCGCCTGCGAGGGGTTGGTCGGCGGGCCGGACGCGTCGAAGCCGTGGAGGTTGACATGGAGCTGCCCGTCGGGGAAACGCTCGGCGGAGCGGTGCGCCCAGTGCACCGCGAGCGAGGACTTGCCGATCCCCGCGCTGCCGGTGATGACCGCGACCCGGGCCGGACCGGCCTCCCGGTCGCGCATCCGGTCCAGCTCCCGCAGCGCCGCGTCGCGACCGGTGAAGCCCGCCACGTCGGCGGGCAGTTGCCGGGGCACGGTCACCGGCTCGGCGGCGGGCGCTTCGGGCGTGAAGTCGTACCGGCCGGGACGGGTGAGCCGCTCGTCGTCGCGCAGGATCGCCTCGTGCAGCGCCCGCAGCTGCGGGCCGGGCTCCAGGCCGAGTTCGTCGCGCAGCAGCGTGCGGGTGTCGCGGAACAGGTCCAGTGCCTCGGCCCGCCGCCCGCTGCGGTAGCGGGCCAGCATCAGGCAGCCGCGGAAGAACTCGCGGAACGGCTGCTCGGCCACGAGCGTCTCCAGCGTGCCCGCCACCTGCCGGTGCCGGCCCAGGGCCAGCTCCGCTTCGGCCCAGCCCTCGTACGCGGCCAGCCGTTGCTGGTCCAGGCGCAGCGCTTCGTCGGCCAGCGGCGGAAACGCGGTGAACTCCGCATACGCCGGGCCGCGCCACAGGTCCAGGGCGGTCCGCCAGTCCCGGGCCGCGGCCTCGACATCGCCGCCGTCCAGGGCCGCGGCCGCCGCCGCGCTCAGCTCGCCGAACCGGGCCGCGTCGAGCGACTCGCCCGCGGGCACCACATAACCGTCGGGGGCGTTCTGAATCCGCTCGGTGCCCAGGGCCCCGCGCAGCTGGCTGATGTACTGGTGCACGTTGCGCCGGGCCGAGGCCGGGGGCTGGTCGGCCCACAGCGCCTCGACGAGCACGTCCATGGGCACCGGCCGGCCCAGGCGGGCCAGCAGGACGGCGAGCGCCAGCCGCGGCTTGTGGCCCGTCGGCAGGTAGGCCGGCTGTCCGTCGTGTACCGCCTGAAGGGGTCCCAGCGTCTGGAACTCCACTGCCGTCTCGCCTTCCCGCCCACGATCCCGACAACGAAACGTGCTCAGGCGACTACGGTCCGCTTTGTACATCGCCTGTACCGCGATCGGACACGATGCGCGGTATCGGCGAGCGTACGGCACGGGTCGAAACGCCCTGTGGCAAACCGTTGCGCGTTCGTCGGCTGGCACGCCGACGTGCCGATGGTCTCGGGGTGGGCCGAGATTCGGGGGACCTCGGCCGCCCTGAGACCACGCCCGCGGCCGCTGGACGGCGTCGGGCACACTGCCTCCCATGCCGAAGTCACGCCGCGAAGTCCGGGCCCGCCGAGCCGCCGCAGCCGCACGGATGCAGCCCGGCGGCCGGGCACGGACCCGCTCGGCCCTCACCGAGGCGCGCACCTGGCAGGCGGCCGGCCTGCCCGCGGCCCTGTCCGGCGCAGTCGGCCTGGTGCTGAGCGTCGCGCTCGCCGTCTGGAACTCCTGGCTGCTGCCCGCGGTGGCGGTCGGCGCGACCCTGCTCAACACCTACGCGGCGTACGTCATCGTCAAGGCCCGCCGCGCCGACGACGTCCTGTTCCCGCAGCGCTGGGGCGCCGGCCGGTTCACCGCGCGCGGCGAGGCCGTCTCGGGAGTCCTGGCGCTCGCCTCGGCGGTGCTCGCCGTGATCGGCTTCGCCGGCCGGTGAATACGCGTTGCGGTCCGGCCGCGCGTCCACGTAGGGTCTCGACCTTGTGCGCAGGCTAGTCGACTCCGTCGTGCCCGCCCGGCTCGGCGCCGGCTACCGCTGGCTGCTGGCCTCATCCTGGTCGAGCAACCTCGGCGACGGGGTGGCGCTCGCGGCCGGGCCGCTGCTGGTCACCTCGCTGACCGACGACCCGTTCCTGATCTCGCTGGCCGCGCTGCTGCGCTGGGCCCCGCCACTGGTGTTCGGCCTGTATGCCGGAGTGCTGTCGGACCGGCACGACCGCCGCCTGATCATGATCGTGGCGAACCTGGCCCGGGTCATGGTGCTGACCGGACTCGTGGCGATGATGCTCACCGGCGCGCTGACCGCGATCGGCGCGCTGGCGGCGATCGGCCTGCTGACCGTCGCCGAGGTGTTCGCCGACAACACCGCGGGCACCCTGACGCCGATGCTGGTGCACCGCGACGACCTGGCCGTGGCCAACGCCCGGCTGCAGACCGGCTTCATCACCCTCAACCAGCTGATCGGCCCGCCGATCGGGGCGGCGTTGTTCGCCGCGGGCACGGCCTGGCCGTTCGCGACCGAGGTCGTGCTGGTCGCCGCGGCCGTGGTCCTGGTGTCGCGGGTGCGGCTGCCGGTCCGGGAGCGGCCCGCGCAGCAGGAGCGCAGCCTGCGGCGCGACGTCGCCGAAGGATTCCGCTGGACGGTGAACCACGCGGCCGTGCGTACCCTCGTGCTCACGATCTTGATCTTCAACGTGACCTTCGGGGCCGCCTGGTCGGTGCTCGTCCTCTACGCCCAGGAGCAGCTCGGCCTCGGCGCGATCGGGTTCGGCCTGCTCACCACCGTCTCGGCGGTGGGCGGCCTGCTCGGCACCGCGCTGTACGGCGCGATCACCCGCCGGGTGAGCCTGGGCAACGTGATGCGCGTCGGGCTGATCATCGAGACGCTCACCCACCTCGGCCTGGCGGTCACGAACTCACCGGTGGTCGCCTCGGCGATCTTCTTCGTGTTCGGGGCGCACGCGTTCGTCTGGGGCACCACCTCGGTCACGGTGCGCCAGCGGGCCGTGCCTGAGCAGCTGCAGGGCCGGGTGAACAGCCTCAACACCATCTGCGTCTTCGGCGGGCTGGTCGTCGGCTCGGTCATCGGCGGCGTGCTGGCCACCCACTACGGCGTCACCGCGCCGTTCTGGTTCGCCTTCGCCGGCTCGGCGGCCTTCGTCGTGCTGCTGTGGCGCGAGATGACCCGCATCGCCCACGAGGACGAGCAAGAACCCGTCCCCGCCGCCGCGTGACCGCGCACCCCTCAAGGTCATCGGACTTGCCTGGCACCTGTTCGTATCTTGACCGTTCATTCGCCCACTTGCCGGGCAAGTCGAACGATCATGGTGAGTCCTGGCACCCGCTCGCGGCGGGTGGCGGGCGCGAGTCAGGGCAGTGACCGGGGCAGGCCGAAGAGGGCGAAGTGCTCATCGCCGAGGAACGAGGTGACCTCGGCGATGCGGTCGTCGCGCAGGGTCAGCACGGTGACCGACCAGGGCAGGTGCTCGCCCTCGTCGCCGGGCCGCAGGTAGCAGGCCACCGCGGGCTGGCCGTTGGCGTCGACCGGCAGGTGCCGCCAGGATCCGCACGAGGTCAGCGGGACGCTTACCGCGAAGTCCGTGACCGCGGCCAAGCCGTGGTACCAGTTCGGCAGCGGCGGCATGGACCAGGTCACGTCCTCGACCAGCAGGGTGATCAGGGCGTCGGCGTCGCCGCGCTCCAGCGCCTGGGCGAACCGGCTCACCACCTCCCGCACCCGCGCGTCGCCGATCTTGCGCAGGGTCTGCTGCTGGCTGGGGGAGGGCGCCTTCTCCGCCACGATCCGGCGGGCGCGGGCCAGCGCGGAGTTCACCGAGGTGGTCGACGTGTCCATGATCGCGGCGATCTCGGCGACGGAGAACCCCAGCACCTCGAACAGCAGCAGCGCCGCCCGCTGGTTGCCCGGCAGGTGCTGCAGCGCGGCCACGAACGCCAGTTCGACCGCCTCGCGCTGCTCGTAGCGCGCGCCCGGCCCGGCCGGACCGGACCCCAGACCCGCACCGGCGTACGGCCCGAGCCAGGCGACCTCGGTCAGCGGGGTGTGCCCGAGCACCGCGTGGGCGCTGGCGGGGCCAAGGTCCATCGGCAGTGCCCGCCGCCCGCGCGCCTCGACGAGGTCCAGGCAGGTGCGGGTGGCCACGGTGTAGAGCCACGACCGCACCGAGCCGCGCCCGGCGAAGCCCGCCAGCCCGCGCCAGGCCCGCAGCAGCGCGTCCTGCAGCGCGTCGTCGGCGTCGTGGGCCGAGCCCAGCATCCGGTAGCAGTGCGCGTGCAACTCGGCGCGCAGCGGCTCGACGAGCCGGGTGAACGCGGCGTCGTCCCCGCCCCGCGCGGCGGCCAGGTCGGGGTCGTCCCCGGGCGGCGCGGAGAAAAGTTCGCTCACAAGCGACGATTCTGCCGCACGCGCCCGGTCTCATTCAGGTACGAGAGCCATCTCACCTGCTAGGGAGCCCTGATGAACGACGTTTCGACCGTGCCCGCCGCCGTCCTGGAGGTGCCCGGCGCACGGCTGCACTACGAGGTCCGGGGCGCCGGACCGCTGATCGTGCTGATCGGTGCGCCGATGGACGCCCGCGCGTTCACGCCGCTGGCCGAGCTGCTGGCGACCGACCACACCGTGCTCACCACCGACCCGCGGGGCATCTTCCGCAGCTCGGTCGACGACCGCGACCAGGACTCGACCCCGCAGCAACGCGGCGACGACCTGGCCCGGCTGATCACCCACCTCGATGCCGGCCCGGCCGTGGTGCTCGGCTCCAGCGGCGGCGCGGTCAGCGCGCTGGCCCTCACCGAGGCCCGGCCCGACCTGGTGAGCACGCTCATCGCCCACGAGCCGCCGCTGGACGAGCTGGTCGAGGACCGGGCGGAGCTGCGGGTCGCGACCGACGACATGATCGCCACCTACCTCGGCGGGGACCACCGGGGCGCGTTCGCGAAGTTCCTCAAGATCGCGAACATCGAGCTGCCCCCGTTCGTGTTCGAGGCCATCGTCGGCGGCGAGCGCGACGCGCAGTCGGTCGCCGACGAGCACTTCCAGTACGCCCACATGCTGCTGCCGACGGTCAGCTTCGTGCCGGACGCGGCGGCGCTGCGCAAGTGCGGCGCCCGGCTCGTGGTCGGCATCGGCGAGGAATCGACCGGCCAGCTCTGCGACCGCACCTCGCGGGCGCTGGCGACGCAGCTGGACATCGAGCCGACGATGTTCCCCGGCGACCACATCGGGTTCACCGGCGACCCGGCGGCGTTCGCCGCGCGACTGCGCGAGGTGCTGGCCGCGGGCTGAGCGCACCGTCGAGAGTGGACACATGGCCATCCGGATTCCGTCCGGATGGCCATGTCGTCGTGTGCACATCTCATCCGTTCGTCGGCTCACGACCGTCGAAGTGTTGACGTGTTCGTGACGTGTCGGTAACGTTGCCCCCGACGCAGTGCAAGATTTCGACAAACAGATGTTTAGTTTTGTCGTTAGCTTGTGCAAGTTCCCTGCAGGCCGCTCACCTGCCGGTGTTCTCCATCCATTCGGGAGAGGCCCGGTATGACGTCGGCATTCGTACGCACTGGTCGATCACCTCCACGCGGCCCGGGCTGAGTTCACGCCCCGCCACGTCAGCGGTTACACCACGCCTGCAAAACATCAACCGCACGGCCCCGCTCACCGTCGCGGCTGATCGGTCACCCGTTTCACCGCAACGCGTGTGGATCCCCGTCCACCCGCGGAACCGTCCCTCCGTGACAAAGGACAGTGATGAGAACCAGGACTCCGATCAGAGTGGTGGCGACCGCGGTCGCCGCTGCCATGATCGCCACCGCCGGGTGGGCGGCGGTCGCGCAAGCGGCCGGCGGCCCCAACCTGTCGTCCGGCAAAACGACCTCCGCCAGCTCGGTCAACGGCCCCTACGTGACCGGCAACCTCAACGACGGCAACCAGGGCAGCTACTGGGAGAGCTCCGGCTCCCTGCCGCAGTGGGCCCAGATCGACCTCGGCGCGGCCACCGCCATCGACCAGGTCGTGCTGAAGCTGCCCGCCGGCTGGGGCACCCGCACCCAGACCCTGTCCGTGCAGGGCAGCACCAACGGCTCCAGCTTCAGCGACATCGTCGCCTCGCAGGGCTACAGCTTCAACCCGTCGGTCGCCAACAACTCGGTGACCATCAACTTCCCGGCGACCTCGCCCCGGTACGTGCGCGTCAACATCAGCGCCAACACCGGCTGGGCCGCCGCGCAGCTCTCCGAGCTGGAGATCTACGGCACCGCGAGCGCGTCGACCAACCTCGCCCAGGGCCGCCCGACCACCGAGAGCGGCCACGCCGACGTCTACGACGTGTCCCGCACCGTCGACGGCAACCAGGGCACCTACTGGGAGAGCGTCAACAACTCGTTCCCCGAGTGGGCCACCGTCGACCTCGGCTCGTCCGTCGCGGTCAACCGCGTCGTGCTGAAGCTGCCCACCTCCGGCTGGGGCACCCGCTCGCAGACCCTCGCGGTCCAGGGCAGCACCAACGGCTCGACGTTCACCGACATCGTCGGCTCGGCGTCGTACACCTTCAACCCGGCCGTGGCCGGCAACTCGGTGACGATCAACTTCACCCAGACCACCACCCGGTACGTGCGGATCAACATCACCGCCAACTCCGCGTGGCCGGCGGGCCAGCTCTCCGAGATCGAGGTGTACGGGCCCGGCGCCGGCACCCCCGACACCACCGCCCCGAGCGTGCCGTCGAACCTGACCCTCGGCGCCTCCGGCACCACGATCACCCTGAACTGGGGCGCGTCGACCGACAACTCCGGCGGCAGCGGCCTCGCGGGCTACGACATCTACCGCAACGGCGCCCTGGCCGCCCAGGTCGGCGCGGTCACCACCTGGCAGGACACCCAGCCGACCACGGCCACCGTGTCCTACTACGTGCGGGCCCGTGACGTCGCGGGCAACGTGTCGGCCAACAGCAACACGGTCACCCGCACCGGGACCACACCCGACACCACCGCCCCGAGCACGCCCGGCACGCTGAGCCACAGCACCTCCGGCACGACGATCACGCTCAACTGGGGCGCGTCGACCGACAACGCGGGCGGCAGCGGCCTGGCCGGCTACGACATCTTCCGCAACGGCGCGCTGGCCGCTCAGGTCGGCACCGTCACCACGTGGAACGACACCCAGCCCGCCACGGCCACGGTGTCCTACTACGTGCGGGCGCGTGACAACGCCGGCAACGTCTCCGGCAACAGCAACACCGTCACCCGCACCGGCACCACGACCGACACCACCCCGCCGAGCACGCCCGGCACGCTGAGCCACAGCACCTCCGGCACGACGATCACCCTGAACTGGGGCGCGTCGACCGACACCGGCGGCAGCGGCCTGGCGGGCTACGACGTGTTCCGCGACGGCGCGCTGGCCGCGCAGGTCGGCACCGTGACCACGTGGAACGACACCCAGGCCGCCACGGCGACCGTGCAGTACTACGTGCGGGCGCGCGACAACGCGGGCAACGTGTCGGCCAACAGCAACACCGTCACCCGCACCGGCACCCAGCAGCCCGGCTGCGTCAACGTCGCGTCCGGCAAGACCATGACCGCGAACGGCTCCACGTTCACGTTCACCCCGGACAAGGCCAACGACGGCCAGCTCGGCACCTACTGGGAGGGCGGCGGCTACCCGGCGACGCTCACCGTGGCGCTCGGCGGCAACCACGTCGTCACCCAGGTCAACGTCAAGCTGAACCCGGACGCCTCGTGGGGCACGCGTACCCAGAACTTCCAGATCCTGGGCCGTGAGCAGTCCTCCTCCACTTACACCAACCTGGTGTCGGCGGCGAGCTACCAGTTCACCCAGGGCAACAACGTGGTGAGCGTCCCCGTCTCGGCGACCACCGCCGACGTGCGGCTGTCCTTCAACTCCAACACCGGCGCCCCCTCGGGCCAGGTCGCGGAGTTCGAGGTCTGCGGCACCCCCGCGCCGAACCCTGACCTCACCGTCAGCAACGTGTCGTGGACCCCGTCCTCGCCGAACGAGGCGTCGAGCATCTCGCTGACCGCCACCGTCAACAACATCGGCGACCTGTCCGCCCCCGCCTCCAAGGTGGGCCTCTACCTCGACGGCGCGCTCAAGGGCACCGTCGACGTCGCGGCCATCGCCGCCGGCGGCTCGCAGTCGGTGAGCCTGCCGATCGGCAACCTCGGCCAGGGCACGTACGCCGTCAGCGCCCGCGCCGACAACGCCAGCACGGTCGTCGAGAAGAACGAGAACAACAACACCGCCAACGCCGCGAGCAACCTCGTCGTGGCCCAGGCCCCCGGCCCTGACCTGCAGGTCACCGGCATCTCCACGAACCCGGCCAACCCGGCCGTCGGCGCGGCGGTCAGCTTCACCGTGACCGTCAACAACCGCGGCACCACGGCCTCCGGCACCACCACGGTCACCCGGGTGACGGTCGGCTCCACCACCCTCAACACCAACACCGCGTCCATCGCCGCGGGCGCCACCGTCAACGTGGCCGTCAACGGCACCTGGACCGCCACCAGCGGCGGCGCGACCATCACCGCCGGCGCCGACGCCACCAACGTCGTCACCGAGACCAACGAGACCAACAACTCGCTGACCTCGTCGATCGTCGTCGGGCGGGGCGCGGCCGTCCCGTACACCTCGTACGAGGCCGAGTCCGCCGCCTACCAGGGCGAACTGCTGCAGACGGACGCCCTGCGCACCTTCGGGCACACCAACTTCGCCACCGAGTCCTCGGGCCGCAAGTCGGTGCGCCTGACCACCCAGGGCCAGTACGTCGAGTTCACCTCGACCAACCAGGCCAACTCGATCGTCGTCCGCAACTCGGTCCCCGACGCCGCCGGCGGCGGTGGCCAGGACTTCACGATCAGCCTGTACGTCAACGGCACGTTCAACCGCAAGCTCACCCTGTCCTCGGTGCACAGCTGGCTCTACGGCACCACCGACGACCCCGAGGGCCTGACCAACACCCCGTCGGCCAACGCGCGCCGGCTGTTCGACGAGTCGAACGCGCTGCTGGGCACCTCGTACCCGCCGGGCACGAAGTTCAAGCTGCAGCGCGACTCCGGTGACAACGCCTCCTTCTACATCATCGATATGATCGATCTTGAGCAGGTGGCCGCGCCGCTGAGCAAGCCCAGCGAGTGCACCTCGATCACCAACTACGGCGCGGTGCCCAACGACGGCCTCGACGACACGGCGGCCATCCAGGCCGCGGTGACCGCCGACCAGAACGGGCAGATCAGCTGCGTGTGGATCCCCGAGGGCCAGTGGCGGCAGGAACAGAAGATCCTGACCGACGACCCGCTGAACCGCGGCACCCACAACCAGGTCGGCATCAGCAACGTCGTCATCAAGGGCGCGGGCATGTGGCACTCCCGCCTCTACTCGCTGATCCAGCCGCAGAACGCGGGCGGCATCAACCACCCGCACGAGGGCAACTTCGGCTTCGACATCGACAAGAACACCCAGATCTCCGACATCGCGATCTTCGGCTCCGGCCGGATCCGCGGCGGTGACGGCAACGCCGAAGGCGGCGTCGGCATCAACGGCCGGCTCGGCGTCGGCACGAAGATCACCAACGTGTGGATCGAGCACGCGAACGTCGGCGCCTGGGTCGGCCGCGACTACTCCAACATCCCCGAGCTGTGGGGACCCGGTGACGGGCTGGAGTTCAGCGGCATGCGCGTGCGCAACACGTACGCCGACGGCATCAACTTCACCAACGGCACCCGCAACTCGACCGTGTTCAACTCGTCGTTCCGCAACAACGGCGACGACGCGCTCGCGGTCTGGGCCAGCAAGTACGTGAAGGACACGTCGGTCGACATCGGGCACGACAACCGGTTCGTCAACAACACGGTGCAGCTGCCGTGGCGGGCGAACGGGATCGCGGTGTACGGCGGGTACGGCAACAAGATCGAGAACAACCTGATCTACGACACGATGAACTACCCGGGCATCATGCTGGCGACCGACCACGACCCGATCCCCTTCACGGGTCAGACGCTGATCGCCAACAACGCGCTGTACCGCACGGGTGGGGCGTTCTGGAACGAGGACCAGGAGTTCGGCGCGATCACGCTGTTCGCGGCGACGGTCGCGATCCCGGGGGTCACGATTCGGGATACCGAGATCTACGACTCGACGTACGACGGCATCCAGTTCAAGGCGGGTGAGCTTCCGGGGGTGGTCATCACCAACGTGAAGATCGACAAGTCGAACAACGGCGCGGGCATGCTGGCCATGGCCCAGGCCCGGGGTAGCGCGACGCTGTCGAACGTCACGATCACGAACTCGGGTACGGGGAACATCGTGACCCAGCCGGGCTCGACGTTCACCTTCTCCGGTAGCTGAGCTGCTCGCGAGAAGTGCGCACACCAGAGGGTCTGCTGATGATCGGCAGGCCCTCTGGCCTTTGGCGGACAGAATCCGGCGCACAGGCAGACTCGTCCGTCGTCCTCATAGTCGGGCCTCCGGCATTCCTCTGAGCTGCTGGTCCAGCTGCGTGTTATCAGCCAACGTCGGTCGTTGTTGGTCGCCGTTTGACGGCCTGACGACGGCCTAAAGTCACGCTCGACTGCCTGTAGACGGCGTGGCGTCGGCCTTCAAACTTCCGATTGCCGTGCCGTCGCGGGAGGTCGAACACGGTGTCGGAGCACCCTCTCGACGTCGGGGCGACCCGGCCGGAACCGTTTGGCAACGCTGCTATACGACTCGCGGTGTGATCACAGCAGGCTCTTTCCCGCCGAGCCTCGTATTTGCTCTCGCAATTTCCGAACAAGGTCGGCCTCGTAGAGATGTTCGGGAGGTCTTTCTACGGCGGACCACATAGCTTTTACAGCACCACGTCCGTCGACAAAGAGAACGGTCTTCGTGGCATTGCTGTAGCTGGAGTCAGGATCCATGGTATTTGTACTGCTATCGATAACCCAACCCTGACCACGATAAATTACAGGCCTTTTGAATAGTCGCGTTTCCCGTACCTGATAGGCCTGGAGATGCGTTGGGATTGCTGCCCGCATTAGGGCATCCGCCAGGTCTCTACCGGTAACGGCCCCAACAGAGCCTTCGTCGTACTCGTTGCGGCTTCCACGGAGGTAGTCAACAAGGGAACGTCCACTTAGCGCGGGAAGTCTTCGTCGACGCTCCATTTCTGCCTCATGGGCCTTGTCGGCCTCCGCCTGCCTCTGGGCTTCGAGGTCTCTTCTTTGCTGTTCCATCTGGCGGCGATGTGCAGCCATAGCCTCACGCTCGGGACGCTGCGCCTCAAGGTAGGCGTCCGCGTCGTCATCGCACCGAAGACACCCCTGGTCGATCCTCGAATGTGATGCGCACACCGGCTTATCGCAGTCGATGCATCTTCCGCGTGCCCACAGGCCACATCGCAAACACGCAACGGAACCTTGCGCCCGCACGTCAGGCGAGCCATGGTCATCAGAGCGCTGGGATGGCTGCCTTTGGGCGTGCTTTTGGGCAGCTTGATGGTAGGCCTCGATCTTTTCCCGGAACCGGGTCTCGGCGGAGAAGGGATTCTGGATCTTATCGGCGTACGCCTCGCGGTAGACGGCGAGAAGTTCACCGCGTGCCTGTGGGACTGCTGCTGCGCGGTGTCTTTCGATGACAAGGTCCGTGGCGCGGCCGTTCATCGCTCTGCTCCTAAGCGCGATTCGGCGGTGTCGTTCAATCGCACCGGAGCGAATCTGGGCGCAGGTTGACTTCTGCCCAGACCAGTCTGTCGGCGGGCCGTAGCCCGAGGCGGTGTCACTCCGTGAACCGGGTCAAGGCGGGGATGGCGCGGACCTTGTCGACAGTCAGGTGACTGGCCACGATTCCGCCAGGTCTTCGTGGCGGCTGGCAGAAGATGGTTTCCGCAGGCGTGATGATGACGTCAACGCTGAAGTCGTGCTCGGTCTCAGGCAGGGCCTCGTCAAGCACCTGCGCCGTGTGGACCGTCGTGACAATGACGGTCTCGGGTCCGATGAGCCCGGCTTCGGCCAGGAGAGCCACCTCGATATCGCTGTAGCCGGCGCCTTTGCCCACACGGACGCCACGACGGTTGACCGCGACGCTTCCCATCACGATGAGATCGACTTGTCGCATCTGGTCCAGGTTGACGCGCGGAGCGTGGCGGCTGGCCCCGTCACCCGTGGTCACCGTCTTGATCTCCGTGGTGGCAGCGGGATCCAGCAGGTAGAACGGCTCCGGCGTCGCGAGCCTGGGCACCGCCATGTAGAGGAGCTTGCCCTCCTGGAGGGCCTGGATCCGCACCGGGTGCTGGGCCGGGTCGGGGTTGGCCTTGACGACCCGGGCGTTCTTCCACGCGTTGAGTGAGGCGAGCCGGTCGGCGGCGAGGTCCGCGCCGACGAAGTTGGGAATCCTGCCGTGTGCTCCCGGTGGAAGCGCCGCGCCGACGTCGTGCAGCAGCGCCCAGACCTTCTCCCTGGCTGCCTGCTTCGCCTGATCGATCGCGGGGTCGATCACGCTGGCTCCACTCATGCTGCCGACATCAACGCGAGCAGCCTATCGCTCACCTCGGACACTCCGGCGTTGTCGCGCCAGGGGAGCATCTCCCGCGCAGCGGTGAACGCCACGTTCAATCCGCCTCCGCCGCGGGTGCGCTCCAACACGGCGATGGCCTGGTGGAGATGGCTCACCGCCTCATCAAGCTTGCGCTGTCGTATGCAGGCCAAGGACAGGTTGCCCAGCACGATTGCCGTGGACTTCCGCTCGTGGTTCATCAAGGTGTGGCTGGACCGTAGCGTCGGCTCGGCGCGTGACAGCAGACCGAGACGCAAGTACGAGGAACCGGCGATCCTGCCGTGGGTGCTCCGGCAGAACAGCGCGGCGGCGGGGTCGTCCGGGCGGACTTCGCCGAGCAGCCGCTCCGCCCGATGCAGCGCGACTTCGCAGCCACGCGCATCGCTCAGCATGGCGTGCGCCTCTCCGACGTGCAGCGTGGCCATTCCCGCGAGCACTGTGCTGTGCCCCTTCGCCGAGTCTGCGGCGCGCTGTGCAAGGGTCAGCCCGCCGCGAGGATCCTTCCTGCCGTACAGCGCGACGTAACTCTTGCGGAGTTCAGCGTGTGCTGCCACGACGACGGTTCCCGCATGGCCGGCGGCGGCAATGGCTTGATCAAAGTAGGTGTCCGCGCCCGGGTGGTCCCGTCGATACGACGCATCCCAGGTCAACTGCCCCATGAGCAGTGCGGATTCAGCCTCCGCCGCCCACAGCTCGTCCCGTGCGGCCGCCGAACTTGCACGTGAGCGCAGGTATACCGCCTGTCCGTGCAACTGCCCTGCGGGCGCGAGCAGCGCGCTGGAAGGAAGGTCGTCGTACTGCCGGTCGAGCTTTTGGATCTGGTGCCGCAGCCCCGCCGCGATGATGGTGTCGACGGTGGACGGGTGTGCCAGCGCGTATTCCAGCCGCTCGTCATGAGGCGCTGCCGCTTCAGCGTGGCCGGCCAGCAGCACATCAAGATGTTCGACGGTGACCTTCAGCGCCCGTGCCAGCTGTGGTCGGTGCCATGGCTGTGGGATGGTGTCGCCCGCCTCCCATCGAACGACGGTTGACCGGTCGACCCCGAGGTTCTCCGCGAGCTTCTCCTGACTGAGTCCGACTGCCTTGCGGCGTTGCGACAGGCCGACGCGCTTCACGATCACCTCTGCGGTCCGATGAAACGATCCGAACCCATTCATGCAGATCAGCGGAGGCGGCGCAACGGCCGTGCATCAGCTCTGCGTCATCGCCGCTCTGTCTGGGGCATCCGTCGGAGACGAAGGTGGTCACGACACCTGGTGTGCCACCGGTCATCGCGGAGAGGACACGGCGGGCTGTCACAAGTCACCGGCCGGGCGGCAGCCGTCCCCGGCTCGCACCCTGTGGCCGTCACGCGTCTCGGCCGGTGACCTTGTCCAACGAGCCATAAGCGACGGCTCGCCCGGATGTCGAAAGGGGTATCACCTTGGTTTCGGCGGGAAGTCTGCTGGCCAGGCACAGTCCGAGTCGGGCGGCGATTTACGCGCACATGGTCGCGGACCCGTCGCGTGAATGGTCGGTCGGCGAGTTGCACCAGGAGCTGGCCGATGCCGGAGTGTCCGCGGAGTCCGCTCGTGCTGTCGTATACCTGCTGCTCGACGCACGGATTGTGGAACTCGTCAGAGGCCGCCGTCGGCTCACGGTGAAGCTCGCCGCCGGTGCCGCCGACCACCTGCGGCAGGTGATCGAACTGTGGTCGTCGGCGCAGGCGGACCGAGCGAGGTCATGAAGAAGCTCAGGCGATCATCCGACCGCCAGAACCGACGTTCGCGGCTCAGCGCGACGGCATGGAAGCCTCGTCGCGAGCTCGTGTGGTCTATCAGCCACTGGCGGCGGTGCGCGAAGGCGGGCCGCCCCAAGCGCGTTCGTGGGTGCGCCGTGTCGCTGCTAGATCAGCAGGACTTCGGCGGTATTCGCGCGGAGCTGCTCCTCCGTGACCGGGTGCCGCCAATGCCCGACCTCCACCACGTACACGCTGCGCCGTTCGGGGATGCCGTCCACGACGAACTCCTGATGGCAACCCCCGTCGCTCCACACCGGCTCGTTGAGAATCTTGCCCGTGGCGAGCTGCTCGCCGTCGGCGCTGAGGATCTTGACGGCGGCTCCGGTCCGGAGCCAGGTGCCCTGCTGCGGCTCGCAGAGGTTGCTGGTGGTTTGACCGCCGCCGGTGAACGTAGCGCTCGCGGGGGCGGCGTCGCCACCCCATCCGCGGGCGGTCCAGCCGACCAGCGCGGCCACGGCCGCCACCGAGCTGAGCGCGCTCACCAGCGCGATCAGCTTCCACCGCCGGACCTCGCCCGGCCCATCCCCCGTCGTCATTCGCGGCACGATACCGGGCATCGGCCATTCCGTGAATCCCCAGTTCACGGGCCGTGTCCGCGCACCTCACCGATCCGAGGACGTCGGTCGATCACCGAAGGAGGCATCCGTGCGGTCCTACATCGAACCGATTAGCGACAAGCGTGCGGAGTTCCTGCACCGTGAGCTGCACCGCCACCGGAACTGTGAACGTTCCGGGCGGTGCCGCATCTGCCTGCAACCCGACTGCCTCGGCGCACGGCAGGCCCGTGCTGAGCTGCGCATGGCAGGCCGGCACGAGACTCAGCCGGATTCGGGGTCCGCTCTCCCCGGCAGCTGATCAGCCTGATGCACAGGTCAGGGCCTGACGACGACGGCTCCTGACCTGTGCATCAGGTTCAAGTGCTTCCAGCTCTGGCTTTGCAGAAGATCCTCTCGCGGGCCACAATGCGCGGCATGCTCACGTTCGATGAGGGTTGGCGCGGTGGCACCACCCATGCCTGTGACTGCTGCGGGAACGCCAGCCGACGCACCTGGGCCATGGTCAACCGCGACGACCAGCCGTACGCGGTGTTCTTCGCGGCCTGCTACGACCACGGCCACGTGCGCGAGACCTGGATCGACGTCGTCTTCGGCACCTGGGGCCAGGGCGAATACGACGATCACGTGACCTTCGGCTGTCGGTTCGGCCCGGTCGCGGGCAGCGACTACCCGGCGGCGACCGCGGTCGACGCCGCCGAGGTCGCCTCGGACGATGCTCTGTTCGGGCAGAAGCTCACCCGCGCCGAGGCACTGTCCCATCCTCGCGTGAAGGAGTTCTGGGAAGTCGTCGACTTCGTGGTCCTCAGCGACCCGCTGGTGCACCCGCACCACTACGAACACTCCGCCTAACCAGCTGCACCATCTGTCGCCCGGTCGGCGTGGCTGGCCCGCCACTCCAAAGCTTCGGGCGTCTCGCGGTATTCGAGCAGGTGCTGACCGGCGATCTCGCTCAGCAACTCCCGGACCTCGGCAGGGGTGGCGTAGAAGTACTCCCGGCGCAGATTCACCTGGTTGACCCGCTTGGCGCTCAGCGCTGCGTGCAGTTTGCCCTCAAGGCCGACGGCGTCCTCGCTGAAGATCAGCGCGTGGATGTCGAAGCGGAAGGGCACGGACGCGTCACCGAGTTCACGGACCCGGTCCTCGGGGTCCAACCGCCGGGTCATGCCGATCTTCACCATGCCGGGACCGAACGCACCGATGTTGGAGATCACGTAGACGTAGCCGGCCCGGATGTTCGCCTCGCGAGCCTCGACTCCGGCGATCGCCTCGCCGATCTCCTGGAGCTTCGCTTCGATTTCAGCCGCGGCCGCAAGGTCGCCCTTTGCCGTGAGCTTCGCCAGCGCCGCCTGGTAATGCGACTGCTCCTTGGCCAGTCTGGCCTTCTCCCGCTCGAACTCCGCCGCCGCGGCCTTCTCCTCGCGCATGCGCTCACGCTCCTCGCGGATGCGCTCCTTCTCCTCCTCGACCTTCGCGCGGTAGTCGGCGGTCAGCCGGAGTTCGTACACGCGTAGCTGGTGGTACTCGGGAGAGATGCGGATGCTCATCGTCTTGCCGAGACGGGCGATGGTCTCGGTGACTTTGGTCAGCCGTTCGATCGTCGAGTCCAGTCGATGCGGCTGCACCCGCGCGACGCAGTTCTCCGCTTCAGCGTTGTAGGCGCGCAGCATGAGCTTGGAGGTCTCGTTGATCATCTTTCGGCCCTCGGCCTGGGATCCGTTGACGGTCCACGCCGTGGCGGCCTGCACCGCGTTGCCGGTGCGGGCGGCATCCTTGATCCGGACGTTGAGGTCGGCGAGCCTTTCCTTGTAGGCGACGGCATCGGCCAGCGGGTGCCGGTACTCGTAGATGGCGACCTCTTGCAGTTCGGCTTCCGCAGAGGATCGCACGAGCTCGGCACGCACGTTCGTCAGTTGTGCCTGCAGTTGCTGGTATTCGCCCCGAGCGCGTTGCAGGGCTGTCTGGAACGAGGCGGTTTCCGCCGCGATCGCGCTGGTGTCGAGCCCCATCAGCCTGGTGATCTCGGATCGCAGCAGCTGGTTCTCGTCCTCAAGCCGCTTCTTGCCGCGTCCGAAAAGGCTGCTACCCGGTCCTCCGGCCGCCGGTGCTACAAGAGTCGGGGCTGCCGCCATTGCCGCCTGCTGCGCGGGGATGACGGCCTTGGGAGCCGGCGATACCGGCGGAGTGGGCACCTCAGGGAGCCACCACTGCCAATCGGGTGGGGCTTGCGGAAGCGAGGGATCCGGCGTCCACCCTGCCGGTGGCGACCATCCGGGCGGGGGAGTGGGCCAACCGGGCGGAGGGTTGAACCGGTAACCAGACATCAGTGCCTCCACGCCGCTACCCAAGGTCATGAAGTGCATACGGTAACCAGGTCAGACTGCGGCAAGAACCCATCAGCCGGGCATCTGTGGGCTGGGAACGGTCGCCAAATTCTGGCGCTGTCGCCACAGATGTCCGGTCGTTAGGTCAGCACCAGGCCGACCGTCTTTGACGAGTTGTGGTTCCGATGACCAGCTGCCCTTGCCGTCTCCCGCACAGGGGGCTTCTATGCGGACTTGCTCCTCAGCTGCAGGTGGAGTTGGCCGGCGAGGTTCACCGCGATGACGAAGTCGAAGACGGCGATGTGGTCGACGTCGAAACTGCCGGTGATGATCGGCGGCGGGGCGTAGGCGTAGACCTGGTCGGCTTCCAGGCGAAGCGCACGCCGGTGGTATGCGCCCATGGCGAGGCCGGCCAGCAGGTACCTGTCCTGGCCCGCTTCGGTCTCCAGTTCGGCGATGAGGTCGGCGCGGGTGTTCCAGCCCCGAACGAGCTCGCCTTGGAAGGTGTCGAGGTGCCACCATGCCCCGTCCGCGGATTCCAGGAACACGTCACCGAACAGCGACGTGAACCGAGGGGCCTTGCCGGCCAGATCCAGCCAGGTCCACGAGTCCAGCGCCTTACGGTATTGCTGCTCGCTGAACTGCTTGGTGAGTTCCATCGGCCCATTGGATCATGCGGCGGCTCGCGTTGCCGACCAGCACTCCTCCCGCTCCGGTGCAGCCAGCCCGGTTATCGGGAGCGGCTGATCTGTATGGTCCAGCTGACGGCGTCGGGGTGCGACGAGGTGTCCAGCAGGTCGCCCAGCTTCGACCGAGCCAACCGGGCAACCAGGGCATCGTCGAGTTCGTGGTACTGCCTCAGCCCGTCCGCGCCTTCCCGGAGGGGCCGGATCACCATCACCTCGCCCTCGGCGAGCATCGACAGCTCCGCGCCGAGAACGTCGAGCGGGTGCAGTTTCTCGGTCTCCTCTTCGTCCTCCGGTTCGATCCACACCTCGATCGGCGGCTGATGCGGCGCGACCGACGCACCCAGCTCGATTCCTGCCAGAAAGGCATCGAGGACGTGCCGGCGGAGCAGCGGCGTGGACCCTTCCAGCGCCTGCCGATCAACGGTGATGGACACCTCGACGACCCCGTCGATCAGTTCGGCTGCCGGCGGTTGCAGTGCAACGTCGCCAGGGGCCGACACCTCTACACGGAACCGGATCGGCCCGGAGACGGTCGCGCTCACGCAGCCCGGCCACTGCTCGATCCAGGACGCGGCCGACGACGCGGCGTCCTGCAGTGACCGCTGGTGCCGCCGCCCGAGGCCGGGCGCATCCACCGACCAGCTCACCAGTTCGCGCGGATTTTCCACGTCATGACTTTCTTGCCGTCGGGGAGAGTTTGATCGTCGTGTTCGACGAGTTCACCCATGTTCTCGATGAATCGGTCGAGCTTTGCCGCCGTCCGCCCGGACCGCTCGGTTCGGGTCGCCACCAGCAGTTCGTCAGGTCCGAGGACCTGCAGCAGTTCTCCCAGCCACTCTGACGCGTACGCCATGGCCTGTTTGCGGTGCCGGGGTGGGGCGGTGAACGGGTCGTCCGGCGCGCCCCCGCCGGACGCAGGTTTGCGCACCGGTATGACACCCAGCCCGTACCGCGAACCGACGGCGTCCAGCGTCGCGAGGACGGCACGGGTCGCCTGCACGGCGCGCAGCCCGTCGACCGGTCGGCTCAGCCAGGCGCGGGGTAGCAGCAACTCGCACCAGATTCCCTCGTGACCCGGTTCGTCGCGTTGCCGGATCCGGCCGACCACGGGACGGTCCGTCTCCGTCAGGATCGGGTCGATGATCACCTGCTGGCGGCTCATCCCGCCCGCGGCCTGCCACTGCCGTAGCTGAACCAGCTCCTGGACTCGCGTGCCGACGACTGTGAGGAGATGGTGCAGTTGCGAATGCCGACGGTCTTCCTCGGCGTCGGGGAGCTGCACCACCGAGTTCCCGTGGTGCCCGACGAATACGCCGAACACGCCCACGAACAGCCACTCAGCCATCGATTACCCGCCGTAGGAGATGCTTTCCACTTTCAGTATGGATCGCGTGCGGTTGCTCGTACGCCGGACAGGTCTGTGTCGTGGACGGCCTGGCCGGAGTCGCACACCCGACCCGGCTGCCGTGACGACGCCGCGTATCACCGGCCCGTGTCCCGCCTCTTAACCGGTGTCCGACCGACACAGGAGGCGCAGATGCCCCATCACCTGAGTTTCACCGGGGAGAGGTACGAGTACGAGGCGGGTGGCCAGACCCACACCGGCGACAGCCTGTGGGCGGTTTCCGACACCCTCGACGTGCTGCTCCGCACCGCCCCAACCACCTACTACACCGTCACCGCCCCCGCTTTGCACCGGACGGCCCTGCCCGGCGGCGCGTCCGGGAACTCGCTGCTGGCCGGCCTGACCGTGGTCCGCCGCGTCGGCGGGGCGATCGAGCAGGAGTCGGCCGCCGCCAAGGACACCGTCGAGCCGCACAAGCTCCCGGGCGTCTCCGGCGTCGCGCACTCCGAGTTCCAGGCGTTCCTGGCCTGGGTCGAGGCGGCCGCTGTGAACCTGAACCAGGAGACGACGCTCGCGGTCATCATCGAGGCGCACCAGACCAACACCCCGTGCTCGACCTGTCAGAAACTCATCGGCGGGGTGATGGTCCGGCTGGCCGCGCAGTACGACAAGCCGGTCATCTTCCGGGGTTCGGCGCTGCAGGCGTACGAGACGGCACCGGGCGCGCTGGGTCGGATGCTCCTGTCGGTGCGGTCCGGCACCGGCAAGTACGACACCCAGACCCCGCCCGTCATGAACGACGTCCTCGGCACACACCTGATGGTGCCGCTGATGCGCTCCTGATCCGCGCTCAGACGTTCTGACACCGCATGGAGCGCGCAGCGGCTGCTCGGCCGACGGCTACCGGGGGTTCGTGGGCGTTCGACGTCGGCGAACTCCCGGTAGCCCGTCGGCCATGGCAGCCGGGTTCGGGGCAGACGGCTGAAGCGTGCCTGTCCCAGAATGTCACTCGTGCTGATGCGGACCAACTTTGCGCCCCTGCGCCGCCTGACACCGGACCCCGACAGCCGGCTGGGGGGCCTGCTGGGGTTCTGGATCTGTGCGGCCCTGGCGGTTTACGGGATCGTGGAGATCGGCGTGCGCGAGGCAGGGATCGGCAGGCTCTTGCTGCTTCTCGGGGGAGCGCTGTGGTTCCGCGGGCAGTTGCGGATCGGCATCTGGACGAGTGGAACCCACCTGCACGTACGCGACGGCCATCGGAACCGGGTGTTCGCGTTCTCGCAGGTGGAGAAATTCACCATCAGGCCGGACGGTGAACGGGCCGCCGTGTTGTGGATCGACCTCACTGACGGCGCGCGTTACCCCACCCCGGCACAGCTCAAATATCGACGTGCTCCGAACGGCGTCTCGATGACCTCGTCCGGGCTGACCGACCTGCTGGCCGCCCTGGACGAGTGCCACGCGACCAGACCCCGGTGAGAGCACCGACGCTGTGCTGGCACGACAGCGCGACCCGGTCAGGGCGATGGCCGCGGCGTGGACGTGGGCGAGAGGTGGACGTTGGGATACGGCTGGACGGCGAACCTCGCCACCTTCCACTCCGACCCGACACGTTCCAGGGCGACCACGACCTCGCATTCGGTGATCTCAACCCCGGCCAGCGCGTTCGTCATGCGTCGCTGAGTCACGTAGGCCAGCACCTCGGCCCTTTGCTGCCCGTACTCGCGGAGGCCCACACTGCGGGCCTCCGCGGTGACAACGGCCTGCTCCGCGAGGGCGCTCGGGCGCAGCGCGGCCATGGCGGCCGTGTACTCGGCGGCGAACGGTCCTGTGAGGAAGGACTGTCCACGCGCGACGGAACCGTCGAAGTCGCGGTAGTCGTATCCCAGCAGGGCGCGGATCGCCGGGAAAACGAACGGCTTGTATTCGGCTATGGCCGCCTGGCGTGCCTGCTTCTCCTGCCGCGCCTGGTACTGCACCCAGTGCGGCCAGCCGAAGAAGGCGACCAGCCCGGTCACGACCACCGACACCAGCACGATCCGGAACCACGTCCGCTGCCGTCGCCGTCGCCGCAGAAGCCCCTCAAACCAGGTCACGTCCCTGACTCCCCCGCGAAGACGTCCGATGGCGCGGCCCATCCTAAGCACTACCATCCAGCCGGTATGGCCACGAGCGACACCGGCCCGGGAGGGCAGCAGATGCGGACCCTGACGCCCGAGCAGCGCCGGCGCGCCTTGGCGCTCATGGCCGAGCTGGTGCACACGCCGGACGAAGAGGTCGACGACAAGGTCGAGGAGCTGGAGCGCATCACCGAGTGCCCGCACGTCGTCGGCTACCTGTTCCACCACACGCCGCACCTGACCGACGAGCAGGCACTGGAGAAGGCCTTGGCCTACGAGCACATCGCACTGCCCGGTGCGTGACGGCATGCTCAGCGATCATGACGAGTTGTGGCGACTGCTGCGCTCGCTGGACGATCCACAGGGTCTGGAGTTCCCGACCGGCTACGACGGTCGGCGCGAGCGGGCCCGGTTCGAGCAGCTCGCGCAGCGGCTGGATGCCGCGTTCGGCGGCGCGTGCGAGGTGGACCGGCACGTGGGACGCGAGCCTGCACGGCCGCATCGAGGTTCCTGCCGCGCTCACCGCGACCGGAAGCCGGCTCGTTGTCTCGATCAGCAATTTCGGCGGGATGGCGGTGCTCGCCGTCGACAATCCGGGCGTATGGACGGACGAGGAGGCGGCCGAGCTGCTCCAGCCCGACGACGTGGCCGGATCGGCGACGCGCTGGCCAGCCTCGGGTATGTGCTATCCCTGAAGAGCCGTTGTGGCAGCGCTACGACGGTGCGTGGCCTCGGGTCAGAGCTGGTGGGACCGGTTCTTCGATTACCTTTGAACGCGGTTGAACATGACGTGTTCAACATTATGTTTACAACGGGCCGTTTATCTGGTTGGCTGTGCCCATGGCTGACATCCACGATGAGGACCCGTTCGTTCCGCCGGACGCCGGGCGGGCTCGTGCACACCGCGACTTCGCTGCCCTGACCCGGCTGGCCGAGCGCCACGGCGCGACCGCGAGCAGGCGCGACCGCTGGCGGCATCCGTACGTGCTGGACCCGTACGAGGCGGTCGCTCTGTCGGTGTCCCTCGCGGTGGGATCGGCCCAGCCCGAGCCGGACGAGGAGCCGTTCGACGAGACCGACCTGACCGCCGCGCTCACCCTCATCCCGCGGGTGCGGGCCGACCTCGACGCCCTGGAGGCGGGCCTGCTCGACCTGGCCCGCGCACGGGGCCTGACCTGGCAGACGATCGCCTTCGGGCTCGGCCTCGGCTCCGCGCAGGCGGCCCGGCAGCGCCACGAGCGCCTGACCGGCCGTACCAATGCGGCGACGAGCTAGTGTGCTGCGCCGGAAATCCGTTGCATAAGTCTATGCTGTGCCGATGGGACGGATGGGTCGGCCGAAGGCAGCGCTGACGATCACTGATGCG